>CBDULX010000073.1:0-14229 GCA_965368175.1 uncultured Gammaproteobacteria bacterium | reverse complement strand
ATTTTTGTCGAATTCATATTCGCCTGCTTAAACATTTCATGGTAAGTTTCGCTATCTTTAATCGATGCAGATGTAACCGTGGAAACTCTACAACAGCCTATTATACTGATTATTGGATTCGCTCTGATGGGCTATTTAACTGGCTCAGTATCAACAGCAATAATCACCTGTAAAATAATGGGGTTACCCGACCCAAGAACGGTTGGCTCCAACAACCCTGGTGCCACCAATGTTTTACGGGAAGGCGGCAAAAAAGCCGCCATCATTACCCTGCTGGGTGACATGCTCAAAGGTTTATTGCCAGTTTTAGTGGCTGTGCTGCTAGGCACCTCGGATGAAGTGGTCGCCGCCACCGCCCTGGCTGCCTTTCTGGGGCATCTGTATCCTGTTTATTATGGCTTCAAAGGGGGCAAAGGGGTGGCGACCCTGCTCGGTGTTTTAATCGGCATTCACTGGCTGGTGGGCCTGGGCACCATTGCCATCTGGCTGGCCATGGCCTTCAGCTTCCGTTATTCATCTCTTTCGGCGCTGGTTGCGGCTCTGTTCGCACCTGTACTGGTCTGGCAAATCACCGACGCCCAGGCAATCACCATGAGTGCTGTCATCATGACCTCTCTGCTCTACTGGCGACATCGCAGCAACATACGTAACTTGTTAACCGGCCAGGAAAACAAGATCGGCGCTAAAAAATCGAGTTAAAAAATCGTAGTATCACTACAGGAGTGATAAACATGAAACTATTTAGATGCTTCAAACCCTTCGGCATTATATTAAGTCTGCTGGCGTTATGGGGACTACAGCTACAGCCGCTTCACGCGGCCATGATCACCAATAATGATTTGCTGCAAACTCAGGAATCAGCGTCTTTTCAGCAGGCCGCCGGTTTGCTACAGGCTGAACAGATCCAGCAGCAATTGATCGAACTCGGGGTGGATCCTGAGGCAGCCAGCCTGCGCATAAGCCAGATGACTTCGGATGAAATTGCCGAACTCAACCATAACCTGGAACAATTACCCGCGGGTTCCGGAATTATCGGTGCACTAGTAACGGTTTTTATTGTACTGGTGATTACCGATATGCTTGGTGCGACCGATGTTTTTCCTTTTGTAAAAAATATCAATAAATAATCCAGTGACATATTTACGGCTTGCCCGGCTCTGGTCGGGCTTAGCCCTGCTCCTGCTGCTGAGTAGCTGCGTCACAACGCCACAGACACGACAATTACTGGAGCATACACCAGACGGTATTCGTCGGGCAGTCATGCTGGACAAGGTTCCCTTTTACCCTCAAGCCTCCTATCAATGCGGCCCGGCGGCACTCGCTACGGTTTTAAACTATCAGGGCATACCTACACAACCCGAAGACCTGGTCGACAAAGTTTATATCCCTGCACTGAAAGGCAGCCTGCAACTTGAGATGATTGTCACTGCCCGCGGTTTCGGTTTGCTTAGCTATAAGCTCTCACCCCAATTGACTGCGCTGGTCAGTGAGATAGATGCCGGTCATCCGGTACTGGTACTGCAGAACCTGTCATACAACTGGTGGCCACAATGGCACTATGCAGTTGCTGTGGGTTATGATCTGGATGAGGGTGAAATTACTTTACGTTCGGGTACTTACCGAAACTATGGTATCTCTATGGCCACTTTCGAACGTACCTGGCAACGATCGAATTACTGGGCTTATGTCATCCTCAAACCGGGACTGATCCCGGCCAGCGCATCACCTCTGGCCTATACCGATGCCGCTATCACACTTGAAAATGCGAGTTTTAGGACACAGGCACTGACGGCTTTTCGCTCAGCTGCAAAATACTGGCCTGAGCACAGCACAGTACTGATGGCATTGGCCAACAGTGAATACAGTGCCGGTCACCTTGCCGAAGCTGAAACTGTTTTGCGCCAAATCATTGATCAGCATCCCAGGCAGGCCAGTGCCTGGAATAATCTGGCATTTATTTTCGCAGAGCAACACTGCAACACTACAGCACATAAGGCTATAGAATGTGCCCTTCAGCTTGCGCCAGACAACCTTAATATCCAGCAAAGCTATAAAGAACTGACGCTACTCCCTGTCATAGATGAAAATACCTGTCAGCCTGTCCAGTGCCCACAACAGGTACCAATGAATAGATAAACAGCGCACATGTTATTAAGACGTTTAATCTTTTCAAATAATTGATATGCATCCAGTCTGCACATACATTGTCTGTAGTATGGTTCCACCATCATGAATAATCAGGCCTGAGAATGTCCAAAATCAATCTGCTGTTTGCCCTGTTTTTCACCCAGCTGCTGTTGGCCTGCTCACCTCATCCAGCCTCAGGCCAATGGCATAACATCGCCACCGGTAATAGCAAAATCAACATGATCGATGTGATGTTCGATGGTAAAGCAGAAATGTATGGTGTGGATAAGCAGCAGATTATTCGCCGATGCTTCTGGGCCGGGCAGGACAGCAAAACCATCGCGATTACCTGTGTACACCCAGATGATACAGACACCGATATCAAATATCAGCTGCAAGTTTCGACTGCTCAGGCCAGTTTGATACAGGCTGGTCAGGTCATTGCCAGCTTTCGCAAGCAATAAACCGGCATCCTTAAAGACTGGCCAGTTGATCCATTGGCCAGCGAGCCCTGGCATTGATGATTAATGGCTCGTGCTCTCCGCCGAGTAATCGCAAACAACCGACATAGGCGATCATGGCACCATTATCGGTGCAAAATTCTATGCGAGGATAAAATAATTGCCCGCCTTCCCTGTCTATCATCTCTTTAAGTGCCACCCGTAAACTCAAATTGGCCCCAACACCGCCGGCCACCACCAGGGTCTCGATGCCGGTTTGTTGCACTGCACGCCTGCATTTGATTTTTAGACTATCAACTACCGCCTCTTCGAAAGCCCGTGCGATATTGGCTTTAGTCTGTTCATCATCATGACCCTGCTTTTGCTCATTGAGCCAGGTATTCAATGTAAAGGTTTTCAGGCCACTGAAGGAAAAATCCAGCCCGGGCCGATCGGTCATGGGTCGAGGGAATCGATAGTGACCCGCTTCACCCTGCTGGGCCAGCCTGGCCAGCGCCGGCCCTCCGGGATAACCCAGTCCGAGTAATTTAGCCGTTTTATCAAAAGCCTCACCGGCAGCATCATCCAGACTTTCACCCAGAATGCGGTACTCCCCCACCCCACGAACCTCAGCCAGCAGGGTATGCCCTCCAGACACCAGAAGGGCTATAAAAGGGAACTCCGGAGCCGAATCTTCCAGCATGGGCGCCAGCAAATGGCCCTCCATGTGATGCACCGCCACTGCAGGTACACCCAGTGTCATGGCCAGAGCTCGAGCAGTGGAAGCCCCCACCATTAATGCACCCACCAGCCCAGGGCCCGAAGTAAACGCTACCCCGTCCAGTTCCTGCTTGGTAATTCCAGCCTCGGTTAAAGCACGATCAGTCAATGGCAGCAAATAACGAATATGGTCGCGGGAAGCCAGTTCCGGCACCACACCGCCGTATTCGGCATGCAATTTTACCTGTGAATGCAACGCGTGAGCCAGCAAGCCCCGCTCTGAATCGTAGATGGCAACCCCTGTTTCATCACAGGATGTTTCAATTCCTAATACTTTCATACTCTTTTATTTTGGCAATCATTAAAAAACTGATATAATCCCGCGGTTCAACTGGACCGTGTTTAATTTTAGAGAGATTTCTATGCCACAAGTTAAAGTGAAAGACAACGAGCCGTTTGACGTTGCACTGCGTCGTTTCAAGCGTTCTTGCGAGAAAGCCGGTATTCTAACCGAAATCCGTCGTCGTGAAGCCTATGAAAAACCCACCACTGAGCGCAAACGTAAAGCTGCAGCAGCGGTAAAACGTCATCTGAAAAAGCTGTCTAAAGACAGAGAACGCCTGAGTCGTGGCCCAAGTCGTCGTCGCTAAGCGCGAACTATGAGTATTGCACCCCTCAAGCAACGGCTTACGGACGAAATGAAAGCTGCCATGAAAGGTGGCGACAAACCTCGTCTCGGAGTAATCCGCCTGATATTAGCCGCCATCAAACAGGTGGAAGTTGATGAGCGCATTGAGCTGGATGATAATCGTATCCTGGCGGTTCTCGATAAAATGACCAAACAGCGTCGTGAGTCAGCTGCGCAATATGAACAGGCTGGCCGTGATGACCTGCTAACGCAGGAGAATTACGAAATCACTGTACTCAAGGACTTCATGCCGGAAGCCCTGAGTGATTATGAAATCGATGCGCTGATCGATGCAGCCATCAATAGCACTGGTGCCAGTTCCATCAGGGACATGGGCAAAGTTATGGGGCAACTCAAATCTGAGCTCCAGGGACGCGCCGACATGGGTGCCGTCAGCGGCAAAATCAAAGCGCGCCTGAACGCCGCTTAATCTCTTCTCAGCATCTCCGAGGTAAGTTATGGCAAACACCATGCAATTCATCGATGTGCCTCGTCAGGACCCTGAAAAAATCAAGGTCGAACAACGTCGTATTGAATTTCGTGAAATTTATAAACCCTTTGACGAAAAATCCGCTCGAAGTCAGGCCGACCGTTGTCTGGCCTGTGGCAACCCCTATTGCGAATGGGAATGCCCGGTTCATAACTACATCCCAAACTGGTTGAAACTGGTCGAGGAAGGCAACATTCTTGAAGCTGCCGAATTATCCCACCGCACCAATACACTGCCTGAAGTTTGCGGAAGAGTGTGCCCACAGGATCGCTTATGTGAAGGCGCCTGCACCCTTAATGATTGCAATTTTGGCGCAGTCACCATCGGTTCAATTGAAAAATACATCACCGAAGAAGCTCTGAAACTGGGCTGGCGACCAGACCTCTCTGACGTACAGAACACAGGCAAGCGCGTCGCCATTGTGGGTGCAGGCCCGGCAGGACTGGGTTGTGCCGACATCCTGACACGTAATGGTGTAAAAGCGGTAGTGTATGACAAATACCCTGAAATTGGCGGCCTGCTGACTTTTGGTATACCGCCCTTTAAACTCGAAAAAAGCGTCATGAAAACCCGCCAGGAAATTTTCGAGGGTATGGGCATAGAATTCATCCTTAATACTGAAATCGGTAAGGACATCCCCTTTCAGCAATTACTGGACGAATACGATTCGGTATTCCTGGGCATGGGCACTTACACCTCAATGAAAGGCGGCTTCCCCGGTGAAGACCTGAACGGTGTTTTCGAAGCACTGCCATACCTGATTTCCAGCACCAATAATCTGCTGGGCTACAGTGACGACTTCATTGACATGAAAGACAAAAAAGTCGTGGTACTGGGTGGTGGCGATACCGCGATGGACTGTAATCGCACAGCAATTCGACAGGGCGCCAGTAAAGTCACCTGCGCCTATCGTCGTGATGAAGCTAATATGCCGGGCTCAAAAAGAGAAGTTCAGAATGCCCGTGAAGAGGGCGTTGAATTCAGGTGGAATCGCCAGCCTATCGAGATTGTTGGCAAAAACGGCACCATGACTGGCATCAAGATGGTTACCACTCAGCTGGGCGAACCCGATGAACGAGGTCGCTGCCTCCCAGAACCCATCCCTGGCACAGAAGAAATTCTGGAATGCGACCATATACTGATTGCTTTTGGCTTCCAGCCTAGCCCGGCCAGCTGGTTCGCGGATTTTAATATCAGTATCGATGATCGGGGCCGAGTAAAAGCTCCCGCAAAACACGAATACAAGTTCCAGACCACTAACCCCAAAATATTTGCCGGCGGCGATATGGTAAGAGGCTCTGATCTGGTGGTCACCGCCATCTTTGAAGGTCGAGAAGCTGCTGAAGGCATCCTGGACTACCTGGACATTTAACAGGGCTATGGCGAACGACAGGATTCTATTTCTTTCATCCTGTATTATCTTCAAACAATCATAAGAGAACACTGCGAACATCATAATGCCAGAATTAAAAAACGATCGCTTTTTACGTGCCCTGCTCAAACAACCGGTAGACCGTACACCGATATGGATTATGCGCCAGGCGGGTCGCTATTTGCCAGAGTACCGGGCTATCCGTGAAAAGGCTGGCGACTTTATGACATTATGCACCACTCCGGATCTTGCCTGCGAAGTCACCTTGCAACCGCTAGACCGCTTCGATCTGGATGCCGCAATACTGTTTTCTGACATCCTGACCATACCCGATGCCATGGGCCTGGGCCTGTACTTTGAAGAGGGCGAAGGACCAAAATTTGAAACCCCGATTCGTACCGAGAAACAGATTAAGAATCTACCCATCCCCGATCCTGAAAATGAACTTGGTTATGTCATGGATGCAGTGCGCACCATTCGCCGAGAACTTAACGGTCGAGTACCCCTGATTGGTTTTTCCGGTAGCCCCTGGACACTGGCCACGTATATGATTGAAGGTGGCAGTAGCAAAACATTTAGTCGCTCCAAAACCATGTTGTTCGAGCAGCCACAACTAGCACACCTGTTACTGAGTAAAATTTCCGATTCAGTGGTCAACTATCTCAATGCTCAGGTTGCCGCCGGCGCTCAGGCACTGATGATATTCGACACCTGGGGTGGTAATTTATCCCCAGCCATGTACCGCGAATTTTCTCTAAAATACATGTCTGACATCGTGTCACGCCTGAATCGCGAAAGCGAAGGCCGTAAAGTCCCTGTCATTCTGTTCACCAAGGGTGGCGGACAATGGCTGAGTGATATTGCTGATTCCGGCTGTGATGGAATTGGCCTGGACTGGACCACCGACATTGCACTGGCCCGCCAGCAGGTCGGCGACCGAGTTGCACTGCAGGGCAACATGGATCCGGCCACACTGAATGCCAGGCCCGAAATTATCCGTCAGGAAGCAGCAAAAATATTACAGTCTTATGGCAATGGCAGCGGCCACGTTTTCAATCTTGGTCATGGCATTACCCCGGAAATCAATCCCGAGCATGTGAAAAGCCTGGTTGATTCGGTTCATCAGCTAAGTGAGCAATACCACAAATAATCAGTTTGCACTGTATCTGCCTGACAATTACTGATATATATCTCCTGACGATACTTCAGAGTAAACAGGGGAGCTTTTGATGAAGTAGATGATGCTTCATCAGAGGCTGCCAGGAATCGAACCAGGATTTTAATTCAAGTGAAAGGCCCACAATTTTCGATAGCAAAACGACCGGCAGCACTTGTTATTAAATTGCTGCTACTGCTCCTGTCGACTCTTCCACTCAATACATATGCCCAGCAAATCATACAATTAACGGACCAGCAACAAGTCTATCAACTGGGACCTTCACTGGAAATTCTTGAAGACTCAACAAATACACTCGGCATCGAACAGGTGAGCTCAGCTGATTTTCGGCAGCAATTTACGGCCAGCACTACCCTCGTACCTTCCTTTGGCTACAGTAAAAGCAGCTTCTGGGTAAAATTTACTGTTCACAATAACTCCAGTAACACCCGTGACTGGATCCTTGGGCAGTTCAATGCTAACACTCACTATATTGATCTTTACTCAACTAAATCCAGTAACAGTGATTTTTCTGTAAAACAGTCCGGAAATTTAAGACCGTTCTCAAAGCGAGATATCCCAAATCGACTGATACTATTCAAACTACAACTCGAGCCTGAGCAGCAACAGACTTATTACATTAACATAAACAATGGCTCTTCCATGACCATTGACCTGAAGCTATTAAGCTGGCAGGGAATGATTTATCAAAATCAGCTGGATAATTACTGGCACGGCATCATTATTGGCATTTTGCTCATAATGATGATTTATAACCTGTTTTTGTACTATTCCCTGAAGGACTCAAGTTATATCTGGCTAATAGCATTTATAGCCAGCGCATTCATCTATGCATCCTTTTATGATGGATTTAGCCAGATACTATTTAGCGATTCATGGGCAAAATACAGCTATCTTGGTGCATCCCTCTCTGGAAACCTGTTAGTTATTTCCTTACTCAAATTTAACAACCGATTTCTATCAACTACAGCGGCCACACCCAACATTATATTCATAGAAAAGTCGCTAGTCAGCCTGTTTGCATTACTAACATTATTAGCCCTGTTTATTAGTTATGGCACCTGGATCACACTTGTAATTCCTCCCATGGTAATAACAATTGTATTCATATTATATCGAGTAACTCATAGCTTATTGACACAAGCAACTTCATCAAAACTATTTGCCAGTGGCTGGTATGTATTGCTCAGCACACTAGTTATTTTCCTGCTAAATCGATTAGCCTGGATACCAAGCAATTTTATTACGGAAAATATTTTCGCCATAGGCGTGATCTGGCTGGTTTTATTCATGTCATTAGCACAGGCAGATAAAATCAATCAACTTCGTAGAAAAACCCAGCAAGCACTAAATGCCCTGCAAAAAAGTGAAGAAGAACTACTGGTTAGTAACACCAAATATCAAAGCCTTTTCGAATCTGCTAATGACGCCATCTTCCTGATCAAGGATGACGTTTTTTGTGAATGTAATTTAAAAACACTGGAATTATTCGACTGTCAGCTAGATGACATCCTGGGCAAGAACCCAATCCAGTTTTCACCAGAAAAACAGGCCAAGGGAATTGCCTCAAAAGATCTTGCAAGAACAAAAACCGAGGCAGCATTAGCGGGTGAAGTACAATTTTTTGAATGGAGGTTCATTACAAAAAATGGCACACAGTTTGATGCTGAGGTCAGCCTGAAACGCATACATCTGGGCAACGACACCTACTTACTGGCACTGGTGCGCTGCATAACTGAAAAGAAGCTGATTGAAGAACAGCTAAATCGCTCTCAGAAAATGGAAGCCATGGGCAAGCTTACCGGTGGCATTGCCCACGATTATAATAATATGCTGGGGGTAATTCTTGGTTTTGCCGAAATACTCGATGCTCAATTACATGATCATCCCAAACTACAGGAATATGCACAACGTATTCTACAGGCTGGTAAGCGAAGCCAGAAACTCACCAGCAAACTATTAGCTTTTTCACGTCGCAAGGACAGCGAGAACCAACAGGTTGATCTCAACAGCCTGCTACAGGATAACCAGCATATTCTGGCCAAATCACTCACTGCTAAAATCCAGCTCATACTGGATTTATCACCGGAAACATGGCCTGCCTGGGTGGACAAAAACGACTTCGAGGACGCCCTGTTCAATATTGCAATCAATGCCATGCATGCCATGCCTGATGGTGGACAATTTATAATGAAAACCCGCAACATCCAGTTAACTCAGCAACAGGCAAATCAATTAGGTATTATCGCCAGGGATTATATCCATCTATCCATCACTGACACGGGTATAGGAATGGATAATGAAACCCTCAGCAATATATTTGATCCTTTCTTCACTACCAAAGGTGATGCTGGAACGGGGCTTGGAATGAGTCAGGTTTATGGCTTTGTAACTCGCTCAGGCAGTGGCATCCGTGTAGACTCTGAATTAGGCAAAGGCACTACCATCCATTTATATATCCCACGCTTCACAGGCAAACCCAAGTCCGAGCACATACACAATCACATACCAAGTGAGACAGCAACAGGTAACGAAACTATTCTGGTGGTGGATGACGAACCTGCTATATGTTATTTATCTGAAGAAATATTAAGCAGTCAGGGATACCATGTAATTATTGCAGAAAGCGCCGAATCGGCGCTGGATAAATTAACAAATCATAATGTGGATTTAATTATTAGTGACGTTATCATGCCAGGCATGAATGGTTTTCAATTAGCCAGGGAAGTACGCAAATTATACCCACAGATAAAATTCCAGATAGCCAGCGGATATAGCGAAAACATGGCTTCCATGAACGACGATCAGGAGCAATCACTTATTGACGACATGTTACATAAACCTTTCGATAAAGAAACCCTGCTTGAAAAAATACGCAAGCATCTTGGCGATTCAGCCGGTTAAAACTACTATCTACAAAAATGAAGCTTTTGCCACAGAGTCACAGAGAACACAGAGTTTTTAATATGTACATTTAATAATATATATTACTTTGCGAACTCTGTGACTCGGTAATTGCTCCTGCATTACTCTACCTCCTGCCTCCCTGCAGTCGTCTGTGGCAAATATTTATATTAATACGACAAACCAAATTAGCCATAGCACCTCTGATTAATCTCTAAAATAACTGCTCTGGCATAACATCCGTTTCATTGTTGCTCGGACCAGGACCAGTATTACCTCCGGACACACTTTTCTGTTTAGGCGCACGCTCTGCACGGAATATTTCAAAAATAACGTCGACATCATCAGCACCAGCCAGTTCTCCGGTCTCAGCATTAATTTTCATGGTCACTAAATTATCAGGTCGCTCCATCATAATTTCCGGCACACCCTTAAGGGCAGTACGCATATACTCAACCCACATTGGCAATGCTGCTTTGGAACCTGTTTCAAAGTTTCCAAGAGAGCGCTGCTGCTGATCAAAACCTACCCATACGGTCGCTACCAGTGATCGATTAAAACCATTAAACCAGGCATCTTTCTGATCGTTAGTGGTTCCGGTCTTACCGTGTAAATCATTACGCCCCAAAGCCAGCGCCCTGCGGCCGGTACCCCGCTTGATAACATCCTGCATGATTGAATTCATAATATAGATAACTCGTTCATCAACGGCACGCTCCGCCTGTTTAGGCAGTTTAGACAATGTTTCTGTCATCAGGTCTTCCGTCATTGTTTCTTCAGTCACTATATCCATTGGCGCCGACACGACTTGCTCAACTTCGTCAGACACTATGTTATTTTCTGCAATCTTTACATCAACCACAGGCATTTCCTGGCCCCTGGCTTTCAGCACACAGCTGACACAGGCCACTTCAGGATCTGCCTCGTACAGCACATTTCCATCAGGACCTTCGATACGCTGTACAAAATACGGCGTTATTCGATAACCACCGTTTGCAAACACCGCAAAGCCAGTGGACAACTCCAGTGGACTCACTTCACCACTACCCAGTGCCAGCGAAAGGTCATGGGGCAGTAATTTGGGATCGAAACCAAAACGACCGGCAAACCGCGTCGCATAGCCAATACCGATGGACCTTAAAATACGGATAGATACAAGATTACGTGATTTGACCAGTGCTTCTCTTAACCGGGTTGGGCCATAAAATTTCCCGCTGTAATTCTCTGGTCGCCAGGTTCCTTCCAGTGCAGGATCATGGAACACCACGGGTGCGTCATTAATCACCGAGGCTGCTGTATAGCGTTTTTCCAGTGCTGCTGAATAAATAAAAGGCTTAAAGCTGGAACCAGCCTGACGCCGAGCCTGTACCGCCCGGTTAAATTTACTGTGATGGAAATCAAAACCACCAACCAGCGCTTTGATTGCTCCATCATTAGGATCCAGTGAGGTCAGCGCCCCCTGTACCTCCGGCAACTGTCCGAGACGCCAGAGACCAGCAATATCCCTGTAAATTCGCACCATATCTCCCAGCTTTAATACATCGGCCGCAACCTGCGGCGCTGGCCCCTGGGTATTCACGTCTATATAAGATTTCGCCCAGGACATACTTTCCCAGTCCAGATGAATTAGTCGTCCACCCTGCAGGTAGACTCGAGCTTCCTGCTCCCCCACTTCTATCACTAATGCTGGATACAGACCGCCATACTCTTTAATGCCATCAAGAGCCTTCTCCCAGAGCTCTTCTTTAGTCAGCTCACCCGTAGCCTCTGTCGGCACACCGTCCTCCTCTGCTAACTCCGCCTCCTGTTCCTGAGCTAGCGCCTGCTGCAGGTCAGAATCCTGCTCTGTAAGCTGTTCTTCCTGCTTGTTCGCATTTTCTTCAGCCGCAGCTTCAAGTTCAGCCTCATCCCACTTGAACTCGATATGTTTTTCAGGCCCGCGGTAACCATGACGCTGATCATAGGCCAGCAATGTCTGCTGTACACTCAGATTTGCTGCTTCCTGCAATGACTTTTCGATAGTCGTATACACCCGCAACCCACGAGTATAAGCCTCTTCATCGAACTGGCGGGAAATCTCTGCACGCACCATCTCCGCCACGTAAGATGCGCTCAAATCAACAGGAGAATCATGCAGGCCAGCGGTGATGGACTGAGCCTTAGCCCAACGCAATTCGGTCTCAGTTATATGCTCCAGTTCGGCCATACGGTTGAGCACATAATTACGACGAGTCAATGCTCGTTCAGGGTTAATTATGGGGTTATAACGAGAAGGCGCCTTGGGTAACCCGGCAATCATAGCGATCTGGGCCAGATCCAGCTCTTCAAGGCTCTTACCATAATAAACCTGTGCTGCCGCCGCGACGCCATAAGCTCGGTTGCCCAGATATATTTTATTTAGATAGAGCTCGAGAATCTTATCCTTGGACATCTGGCCTTCGATTTTAAATGCCAGAAAAATCTCATTGAATTTACGAGCAAATGTTTTTTCACGACTCAGATAGAAATTACGAGCCAGCTGCATGGTAATAGTACTGCCACCCTGGCCTCGTTTACCTGTTTTCAGCAGATGCACCACAGCACGCAATATACCCTGGTAATCTACCCCTGGATGTTCGTAGAAACGATCATCCTCGGCCGACAAAAAAGCCTGCTTCAGCTGTTCCGGGATCTCAGAAATATCCTTAGGAGAACGCCTTTTTTCACCATATTCTGCAATTAGAGCCCCTTCCTTACTGTACACCCGGAGCGGTACCTGTAACTGCACATCACTCAGACCTTCGATGTCTGGCAGATCCGGTTCAATATAAAGATATAATCCCAGAACAGAGATAATAATCAAAATCAGGCCTGCAATAAAAATCTTTAAACCAATTCGAAGAAATTTCGCATATTTTTGCATATTATTAATGT
Source organism: uncultured Gammaproteobacteria bacterium (assembly GCA_965368175.1). GTDB lineage: Bacteria > Pseudomonadota > Gammaproteobacteria > SZUA-229 > SZUA-229 > CBDULX01. The sequence continues at coordinate 1,398 of CBDULX010000073.1, read as the reverse complement.
AGTCCCCGACCGAACCTGAGGCAGTAAAGCCTTAATTCAATTTTGGTCGCAATATAGTATTTAACCAGCATTCAGAGCTAAGTTATTGAATGCCCAAGTATATACTCTTTAGCAAATGACAAAACGGCTGACTGGATCACCCTATCGGCCATAATATTTTACAAAATTATAGTCTTTGTTTACATTTCAAGCGACAGTAATTTAAAAATAGGCTAGTATTATTCAATACTTGCGGCTAATATTTAATGCACATATGCATAAAAGAGCTATAACTACTTATATGCACTGGATTAAGAGGTAAGCAGCGTGTTTCAGCTGAAGCGCAAACAAACCCCCATACTGGGGATCGACATCAGCTCTACTTCGGTAAAACTGGTCGAGTTATCTAAAAGCGATAAAGGTTATCGGGTTGAAAGTCTGGCAGTTGAACCCCTGCCTGCCAATGCCGTTGTGGAAAAAAATATACAGGATGTGGAAGCCGTAGGTGAAACCCTTCAAAAAGCCCTGAAACGCTCTGGCACCAGGTGTAAAAAAGTCGCCGTGGCGGTAGCAGGCTCCGCCGTTATTACCAAAGTCATTACTATGCCCGCTTCGCTGAGTGACAGTGAAATGGAAGCTCAGATTGAAATGGAAGCCGACCAGTACATCCCCTATCCACTGGAGGAAATTAACCTCGACTTTCAGATTCTGGGCGAAAACCGCGACAACCCAGATCGTGTTGATGTACTACTGGCCGCCTCCAGAAGCGAAAATGTGGAACTTAGAACCGCTGCAGCAGAAATTGCGGGGCTTACTGCCGCTATCGTAGATGTCGAAGCCTATACCATTGAACATACAGCCAGATTGATTCGTCCTGCCGACACAATGCCAGCCAAAAATGATGATACGGAAGCATCACCATTTATTATTGCTGTACTGGATATAGGCGCCACCATGACCAGCCTGAATGTTATCGAAAACGATGAACTCATCTACACTCGTGAACAGGCCTTTGGAGGGAAGCAGCTCACAGAAGAAATTATGCGCCGTTATGGGCTGGCCTATGAGGAAGCAGGGCGGCTGAAAAAAGTCGGTGGCTTACCGGAAAATTATGTTCCAGAAGTTCTGGAGCCTTTTAAGGAAACAATGGCACAGCAGGTTAGTCGTTTTCTACAGTTTTTCTACACTGCGGGCCAGCATCATTCAGTGGATCTGATTGCCCTGGCCGGTGGTTGCTCATCCATACCGGCCATAGATGAACTGATCGAAAACCAGCTGGGCATTAGAACAGTCATATGTAATCCATTTAGCAACATGCAACTGTCAAATAAAGTCAACGCCGAAGCATTAAACAATGATGCACCAGCCTTAATGATTGCCTGTGGCCTGGCGATGAGGAGCTTCGACTGATGGCGCGCA
>CBDULX010000072.1:0-14302 GCA_965368175.1 uncultured Gammaproteobacteria bacterium | reverse complement strand
ACCCTGTAGCAATGCGCGGAAGATGATATTGGCCGTAGAAATCACCGGAATCGCCACCACCATGCCGATAAAGCCAAACAGGTTTCCAAAGATGATAATGCCGGCAATCACAATTACCGGGTGAAGATTCACAGCATTCGCAATGACCGAAGGGATGACCAGCATGTTATCGATGATCTGGGCAACCAGGATAACACCAATGGCGGCACCTACTAGCCAGAGTTCCAGTGGCGCATGACCCAGTGCCAGCAATACGGGTAATACCATGGCCATTAATGGGCCCACATAGGGGATCAGGTTGAGCACACCGGCCACCAGCCCCAGTAATATAGGTGAATCCAGCCCAATAAGGTAAAAACCCGTGGTAGTGATGATAATCATGATGCCGGACTGGATCATGATACCGCGAATGTATTCCTGGAGCTGGTGGGACACCCGATGGTAAATGAGCCAGCCTAATTCAAAGCTGCTGTTGGGTAACATATCGAGCAGGTGATTTCTTAGTACTCGATAATCTCTTATCAGAAAAAAAGTGAAAATGGGTATAAGTACCAGCAGGATGGTAAAGCTGATGAGGATATTGGAGCCCTCAACCAGGGCAGTTTTGCCCCATTGATTGGCCTGATCGAACAGCGGTTGTGTGATGTTATCGGCTTCCAGACTGATACCAATTGACTGGGCAATAAACTGACTGCTTCGCTGGGCAAAGTCCAGCAAGGTTTGCCATATCATTGGCAGTTGTTGCTGAAGATCAGCTAACTGTGATGATAGCTGAGGCATGAGCAGGGCAATGGCCAGTGAGGCTAATAGCACCAGCAGCAGTAAGACGGTTAAAGATGCGCTGGTGCGTGAAAACCCATGCCGTTCAAAATAACTGCTCAAAGGCTCTAGCATGGCGTAAAGTGCAAACGAAATGATAACTGGAATGAGTATGGGCGCTAGCAGTATGGCCAGCATGGCCAGTATGGTGAGTATCAGACTGAACAGAAGTAGAGTGCGTGTCATGGGGTGCAGAAACAGGGATTGAAGCATTAGTCACCCGCCTGCAGAGAGAGCAGAATATTCGTATGCCTCAGTCTTGCCGCCAGCACCCTGGCGATATTTAACATGAAAACTGCTCCATCCTGGGGTGATCGTTGAATCCATTCTTCGAGATCGGAGCGTAAGAAAAAAATCAGTTCGGATTCATCGGTGGCTATGGCATCGGCAGTTCTGGGTTCATCGATAATCAGTGCCACTTCGCCAAAAAAATCACCGGCCTGAAGTTCAGACAGCAGTTTATCCCCAGCCTTAATTTCTATGCCGCCATGGCGAATGAGAACTACACTGGTGCCAATGTCACCGGCGCTGAATACTTTTTCTCCTTTCTGGTATTGCCGGGGATGCATGTTATTGACCAGTTCACGGCACTTGCGGTAGCTGATGTTTTCAAACAGCGGAGTTAACATCCAGAGTTCGGTGACCTGAGTTAAACGGTCATCCTGGCGTCGGAACAGGTTATGCCATAAAGGATGGTTGCTGGTGCTCATGGATGCGCATATGTAGTTATTATATTTGCGAGTGTAGCAGCTAAATCGGGCTCAGACCTTCATTGGCCAGCATTTCAATGAGCTTGATCAGTGGCAGGCCAATGAGTGCGTTAGGGTCTTCGCCTTCAAAGCGTTCAAACAGCGCTATACCGAGTCCTTCGGATTTAAAACTGCCGGCACAGTTATAGGGTTGCTCTTTCTCAAGGTAGTGTTTAATTTGCTGATCGCTGAGGGTTTTGAAAATCACCGTATAGGGGATGCAGGCAGATTGCATATGACCGGTTAAGGTGTTGAGCAGACACAGTCCTGTCTGGAAAATGATTTTCTGGCCAGAAGCGTTTTTCAACTGCTGAAAAGCTTTATCGAATCCGCCAGACTTGGTCAAAGGCTTACCATTGAGTACTGCGCTCTGGTCTGAACCTATAATCAGGGCATCGGGATAACGATCGGCAACGGCCCGGGCTTTGGCTTCCGACAGACGTACCACCATGGCTTCAATAGTTTCGCCGGCCAGGGGTGTTTCATCGACTTCCGGTGATGCGGTTTCATAATCGAGTTCAAGTTTATCCAGCAGCTGTTTACGGAATGGGGAAGTGGATGCCAGTATTAGTTTCATAGGAAATTATCGAGTTGCATGGTGGGCACACATATTACCCAGCTGAATTATCTGTTCAAGGATTAATTTTTAGTCCAGAATAGATCAGTGGAAATGCTTGAAATATATAGCGTTTTTATTTTGACAGCTTAGTCTAAAACATATACTATTGCGCGGTTATTATGCAGCCGAAATTGCCAGAACAACTGGACTTCGTACAAGCCGCCCGAAAAGCGAGTAAAATCAACGGTTACTGGCCAATCAGTCGATTGGAAAGACTGGCCGCAATAGTACTCGATGATCAGGCAAATATTGAAGCCGAGCTTGAGTTCGATGTACAGGACAGGTTGCGTACGGTAAGCGGCCATGTGAAAGCCACGCTAACAGTAACCTGTCAGCGATGCATGCAGCCTATGACTCTGGATCTGGATACTCATTTTAAACTGGCTCTGGTCAGTGATGAATCCAGAGCCGGATTATTACCGGAAGAATTTGAACCTCTAATGCTGGACGAGGACAATCGGGTCAATATTCCAGTCATGCTGGAAGATGAATTGTTACTGGCTGTACCGCTGGTGGCACTACACGACACCGAATGTTCAGACTATCTGCAGGAGCAGAAAATACGTCAGGCATCAGAGGAAGAGCAGGCACTGAAGAAGGATAGTCCTTTCTCAGTACTTAAGGATTTACTTTAAACAAATTGAATTAACTAGTTAAGCTAAGTTATTGATTACTGGAGAATACCATGGCGGTACAAAAAAACCGGAAAACACGTTCAAAACGCGGCATGCGTCGTTCACATGATGCACTGTCTACAGCAGCACTGTCTGTGGAATCCACTTCAGGTGAAACTCATCTACGTCATCATGTAAGTCCAGACGGTTACTATCGTGGTCGTAAAGTTATCGCAACTAAAAACGATAGCGAGTAAAATCAGCTGATTCTGTGATAATACGGGCGGACATCATCCGCCCGTTTTCTATTTAGCCATACGGTAATATGCCAGATAATCCAATAATTGCACTTGATGCCATGGGTGGGGACTTCGGGCCAGAAGTAATCGTTCCCGCTGCAGCACGTATATTAAATGAAATTCCTAATGTACGGCTGATTCTGGTCGGACTCGAAGATGTTTTAAGGCAGCATCTTGATCAACATGGTCTGACTGAATCAGAACGCCTACAGATTCATCACGCATCAGAAATTGTTACTATGGATGAATCGCCTTCACAGGCACTTCGTAAGAAAAAAGATTCGTCTTTGCGGGTAGCCATTAACCTGGTTCATCAGGGTATGGCCCAGGCAGCAGTCAGTGCCGGCAATACCGGTGCCCTGATGGCTACTGCCAAATTTGTGCTGAAAACACTGCCGGGTATTGACCGGCCCGCCATCATGACTACGCTGCCTTCTATGCATGGTCATACTCATATGCTGGATCTGGGTGCCAATGTGGACTGTAGCGCAGAGCACCTGTTTCAGTTTGCGGTGATGGGATCAATTACGGCCAGTGCTGTGGATAATGTGGAAAACCCGCGAGTCGGTCTGCTGAATGTGGGCTCAGAAGCGATGAAGGGTAATGCCCAGGTTAAGGAAGCAGATCGACTGTTGCAGGGATGTAATCTAAACTATATTGGCTTTGTAGAAGGTGATGATATCTATGCCGGTGATGTGGATGTGGTCGTTTGTGATGGCTTTGTGGGCAATATATCACTGAAAACTTCCGAAGGTGTGGCTAAAATGATCACACATTTCATGAAGCAGGAATTCAAACGCAATATCTTCACAAAGATAGCGGGTCTGTTTGCCTTACCTGTTCTCAATGCGTTCAAAAAGCGGGTTGATCCCCGTGTGTATAATGGTGCCAGTTTGCTAGGGCTGCAGGATATCGTCATAAAGAGTCATGGCGGTGCGGATGCATTTTCATATGCCAATGCTATAAAAATAGCCTTGCTGGAAGTCGAGAAGAGTGTGCCCCAGCGCATCGATAAACAACTTGAAACCTTACTTGAAAGGGACGTAGTTTGACAACTTACGCACGTATTACTGGTACTGGTAGCTATTTACCAGAAAATATCATGACTAACGCCGATATTGAGAAGATCGTCGATACTACCGATGAATGGATCAGGGATCGTACGGGTATTTCGGAGCGCCACATTGCAGCTGATGATGAATTCACAGTTGATCTGGCTGAAAAAGCCGCTCGTAACGCCATGGAAGCGGCAGGCAAAAGCATTGATGATATTGATCTGATTATTGTTGCTACAACGACGCCAGACCGTATTTTTCCCAGTACAGCCTGTTTGTTGCAACAACGTCTGGATATTCACGGCTGCACCGCTTTTGATGTGCAGGCGGTGTGTACGGGTTTTATATATGCTCTGGGTATCGCGGATAATTTCATCAAGGCCGGATCGGCCAAATGTGCACTGGTAATCGGTGCTGAAACATTATCACGAATTCTGGACTGGACGGATCGTACCACCTGTGTGCTTTTTGGCGATGGTGCGGGTGCTGTAATAGTAGAGGCCAGTGACGAACCGGGTATTTTGTCCTCACATCTGCATGCGGATGGCAGTTATGAGCACTTGCTCACGGTGCCTTATGGTGTGTCCAACGGCCTGAGTAAGATGATCAACAATGAAGCGCACATTATCATGAAAGGTAATGAAGTGTTTAAAATGGCTGTGAATACTCTGGGACGCATCGTGGATGAAACTCTGGCGGCCAATAATATGAAAAAGTCAGACATTGACTGGCTGGTACCTCATCAGGCAAATATTCGTATTATCAATGCTACGGCCAAGAAATTGCGTATGAATCCCGACCACGTGGTGGTCACCGTGGATAAACATGGGAATACATCCGCAGCTTCAGTTCCTCTGGCGCTGGATACAGCGGTCAGGGATGGTCGTATCAAGAAGGGTGAAACGGTCATGCTGGAAGCTTTTGGCGGTGGCTTTACCTGGGGTTCGGCACTGCTCAAGATGTAAAATGGCCTGATACCTTGCTATGCCTCATGAAATTACAGCTCAGGGGTTAGTCCCTGGATGATTTACTGGAAAATTAACACTATTATCCTGGAATCACCCCCTTTTGTCTCTAAACACCCCGAAATGGGGTGTTTTTGTTTCTTTTCTCGTGATAATTTAACATGCAAATAAAAGCATCGGTTCCTGTATTGGCCTGTCATCAGCTGGAACAGACCCTGGCGTTTTATCAGCAGGCACTAAATTGCATTATCGTCAGCCAGCGTCAAAGTGGTGCAGGTCTCGAATGGGTTCATCTGAAAACCGACAATATTTTCCTGATGCTGGTAAGACACACTGATAACAAGCCACAGAGCGAGTCAACAGACAAAAATCTGTTCTACTACTATACTGATGATGTTGACGGCTATTATCGGTTTATTAAGGCCAGGGGTTTCAAACCCACTGAACCGCAAACCACCGAGCATGGCATGAAAGAGTTTTTTATGGTTGATCCAGAAGGCAACAGGCTGGCCATTGGCCAGTCTGTGAAATAAACGATCCCCTAACAACTATTCGAGAGTATTTATGAAACAAAACATTAAAATAATATTATTCGCAGGACTTGTTTCAGGTTTGAGCGCCTGTACGGCAATTACAGATGTCACCTCAAGTATCAGCAGTACGCTGGATGCAGTTACCCCAGATATTACTCTGAATAATTTCATCGACACACGCCTGGAGGCCATTCGTAAAGATGCCGCCAGTGGGGGTGGAGAAAATATTGATGCACTGGCAGAACTAATGGGTAAAGACGATAGCGCTCAATTTGCCAGCTTCCTGCAGCAGAATTATGACCAGTTGTTCAGCAATGTTAAACGATCCAGTGAGCTGATTGCTCGTATCGAGCAATACAGTAATCCTGATAAAGGTTAATTTGCAGATAAGATAAGAGCCTGATTTTCAGGCTCTTTTTTTTACTGAGTTCACAAATATGTGAACATTTTGTCGCTAAGCTCTTATGATAGGTATATAAAGGCACTGTCGCCTGTTTAAACTGAAGTATTATTTCAGCGTTCCAGGCACAAAAGGGATTTGGAAAGGAGGTGAGTGCTAATGAGTGGCTTATCGAGTCATGACCATGAATGCTGAGATAAAACCGATGTCGGTGCTCTCGAGTATGAATGGTGATAGGGATAATAACTCTAAATCACCATCTGCAATATATGGGCTATTACTGGCTCTGACAGTTATCATCACTGTCAGCGAATTTCTGTTATTTCTCTCATTTGATTTTGCTGCACGACAATTCCTCTACCTGGCTGCCATTGCGGTACCGCTAATTATCGAAGCAGCTAACAAACATCTCCATATTCCTGTCGTTCAAAGGCTGTTGCCACACATTGCCTTCCTGTGTGTATTTAGTGTATTTTCGCTGCAGCTGTTTCTGGATATCAATGCTTATAACCTGATCCCGATAATTGGGCTGGTTCTGTTAATTGTCTGGTATAAACCATTATCGAGAATAAGTCACTGGGTCGCACTAGCCTCAGTTCTGTTACTGGGACTGGCGTTGATTCTCTTCAGTGGTATCCCGATTGAATCGGCAGTGGTCGATAGTCTGTTGCTTCTGACGCCGGTGGTTTATTTTAGTTTACAGGCAGTGTTTTCAGACCAGAGGTTAAAACCAGTCACCGATTCCGAGCTGGACTTTCTTCATCATATTCCAGCTGCAGATGTGGTTTCGTCGGATCAGGACCTGAACCTGCATTCATCAGGATCTGTACAGGACTGGCCGCGGGTATTACGTGAATTACACAATGAGCTGAAAAACATCACTGATGTTGATCGATTGTTCAAAACCATGTTGCTGTTTATGTCCGGTGCCATCGAAGTTGATGCTGCGGCAGTGGGTATGATTCAGGAGCGCAGCATTAAGAAAATTGCACGTGCTGGCGATAACGATTTGCTCGGAGCCTCGGATTTACAATGGACCGGTGATCGCATCAAGCGATTGACAAATACTGGTGGTGAAATTATTGATAATGCCAAAACCGGTGAAATCAGTCGGATTGATATCCCACTGCATTCCAGTCATAAAGTACAGGGCGTGGTTACCCTGTTCCGTCGCAAAGAGTTTAGCCTGGCGGAATCCCGACTGGCTTCAGCCATTGTAACTCAGAGCATGCTGATTTTGAGGCTGGCGCGATTACAGGATGAAGTGCGAAAATCCGGGACGGGTAGCAATGGACAGAAGACGCTGTTTTCCAGGGAGCAATTTATTGAAAAATCCAGGACATATATTGATAAATTGAACAGTCCACGGGTGTTTTCTCTGCTGATTATCGAGATCGACAAGTTTGAAGACCAGCTGGAAAAACATGGCCATAGCGTAAAAACAGCCGTGCATAAAAAAATCAGTTCACTGGTGATGTCGGAGTTAAAAGACGCTGACCTGATGGGCCGCTACGGTAATGATGGATTTATAGTATTACTCAATGAAACGGATTTGCTGGAGGCCAAGAAAATTGCTGAAACCATCAAGGATAAGGTGGCCATGGCCAGGCATAATACATCCGAAGGTGTTGTATCACTCACCATCAGTATTGGATTGACGACTACTTCAGAAGAGCTGGACGATATGCCGTCATTAATACGCAAAGCCGATATGGGCTTATTTGTCGCCAAGGAGTCCGGTTATAATACAGTCAAAGTCAGTCTGTAGAATAGTCCTTCATTATTCCGATGAAAAAAGCAATAGTCCGCTAATGAACGCAAATGTTTTAGTTGTGCGCATACGGCGCACAACACACACAGATGCTTTTTCATTTATTTGCGTTTATTTGCGTTTATTTGCGTTCATTAGCGGACCCATGCTTTAGCTTTGTCAGCCCTGAATTATCAGGCCTGGGCTTTTTTTAACATCTCCTCGGCATGGGCGCGGGTCTGCTCTGTGATTTCAACGCCGCCCAGCATGCGGGAAATTTCATCGATGCGCTGCAGTTCAGCCAGTGGAATGATCTGGGTCATGGTTTCATTGGCCTGGGTTTGTTTGGATACCTGCATATGGTGATGGGCCTGTGAAGCTACCTGGGGCAGGTGGGTCACGCAGAACACCTGACGGCTTTCACCCAGTTTACGCAAATGACGCCCGACTATTTCGGCAATGCCACCGCCGACGCCGCTGTCCACTTCATCGAAAATCAGGGTAGGGATGCGGCCCTGCTGAGCAGTTATCATTTGGATAGCCAGGCTGATGCGAGCCAGTTCACCACCAGAAGCGACTTTGGCCAGGGCTTTGGGTGGCTGACCCGGATTGGCACTGACACGGTATTCGATATTATCGAAGCCCTGAGCGGTGTATGCGGTTTTGTTGTCGCTGTTGATCTGAATTTCAAATTTGCCGCCGCTCATGCCCAGAGTCTGCATGGCTTCTGTGATGGCTTTATTTAACTGGCCAGCGGTCTGATGTCGGGATTTAGATAAAGCGTCGGCTTTGCTCAGATAGTCCTGTGCCAGCTGTTGTGAACGGGTTTCCAGCAAACTCAGGTTCTCATCAGCATGGTCCAGGTTATTCAGTTCATTGACCAGCTGCTGGTGGATATCGATCAGCTGTTCCGGCTCCACCCGGTGCTTTCTGGCCAGATCATGAATCAGGCTAAATCGGCCTTCAATTTCAGTTAATCGTTGAGGATCGCTTTCCAGCTGATCCAGATAGTCTCGCAGGGCCGAAGAGGCTTCTTCAACCTGGATGATGGCATCATTGAGCAGGTTATTGACTGGCGAGAGCTGGTTATCGGTTTCGCTGATGGATTCGATTTGTGAGGCCTGATGAGCGAGCTGGCTGTAGATACTCGCCTGTTCTGATTCATACAGTACCTGCAACGCAGTCTGGCTAACCGCCATCAGGCGGTCAGCATTGGCCAGCCGCTGGTGTTCATCCGAGATATGTTTGTACTCGTTTTCTTCCAGTGACAGGTTGTCCAGTTCCTGTACCTGATAGCGCAGCAGATCTATGCGATCATTACGGTCGTTGGAGGCATTTTTCAACTGCTCATATTCAGTTTTTGTGGTTTGCCATTGTTTGTAAATGGTTTTAAGTTCATCCAGCTGCTTTCTGTGGCCGGCATAATCATCCAGCAACTGGCGCTGCATGGCCGGTTTCATTAGTGATTGATGCTCGTGCTGGCCGTGGATGTCCACCAGCATTTCACCCAGTTCACGCATATCCTGCAAGGGCACCGGGCTGCCGTTGATAAAGGCCCTGGAGCGGCCATCACTGGACAGGCGTCGACGTAATAAACAGTCCGTTTCTGAATCCAGTTCTTTGTCTTTCAGCCATTGCAGCACATGGGGTAATTGGCCAAGGTCGAATTCAGCGCTGATCTCGGCTTTACTGGAGCCCGTTCTCACACTGTCGCTATCGGCCCGGTCACCCAGTAATAAACCCAGTGCGCCCAGTAGGATGGATTTACCGGCACCGGTTTCGCCAGTCAGGCTGGTCATGCCCAGGGCAAAATCCAGATCCAGATGGTCTATGATGGCAAAATTGCGAATTCGAATATGATTTAGCATGGGGGGTTATGGTTGTCCCTGTTAGAGTTGTTCGCTCCAGCGAAGTTTGGCCCGGAGAATTTCATAATAATCATAACTGGCTGGATGAATCAGGTGAATCTTTTGTGGTTTCTGTTTGATCAATATGCGGTCACCCCACTGTACTTCAAAGGCCATCTGGCCATCAAATGTTACCTGAGCAGTCATTTGCCTGCTCTCACCGATGACGATTTCAATATTACTATCGGAATTCACCACCAGTGGACGATTGGTGAGCGTGTGGGGGCAGATAGGCACCAGTACCATGGCCTCCAGAGTAGCATGGAGCAGGGGGCCGCCGCTGGACAGGGCATAGGCCGTAGAGCCGGTGGGTGTGGACACCACCAGCCCATCGGAGCGCTGGAAATTGACAAACTGGCCGTTGATAAAGGTATCGAATTCGATCATGCGTGCCACATCGCGGATATGCACCACCACATCGTTGAAAGCATCTGCTTCGCAGATTACCTCACCATTTCGTGTGACCTGTGATGTGAGCAGAGATCGGCATTCATCCACATACTGATTATTAAGAATCTCTTCCAGTTTTTCCAGCATTTCACTGGGTGAGATATCCACCAGAAAACCCAGTCGTCCCAGATTGATACCCATCACCGGTATCTGGTAATCCGCCAGGGACCGTACCGCGCTGAGGAAGGTGCCATCACCGCCCACTACTATGGCCAGATCACTGTTCAGGGCCAGGGTTTCACGGTCTACCAGTGCATCGGCAGGGTGATCACTGATCAGTGCCTCGGCACTTTTATCCAGCAGTACATTATAGGAATTTTCACTGAGATAGTTATAGAGAGTGTTTACCGTACCAGCGACGTTTTCTCCCAGGCTTTTAGCAATGATGCCAATATTTTTTATTTTCATGTCGAGACAATATCACTGGTCAAATGTTTAGCCAAGTTAGGGAACCTCTGATTAAGTACGGTTGAATTTCAGCCGTAATAAAAATGTTTGGATTTTTCACAAAATGAGGCTGAATTTTAATCTATTGCAACCAACTTCGGGGAAAACCCTGATATTTTTAGCCAGCATAAAACAAGCATGACCTGATCAGAACTCCCCCTAACTTCTGGCCTGATTTTGAAGTTCATAGAGCAGGTTCAGGGCCTCTTTGGGTGTCAGGCTATCCAGATCGGTCTGTTGCAGCCGTTCAACAACCGGGTGTGGATTATGATCGAACAGGCCCAACTGGCCGGTGGTTTCCTCGATATACTTTTCATGCTTACTGGCAGACTGCTGTTCCAGCTTCAACAGTTTTTCACCGGCATTGCGAACCACCTCCACCGGTACCCCTGCCAGCTTAGCCACCTGCAGACCATAACTTTGATTGGCAGGGCCTGATTTAACCGCATGCATGAACACGATAGTATCACCATGTTCTACTGCATCCAGGTGCACATTGCTCACAGTTTTAATGTCATCGACCATGGAGGTTAACTCAAAATAATGAGTGGCAAACAGACAGTAGGCACGATTGTTTCTGGCCAGGTGTTCGGCACAGGCCCAGGCCAGTGACAGACCATCGAAAGTACTGGTGCCACGCCCAATTTCATCCATCAGTACCAGGCTCTTTTCTGTAGCATTATTAAGAATATTGGCGGCTTCGGTCATTTCCACCATAAAGGTTGAGCGACCACTGGCCAGATCATCGGAAGCGCCTATTCGGGTGAAAATGCGGTCGATCGGGCCCAGCAGTGCCCGTTTGGCGGGTACAAAACTGCCGATATGAGCCAGCAGAACGATCAGGGCTGTCTGACGCATATAGGTGGATTTACCACCCATATTGGGCCCCGTGATGATCAACATGCGTTGTTGATCATTAAGCCTGCAATCATTGGCAACAAATAGACTGCTGGATACCCGCTCCACTACCGGGTGTCGGCCTTCTTCGATGATTATTCCGGGACTTTCCTGAAACTCCGGCTGGCTGTAATTGAAGCGATCGGCGCGTTCGGCCAGGCAGCTCAGGCTATCCAGCTGGGATAAACCACTGGCACAGAGCTGTAACGGCGCAAGTCGTGCAAGCAATTGATCCAGTAATTCGTCGTACAGTGCCTTTTCTCTGGCCAGTGCCCGTTCTTTGGCGCTCAGCACTTTGTCTTCAAATTCCTTGAGCTCCGGGGTGATGAAGCGTTCGGCGGATTTCAGGGTCTGACGTCGGAGGTAATCGGCGGGTACTTTTTCCGACTGAGCGCGGGAAATCTCTATGTAATAACCATGCACTCGATTGTAGCTAACTTTCAGCGTGTTTATGCCGGTGCGTTCTTTCTCTCGTTGCTCCAGATCAGTGAGAAATTGATCAGCATGGCGACTTAAATTGCGTAATTCATCGAGTTCAGAATCATAGCCCTGGGCGATAACACCACCATCCCGGATCAATACTGGGGGGTTCTCGATAATCGCCTGTTGCAGCAGATCCACCGTTTCAGGATGCTCGGCAATCTGTTGGGCAAGTTCGGATATTAAATCAGAGGACAGGTTTGTCAGCAGAGTCTGTAAACTGGGCAGGATGGCCAGTGATTGTCCCAGTGTGGACAGATCCCGGGGGCGCGCGGATTTGATGGCGACCCGGGTAAGGATGCGCTCGATATCACCCACCTGTTTCAGCTCAGTTTGCAGATTTTCAAAGGCCTGATGATCCAGCAATGTGGCTATAGCATGGTGACGTTGGCTGAGAATAAGCTGGTCCCTTAATGGCTGATTTAGCCAGCGTCTCAAACAGCGGCTACCCATGGCGGTGGATGTGTGGTCAATCACCGATGCCAGGGTATTTTCTGTGCCTCCAGACAGGTTGTACTCCAGTTCCAGGTTTTTACGACTGGCGGAATCCAGCATCACGCTATCTTCACTGCGTTCTACCTGCAAGCCGGTAATATGCGGGAGGCTGGTGCGATGGGTGTCCTTAACATATTGCAGCAGACAACCGGCGGCCATAATCGCCAGTTCCATGGCCTGGCAACCAAACCCGGACAGATCACGAGTAGCAAACTGCTCGGTGAGTAGCCGGTGGGCGGTATCTGGTTCAAAATACCAGGGAGGCTGACGACGCACGGTTTTTCGATCTGATAATAATGAATAAAGAGTATCTTCTTCCGACACCAGTATTTCCGCGGGTTTCAGTCGTTCCAGTTCGGTCTTCAACAGCTCCAGACTGTCGAGTTCCTGTACACTGAAACGCCCGGAGCTCACATCCATCACCGACAGGCCGATATTTTCGCCACTGGAACATACGGCCATTAGCAGGTTGTCTTTACGATCTTCCAGTAAATTATCTTCGGTGACCGTACCCGGCGTGATAATGCGCACGACTTTGCGTTCAACCGGGCCTTTGCTGGTGGCCGGGTCACCAATTTGTTCGCAGATGGCAACAGACTGACCCTGTTTGATCAGTCGTGACAGGTAGTTATCCGCCGCATGATAGGGGATTCCCGCCATGGGTATGGGCTTACCATCGGATTTACCACGGGCAGTGAGGGTTATGTCCAGTAAATCGGCCGCTTTACGGGCATCATCGAAAAACAGCTCATAGAAGTCGCCCATGCGATAAAACAGCAGTATATCGGGGTGTTCAGCCTTGATGCGCAGAAACTGCTGCATCATCGGTGTGTGGTTTGCGGCTATGGTCATGGCGGGAAAGTTTAATGGCTAGACCGGAGCATTAAAAGTTAAATTTTTTCATCCTCTAACAGTGTATTTTTCAGCAGAGTGCACTGCCTGATTATCAGTTTACTGTAGTACCATAGGATCATCTGGAGCTTCTGACGATTATGACGAATAGTAACGATAATGAGCTGCAGTCACTGCTAGAGGCTGTGGCACAGAAAATGATCTCACAACATCTAAAGCTGGCCACCGCTGAGTCCTGTACTGGCGGCTGGGTGGCCAAGGCCGTGACTGATCTTGCCGGTAGTTCAAACTGGTTTGAATGTGGGCTGGTGACTTACAGCAATCAGTCGAAGCAGGACTGGCTTGGCGTCGATTCAATAGCGCTTGAACAGCATGGTGCGGTCAGTCAGGCTGTGGTCAAGGCTATGGTGCTTGGTTTGCTGGATCGCTGCATTGCAAATATTGGTGTATCCATCAGTGGCATTGCCGGGCCGGCTGGTGGCACCGAGCTAAAGCCTGTGGGTACCGTGTGGATAGCCTGGGCCAGGCCAGGGCAGTTGTTCGAGGCAACCCGATATCACTTCGAAGGTGATCGTAATCAGGTGCGTCAACAGGCAGTGTTTGAGGCTTTATCGGGTGTATTACGTCTGATCGAACATGATTCAAACTGAAACTCACCGTCTATTCTTTGCCCTGTGGCCTTCCGATGAGATTCGCGAGCAAATTGCCCAGACATTTAAGCAAACGCCACAATCGTCTATGACCGGGCGTAGAGTCGCCCCCTCGAATTATCACATTACGCTGCATTTTATTGGCAATATCAGAAATGAGCAGCAGCAATGTTTGCATCGGGCGGCGCAATCGATGGTGACAGAGAGTTTTCAGTTGAAACTGGATAAATATGGCTACTTCGATAAGCCACGAGTGTTCTGGATGGGTTGTCAGCATGTCCCGGAGCCGCTTAAGCATTTTCAACAGCAACTGGGCGAGGC
>CBDULX010000071.1:0-14320 GCA_965368175.1 uncultured Gammaproteobacteria bacterium | reverse complement strand
GAGCAAATTGAAGCTGGTGTTAAACAAGCCGGTCTCAAAGTTAAGTTGCTATCACCCGTCACCAGTCACGAAGCCAGTGATGACTGTGGTGTGAAAATTTTAGGCGAGGAAGACAAACCTTTCTGGAAGGACCACAAGGCGGCAAAGATCAACAGTATTCGTATCCGACACGCCATAGAAAAAGCCGATCTGGTCGTGGTCCGTTTTGGTGATAAATATAAGCAGTGGAATGCAGCATTCGATGCGGGTTATGCCGCGGCTTTAGGTAAATCCATCATTACTCTGCACGATCCGGAACTGACCCATGCCTTAAAAGAAGTGGATGCCGCTGCTCAGGCTGTAGCAGAAACGCCGCAGCAAGTAGTGGAAATTCTGGTGTATCTGTTAAGCACCCATTAGTGTTTGAGGTTGATTAGATGCATTGTAAATAGGCGTAGATGAATCGTGTATAGCAAATTTTGAGCCAATCGTTTTTAGTCGTATTTTTATAATGCTTTTTTTTAATTATATTGACTAATTTTAGACATTGGTTTCGCCAGCTGGCGAGTCACTTTTTTCCAGCAGCTGAAAAAAGTAACCAAAAAAAGCCGCCCCAAGGCAGTTTACCCTTCGGGTGCCTGGGCATTGTTATCACTTCGTTTGGGCACATGGTCATATATTAATTAGCTCTCTATTCTTCTGCCGGGTCGTTTTGATTCGCATCCTTGTTCAACAAAACTAAATCCGCCATCCCTGGCGGATTTACCCTACAGATCAACAATGCCCTGTAAACTGCAAAGGGGTAATTTAAAAGAAAAAACCAAAAGCATGGGGTCTGAGGTTTCGATTTTTTAATCCCCATTGATCAAGCTGAGGAGTGCATGGTTAATGTGCAGGCTTTATTACGGGCGTCCTGCCCTCCACCCTACGGGCCATAATCATAAAAGACATGATTATGTTTTAAATTGCTTCAGGCAATTTAATCTGCGAGCATGTCTGACGAGCGTGGTTTGCGAGGAGTTGGGCAGCAGGCACATTCATCATGTGGCGACGAGGGAACCCTTAAGCGCTTTTTATGAAGGGCTTGTGAGTTGGGGCGTGTTTCTTTGGTTCGGTTTCTTTGCACGAGTAAAGAAATGAACTCGCCCAGCAGGGCGAAACCGATGCAAGACATATATCATTAACCAAAAGGAATCACAAACGGTAGACCACGAATCATTACAAATGATCAAATAGCTTCTAATGGAAAATATCCAGTAAAAGCCATCAATGGTTCATATAGATATAGAGCCTGGTTATTCAATGTGTAAAATTAAAACCAGATTTATAACGCCTGTTTCACCAGATAATGTGACAACTCCAGAGCATTCTGCTGTTCTTCTGTCAATTCCGAATCTGCTGACACATTGTCATAATTTGGGGCTGGTTGTTTCTGTAACAGGGTTTCCAGCACTGAAGACAGGGCATGGATGCGCTCCTGAGTAATCATCAGTTCCAGCATTCTTAAATATGGTTTTAGCTGATCCAGATATTCTATAGAGTTCACCAGAGATAACTGGCTAATACCATCCTGTTCTGTTTTATAACACAGAGGCAGAGTTTTCTGGATATGGTATTCCCTGCTTTCAAGTAGTTCCAGGGTATTGCTGGTTTGCTTCAGGCAAATAAATAATTTTTGTAGAAATGATTCGATTTTTTTTCGTTCAGAAAAACTGGACCTCTGGATAAATTGCTCACGGTTTGCGCTGATGCTTAGCATCTGAGTGGTCATAGTGTCTATGCCCTGAATCAGACTTTTAATACTGTATTCTTCTTCCGGTCCGATGTTGATCTGGGTATCGAATCCTGCCTGTTGCAGTTTGATGAGGAGTGAGTTTTTTGCGGTTTTAATATCGATAAGCCATGTATTTATTGCAGTTATGGAATTAATCATACCTGCAACCACGCAAACGCATGGTGTGCCACCTGGTTCTTTATTATTGTTAGCACGTCCGTTAATCCTTTATTTTGAATTTGAATATGGTCTATTCAATTGAAATAAACCGTTGTACCGGATGGTATCCGGTATATTTCTCTAAAGAATTGGCATTTTGATTTTATGCACAAGGATAACCCTGTTTTGTCTGTGATTACTATATATAGTGGATTGAAATCCGTCAAGTACAACAGGCTGTGGATTTGTCTGTGATTTAACTATGGAAAAGCTGTGGATAAGTCATTGTATAAACCCCCAAATCAAGGGTTTAGTAGAGATAGTAGACAACTGCCCCGGCACCTACAAATTGGGAAAAATGCACGATATTCTGCAATAGTTTGAGATAGCGCAATAAGCGTTCACGCTCGGGGTGCTCAGAGTCAGAAGTTGGCTGACTCAGTCCCCTGAGAATGTGCATATTGGCGAAGATATAACTCACCGCGAGAATGGCCAGGATGAAGGCGGCCTGTTGATTGTGAATCAGTGCTGCCAGTAATCCACCTATTAATGACATTACAGAATTGAGGCGATAGAAACGACGATACAGAATCAGGTTCTGCTGCAGGCTGAATTTATCCTTGATCAACGGTCGGTAGAGTACCGTTAAATACAGATAACTGCCCATCAGGCTGCCGGTGAAAGCGCAGATAATCAGGGTGATGAAATCATAAGTCAGCATGGTATGAAAAGTCCTGGGGTGATTCACATCACCCCAGGCTGACTGGTTAGAGATTTTCCAGAGAACGCATGCTGGCAGGTAACAATTTGAAATCTACCAGTGAGCTGACCAGCGCTTTAACAAAGGTGGCTTCATCTTCATGCAACATTTTATAGTACTGGACCTTCATGGTCAGGGCGCTACCGAATACGATGCCGCCAAAGGCCAGGAAAGAGCCCATAGCCAGAGTAGAGACACCGGTCACGGCCTGGCCGATGGTACAACCCAGCGCCAGTACGCCACCTATTCCCATCAGGACGCCACCGATTAAATGAGTTACAAAATCCCTTATACTGGCGAACCATTCAATGCGGAAGCCTCTGGAAATCAGTGCCCAGGCCAGCGATCCAATGATCACGCCCAGAACAGCGGCCAGGCCAAAGGTGAAATAAGCATTATTAAAACCCGTTACGCCATATCGTAGGGTCTGGCCAATGGGGTTGATGAAGGTGAAGGACTGTACACCGACATCACGGGGGCGATTTGCGGCACTGTCTTCCAGCATGCTCCAGTTATCAGTGCTGGCATACTGGGTCCAGCTCAGGTTTTCACCATCAGCATCCACGGTGACCATAGACGAGGTAGCCAGCCAGGCGGCCAGTACGGCTACACCAATAGTGGCACCCCCCAGTTTATTATCGAAACTGCTACGAAAATCGGCGGATTTGAACACCAGCCAGAGCATGAAACTGGCGATTATCAGTCCAATAATGGTACGGGTAATACCCGCATCGGTGCCAAACAGTCCACCCACCACACTACCCAGATCCTGATTAGTGCCTAGTGTTACTGTCGCAGGATTGGTCCATGGGTAAAACACTATCGAATAAATAGTGGCATCAGTGCCCGGGAAGGGGTTGATCATGAAGTAGGCAAAGATGGCAATGGTCACAAACAGGATTAAGGATTTGATATTGCCACCTCCGAGGCGAATCAGGGTTTTGTTACCACAACCACTACCCAGAGTCATGCCAACGCCAAACAGAACGCCACCCAGAATGTATTCCAGCCAGGCAAAGTTGTTGCCACGGTACGGAGGTAAAGTTGAATCAACACTAGTAATGCCACTGGCTTCGATAATAATGACACCAATCAGTGCCACTGCCATGGCCAGTATCCAGGCCCGGATGCGACCAGTGTCACCCATGTTAACCCAGTCGGACACTGCCCCCATGGTACAGAAATTGGTTTTGTTTGCGACTGCTCCCATGATGAATGCAATGGCAAATACAGACCAAAGTACGGCGTGGTGAGCGGTAGAAAAATCCTCAAAAATCATGATCAAACCTCGTGGTGTTGTAATCCTGAAGTTGTTAAACCGTAAGCGGTGCTGATAGCTAACGGTGTGAATGCTAACAATGTTGAAGTGTTATCCGATAGTGCATGGTACAAACATGTTCTATCATGATGGAGACAGATTGCAGGTTGATGGTTCCACTGCATTGCGTCACAACTCCACATGTATCGCTGTTGCTATAACAAACACGCTGATGGAGATCATCCAGTAAAATATGCATAAAAGACCGGTCTAGCGCCGGTTCTTTAGTATGGGGATGATACCGGCAGAGGGTGGTTTGTACAAGTGCTGGTTAGTTAGAGGTTTGTGGTTAATGGTTATAATTTCAGGCTGGTATCGCCCAGTTCCGTTCCTGGTTTTCGAGGCAGGGCTTAAATTAGCGCTAACCTGGCCAGTCATTGGTTTTCCAGGCATTCCCACATACATCCCCGCGCACAAGCGTGGGGATGGTTAGTTTGAATACATTAACTACTATTTTTTCAAGGCAGCGATAAACATCTTGTCATTATAGAGTGTATTGAATAGTGTGCGGACGATTTTGGGATAGGACTCAGCCGCTGCTGGAATGGCAACCGCACCTATGAATGAGGATTCCCATTGTTCCGTCGCGCTGACCGACTTCTTGTACAGGGTGCGAGACCGGTCAGAT
This sequence comes from uncultured Gammaproteobacteria bacterium, assembly GCA_965368175.1. GTDB lineage: Bacteria > Pseudomonadota > Gammaproteobacteria > SZUA-229 > SZUA-229 > CBDULX01. The sequence goes on along the minus strand of CBDULX010000071.1, from coordinate 9,702 downwards.
ACAATGAATGTTGCCTTGATAGTTCCGTCCGCTACATCCATTCCGGTATTGATATCATTTTCCTCGATGATAGCCGTGAGCTTTTTACTGCTGCCTTTTTTCAGTAATCCGGCTTTGGTAAATTCACTTTCCAGCGCGGTTTGCAGGTAATGGATGAAATCCTGACCATAAGGCGAGGTCATGGGATTACCGCGCAGGTTGATATCACCCAGGCCTTCAGTCTTACCTGTAAAGTCTGTAACTTCTACCGGCTTGGCTCTGCCCTGCTTGAGTAAATTGACATTATCGAATGAAGGGGCATATTTGGGCGCCGGCACGGAACAGGCGCTCATCAGACCAACAATGAGTACTACTAATATATTACGAATAAGCATGTAATTATCCTTTAGTGCTAAAAATCAATCGGGAATCGGAGACATAAATGGAATGGGTGGTCTCGAAGAAGCGAGTATGAAATATACTGCTATCGTCATGGCGTGAATATTTTAGTTTGCCACTTTCCACCAGTTGTTTCAGGGCGCTACGCACCTGGTTGGTCAGAGTGCTAGTTACAGCGTCATCCGGTGTATTGCCCATTAAGGGAATAAACCAGATACCTATCCAGGTGGTAACAGAGTCATCGTTGCTGATGCGTTTGAGTTCACGGCCACTTTTGTCGGAGAGCTCAGCTCGTAGGGTGAATTTGTCCGTCGCTGCACCCGGTATAATACCCAGGGTCAGCCCAGTTATAAAACCGCTGGCAGCGGCTGCACCTGTGTCGCCATGGTTGTAAACATGGAGTTTGAGAGTGTAGCCGGTTTTTTCTTTTTCGAATTCGTCAAAGGTGGCGTGGCGGAACAATTTGCTATCGGCAACCACCTGTTCGATGGTTGGTATTAATTTATCCTTGGCTGTAGTAATTTCTACGGCGTTGGAATCGGGGCTGCCTCTAAAGAACTTGAAGTCAATATAAACCGATGGCTTGTTCTTGTATTTGGCAACAGTGGGCATTTGTTGCACCTGGGCCATTTCATTTTGTGGGAAAGAGGCACAGCCGTTGAGCAGTGTATAGGTCGCTACCACGAGCATGAGATACAGAATTTTAATGGGCATGGCAATCCTTTTTCTTGTTATGAATGTGTTTTGTGGTGATGCCTGGATACAGTATCAGCAGGTTTGTCACTCCAGGCAGCCAGAGAAATTCTAAATTATATTATCGTGCCAGTGCAAGCAATGTTTTCTGTTAAGGTCCCGGCCTGTGCGTTAGCTTGCAGAAATTAATGAAAAATTAAAGGATTCATGCCAGTACTAGTGAATTATCAAATTAATCTACGTTCAAGATGAGAAAGCATATTATGCCTTCCATCAGCGACACAATTAATTTAGATAGTATTAATTTATAAAAAGTAGATGTTTTTGTAAGGTTTGAAATGAAATTCTAAATATTCTTTTACACATATGATGTCTGATTCTGGTGGAACATGTCCCTGCTGGCTTTGTTTATTTAAACTTGAACAAAGAGTTTAAAAATTATCAAATATTTATATCCTGTACTTCCAGGAGTTTTGTTATATTGCGACTTTCAATATCAGGCCTTTAGCAACGTATGGTCTTATTTTTTTGCGAGCATGCATAATCCAGCATAGGTCTCGATGAAGAAGTAATAGATATAGCATTACTGTTATGGCGATGAGTGATACGGTGGAAGAAACGAGTAGTTACAGGCCGTTCATGGTATTGATGCTGGTATAATCCGCCACTGCCAGATAACTGAGGATGATGATCACCTTACCAGCATTAAAGAAGCCACCATAAATACATGCAGCTAGTAACATCAGTAACCGTAATAAGCTGCCCATTGATAAGGTATGGCGGGGATGTGAGGAGAGCTATTTCAGTTTTTAATTTTTTTCACTAAAAAAATAGCGTGGTTTCGAATAAGAGTAACCAGGTGATCGTTTTACGAAAAAGAGATTCCGGTGTGCGCAGCAACAACCATGCACCCACGATGCCGCCGATCAGGTTTATAAGAATCAGTTGTACTAACTCTGCTTTTTGCGCGTATAAATCTTATCGAAACGCATATACCCCGTTCAGGTATCCAGCACAGGATGCAAAGGTGTTGGTAGCATTCCCGCTAATTGGGGCTACTCCCACAAACAGTAATGCCGGAAAAATAATAAAACTACCACCACCTGCAATTGTGTTAAGTATCCTACCGAATAGTCCGGCAGCAAAAGAAACAGGTCTTCGAATAACCTTGCTAATTAATGTATGTTGCAAATGAAGTATTGAGCTTAACTGAATTGTTTAGACGATATTAAATTATTTGTACAATGGCTCAAGCTTTCCAGTAACAGCCGAATTCTGTTTGTTGAGTTCATCACTCAAAACCTGACAGGCATCCACCAGGCCAGTACTATTCCATGCATTGGTATTCCGACCATACAATGAAGATTCCAGTTGCTGAATCATCGAAGCCAGAGGCTCTCCAGTCAGTTTGGCCAGTTGCCCAAGACTGGTTACAGTTTGATCGGCATAAAGTTGTCGACCCCAGTTCAGTAATGCGTCTTTGCAGGCTGCTGGTTGATTCATCTGGCAGGCAGACTTTAGTTGTTTCATGGCTTTGCTGAGTGACTGTGCATCGACTCTGTTTTTGATGGTCACGGAATTTTTTGGTGTATTGAGCCTGAGCCAGAAATAAACCGTAGTGAACAACCAGCCTGAAGCCAGTAATAAGCTGAACCACATCCAGCCACTGGAGTCTTTGGAGTCCGAAGTCGGAAGTCTTAAATCTGAAGTCTCGGTGCTTGAAGGTGTGGTGCTGCTGGAAGGCAGTACCTTGTTGGGAGTGGATGCAGCACCCGCTACGGTAATTGTTTTTTGCGGTAGTCGTGCGATCTCCAGTTTGCCGGTTTTGGTGTTCCACCAGGGTAGCTCAATGGCGGGTAAGGTAAAGCTTCCGGCGCGGGTGGGAATGATGGCCACTTTTTCCTGACGGCCACCTATAATGCCATCGGTTTTTTTGTTGTCATTGAGAACCGGTTTATCGGGATACTGCTTGAGTCCATCCACTTCGGTTAATGGAATTTTGGGTAACTGGGCTCCCATCAGGCCATCGGCAAATATCGACAGGGTGCGGGTGATGGGTTCACCGACCTTGAACTGTTTATCTTCATCGGACCATTGTTCCACCAGTTGCACTTCGGCGGCGGGTAACCAGGTTTTACCACGGAAGCTGGCGGGCACATCCTTCACTGTAATGCTATGGCCTTCACTGCGGGCACGTTTGATGGTGGTGTTACGGCGGAATGGGTCATTGTAATTACTGGAGGTGGTCACCACACTGGCTTCGACCATTGCAGGTTCTATTTCCAGGGTGCCACTGGACTGGGGAAACATTGCATAGCTGCGTTCGATTACCAGATAGGGCGTGTTGCCGAGCTTGGTCTGGTACTGTTTTTCATCGCCGATAGTTTCAATTACCTTGTCCGGGCCAGAGGTTTTAATTTCACCAAAGCCGTAACGGGCAATATTGGATGAGCTGTAAATGCGCTGGGTGACAATGATTTGTCCCTGTACATAGGTTTGCTGGGTATCTAGTTTAAGTTCAGTAAAAAATGGCTGGTTTTCAGTGGTAGCGCCCTGACTGACTGCTTTTACTATGAGCCTGAGTTGCGGGCTGCTGTCCTTGCCAAATTCGATTGAAGGAATGGTAAATACGCCTGGCTGTCTTGGCATAATGATCAGGGTCCAGGTTTTTTGCCGGTTGATACTGCCATTGATAATGCTGATGTTGCTGCTCTGGCTCTGATTAATGATATCGAAATCTTTTTCCAGCGGAGAAAAATCCGGATCGTCATCCACCGAGCCTGTGGCTTCAAATATCAGTCTTATGGATTCATTCATCTGCACCGGATTACGATCGGTGCGTGCGGTAATGGTGGCCGCATGCAGTGCACCGGAAATCAGTGACAGGCAGGTCAGGGCTATGAGTATTAATGAGTATCTTTTCATCATAATGTTCATTATTTACCAGGCTTCTCCGGTGTCCCGCTGCGGTTTCTGTTGTCGATATTGATACTGGAATTTTCTCTGTAACAGGTTACCCGGTTCATCAGGAATTTGTCTTAACCATTGCTGGCGTGCCTGTTCCGATAAATCGGGTTGTGAGTCTGCGGCATTGGTCGCCTGAGAATCTTTATCGTCGGGTTCCCCGGTTTCTTCTGCTTCGGTCTGTTGCTGTTGTTCGGTTTCTTTATCCGATGACGATTGTGAAGACTGCTGTTCCGAGTCGTTTTTATCCGTGTTCTCATCTGAATTTTGTGCCTGCGAATCTGAATTTTCGGACTGTCCATCCTTTTGTGAGGATGATTGAGAATCGGATGACTGTTGATTCTCAGACGAATTCTGTTGCTGGTTCTGTTCCTGGTCCTGCTCCTGCTTCTGAGAATTCTGATCGCCGCTTTGAGATTCCTGGTTCTGCTGTTGCTGTTGTTTCATCTGCTCAACCAGGTTTTTGTTGAATCTGGCGTCTTCATGATTGGGGTCGAGTTTCAGGGCCTGATCATAAGCTTTGCTGGCTTCATCCAGCTGGCCCAGCTGGGTAAAACTGTTACCGCGATTGTAATGAGCATCGGCAGTATTGATGCCATCCAGTTGTTCCAGTGCCTGCTGATACTGTTTGGCTCTGTATTGAGCGGCAGCTTTCCACTGTGGGTCATTGAATTTGTCAGCGGCCTGTTCAGGCTGGTTCTGCTGTAATAATTCATAAGCCTGCTGGTCAGTATTTTTCCATAAATCATCCCAGCTTAAAGCCATTGCAGGTTCAGGCAATGGCAGGATGATGAGGATGACCAGCGCCAGATAACCGCGACGGAAGGCTAACGCGGCGATGGGCAGTACCAGTAACAGCAGCCAGGGCCCTTCTTCCTGCCAGACATCTGTTTTAAGTTCAGTGGCTTCAGAGTCGGCATCAAGTTTATCTATGTTCAGTCCAGCCAGTAAATACTGAATATCGTCATCGTTGGCCTGGATTGTGGCAAAGCGTCCACCACCGGCTCGGGCTGCCTGTTGTAATTTTTCCGGTTCCAGCCTGGGTACCACGATGCGTCCGTGATTATCTTTTATAAAACCACCCTGGTTGGGAATTGGCGCGCCCTGTTCAGTACCTGCAGCCAGTATGGAAATTCTATAGCCTTCAGATTTTACCCGTTCGAAAAAAGATGTCGATGTGGATTCAATACCATCGGTGATGAGTAAAATATCACCTTTGTGAATGCTGGCATTTTTCATCAGCTGCATGGCTTTTTTCAGACCCAGGCCCAGATCACTGCCCTGGGCGGGCATGATGCCGGTGTCCAGGCTGTTCATCATATTTTCTATGGTACGGGTGTCATCGGTTAAGGGGCTGACGGTAAAGGCTCCGGCGGCATACACCACCAGAGCAGTCTGGCCTTCCTTACGGCGTTTTAAAATATCGGAAATCTTATGCCTGGCACGGGTCAGGCGACTGGGCTTGATGTCGGTGGAGTCCATGGAGCGGGACAAATCCAGCACCAGTACCAGGGCTGACTGCTGTTTGAATACCGGTTGCGGCAGCTGTTTCCAGGCCGGGCCGGACAGGGCCAGAATACTCAGCAGTCCGGCCAGAGTAAACAGTACGACAGGCCACTGGCTGGATTTGCCCGGATTGCCGATCAGCACATGGGGTAGCAGAATGGGGTCGATCACCCGCTGCCAGTTACCGCCACGACGCTGACGATGCCAGAGCCGCCAGCTGATGAACAGCAGAGGAATCAGAGCCAGCAACCAGAGTGGACGTATCAGATGCAGGGATTCCATCATGCTCGAAGTCCTCCCAGGCGTAGCAAACTGATCAGGGTCGCCAGTAGCAATGCCAGTCCCAGCGGCCAGTAGAACAGAGACGTTATCGGCCGAAAGCTCTGGCTGTTCTGTTCGACTGGTTCCAGTTCATCCAGCAGTTGATAAATCTGTTCCAGCTCCCGGGTATCGCGGGCACGAAAATAACGGCCGCCGGTTTTCTGGGCGATGGCTGTGAGGGTTTTCTCATCAATGGCCTTGTTTTTGGAACGGAAGGTTCTAAAGAAACTTCGTTGTTCAACATATTCCGCACCTATGCCAATGGTGTAAATTTTCATCCCCTGTTCGGCTGCTATTTCTGCAGCTTTGATGGGCTCGACTTCACCGGCGGTGTTTTCACCATCAGTGAGCAGTATCAGTACACGGGAAGAGCTGGATTTATTTTGCAGGCGTTTGATGGCCAGACCAATGGCATCGCCAATGGCGGTGTACTCACCGGCCATATTGATGAAGGATTCCTGTAGCAATGTATTCACCGTGGTGAGATCGAAGGTGAGCGGAGTTTGCAAATAAGCCTGGGTACCAAACAGAATAAGCCCCAGTCGATCACCCTGGCGCCGTTTGATAAATTCACCGGCCACCACTTTTAACGCCTGCAGGCGATTGACCATACGGTTGTTGAGCTGGAAGTCTTCGGCCTGCATACTGCCGGATAAGTCCACCGCCATCATCAGGTCCCGTCCACTTAAGGGCAGTTCCACCTGCTCACCCAGCCATTGCGGTCGGGCGGCGGCGATGACCAGACAGACCCAGGCCAGTATGGCTAATACTAAGGACCAGCGTTTCACATCCAGGGTATTTTCCCTGGAGGCCTGAAGATTAAAATCCCCCATGTAGGGCACTTTCAATGCTGCATCCTGCTGGCGGCTGGCGGCCGGTACCAGGTAGCGTACCAGCAGTGGCAATACAATAAAGGCCAGTGCCCAGGGCCAGACGAACTGGATCATGGCCGTCTCCTGGGCAGGTTTTTCAGCCATTGTTCACAGCTGTTGAGCAAACTTTGCGCGTCCAGTTCCGGGTCTGGCTGGTAGGCAGCAGTGCTGATGGTATTAATGAAACCATCTGTCAGTGGTTGCTGTGGGTTTAAGCCATTGAGTTGCTGTTGCCAGGCATCACCGGTGAGGCTGGCCACCTGTTCGCGGGAATAATAAGTCAGGCCAATGCGACGTAACAGGGCAGACAGATCACGGGCCAGCTGTTGATGGTTTTGTTGTTGCGTGAACTGATTCTTTATCTGCTTGAACTCGGCCAGTGCAAGCTTGTTGGGCTTGGGCTGTTTCAGATAACGGATAAGTTTTGGCAACAACACCGCCAGTAATATCAGCAGCAGGAGCAACAGCCACCAGCCGGGAGCCGGTGGCCAGATGCTAATGGCATCGGGCAAATGGATATCGCGCAAAGGTAGCTGATTACCTGGCATAGGCATAGGTGCCGGAACTTGAGCTGTCATCAGCGTTTCATTCCCAGGCCTTTTTGCAGGCTGGCCAGCAAGGGCTGGTCGGTGCACAGGGGCATCATATAAATGCCCAGTTTACGACTCAGTGCCTGCAAATATTCTTCATGTTGGGTGAAACGTTGGTGGTAGCTATCGCAGAGTTTTTTGTCGCGGGTATTGATGCCAATTTCAGTTGCCCCGTCACTGATCCGGTAATAACCGGCTGGTGGCAGCTCGGCTTCCAGAGGATCGTGAATGAACAGCATCACCACATCGTTATGTCGAGCAAGTTGTGACAGCTGAGACTGGGCCTGATCATCCAGATGCCTGAAATCACTGATCAGGAAAATCAGGCTGCCGGGTCGGGCCACCCGACGTAAGCGGTTTAATGCCAGGGTGGTGGATTCGGTGCCAGGCGGGTTCGCATGGAACTCATCCCAGGCCTTGTGTTCGGCCAGTTTTTTAATGAAATGCAGGGTCGCGGCCTTGCCTCGCTGCGGCCGCAGTTCTTCATGGTGCTGTTCGGAAAAGATCAGTCCTCCCAGCCGGTCACCATGCTGGGCCGTGCTCCACGCCAGCAAGGCGGCGGCTTTGGCGGCCAGTACCGACTTGAATGACTGGCGGGTGCCAAAGAACATGCTGCTCTGGTAATCCACCCACAATAAAACCGGTCGTTCCCGCTCTTCTCGAAATACCTTGGTATGGGCTTTACCAGTGCGCGCAGTGACCTTCCAGTCCATGGAGCGAATATCGTCACCGGGCTGGTAGGGACGGGATTCATCGAATTCCATGCCCCGACCCCTGAAGGCCGACGTGTAGTTGCCGCTGAGTCGGCTGCTGACTTTTTTCGACTTCAGTGGCAGGCTTTGAGCATCATGGTGCAGGCCGATCAAGGTCGATTGTTTTACCCGGATGACATCGTCGGCTTCAATCTGACGGAGGGGTTCACTCATTAAGGTACGGCGACTCGTGTGATCAGTTCATCAATAAATTTATCTTTGGTAATGCCTTCGGCTTCCGCTTCAAAACTTAAAATAATGCGGTGGCGCAAAACATCATGGGCCATGGACTGAATGTCCTCGGGGGTGACAAAGTCTCGACCATCCAGCCAGGCATGGGCGCGGGCGCATCGGTCCAGTGCCATGGTGGCACGAGGGCTGGCACCATATTGCAACCAGTCACCCAGCTCCTTGCCATAGGGAGCCGGGTTACGGGTGCTGAGCACCAACTGGATGAGATATTCTTCCAGATTGTCGGCCATATAAATGTTCAGCACATCCTTACGGGCGGCAAACAGATCGGCCTGACTAATGGGCGATTCCATGGCCACCGGTTCCCGTAGATCATCACGGGCTTCCTGTCGGGTCAGTTGCAATATGGCTTTTTCGTCATCGACATTGGGGTAATCGATAAACACATGCAGCAGGAATCGATCGAGCTGGGCTTCCGGTAAGGGGTAGGTGCCTTCCTGTTCGATCGGGTTCTGGGTGGCCATAACCAGAAACAGTTCGGGCAACTTGTAGGTGATCGAACCCACGGTAATCTGTCGTTCCGCCATAGCTTCCAGTAATGCCGACTGAACCTTGGCCGGAGCCCGGTTGATTTCGTCGGCGAGAATTAAATTGTGGAACAATGGCCCATGCTGGAATTTGAAGGTGCCATCCTGGGGGCGGTAAATTTCAGTGCCGGTGAGATCGGCGGGTAACAAATCCGGCGTGAACTGCACGCGATGGAAATCACCTTCGATACCTTCACTCAATACTTTAATGGCACGGGTTTTGGCCAGACCCGGCGCTCCCTCCACCAGTAAGTGGCCGTCGGCGAGCAGGGCGATGAGCAGGCGATTGATCAGCACCGACTGGCCAATGATGTGCTGGCCAACGTAGTTTTTTAATTGTTGTACCGTCTCTTGATGTGACAAAGAACTTTCCCCAGTGAATCACAGGTCAAAAAAAATGAGGGCTATTTTAAAGTCTATACTTGCCCTCGCCAAGTCTGAAATTTTATACACAGTCACTAATGACCTGTGAAGATCGATAAAGTTTAATGAATTGCTGAATAGAGTGGCCAGTATATAGATATGGTGGCTTATTTATACATTGGCATGGGTTCGAGGGTATGGATCGGTGGTTTGGTTATTTAAAAAGAAAACGCAAATGGTCACTCCTGTGCATCCTTGCGCTACGCGACATTAGTACAACCCATGTACGACAACGCAAATAAACGCGAATAAAAACCAAAACTTTTATGTGTTGTCTACTGTGAGTATACGTACAAATATTCGCGTCGACGTACATATAAGTATTATTGTCGCGGGCGATTCGATCTACTTGTACGTAGGGAGTTAGTTCAGAGCTGAGGCCATGTGTATTATTATTCATGGTAATGATACTTTATTTAACTGA
>CBDULX010000070.1:0-14338 GCA_965368175.1 uncultured Gammaproteobacteria bacterium | reverse complement strand
GGCGATTGCTTGTATTCGGCATATAAATAGATTGACTTCAATGATCATGGACAGTACAAAAGGGTCTGCATCATATTTATCAAAGCTTTTTCTTTGTTTCAGGAGCACTCTATGTCCCAAGAATTTTTACCCATGCCAGATGATAACGGTTATTTCGGCGAATACGGTGGCCAGGTCATACCTCCTGAACTCAAAGTCATTATGGACGACATCAATGATGCCTATGAAGCAATTCGCAATACCGACGCATTTAAAAATGAATTAAGTGAGCTTTACATTCATTATGTTGGTCGCCCCAGCCCTATTTTTCATGCCAGAAGACTTAGCAATAAAATCGGTGGTGCACAAATATTTTTAAAACGCGAAGATTTGAATCACACCGGCGCACATAAAATTAATCACTGTCTGGGTGAAGCCCTGCTTGCAAAACACATGGGTAAAACAAAAGTTCTGGCAGAAACAGGTGCTGGCCAACACGGCGTAGCTCTGGCAGCAGCCTGTGCACTGGTGGACATCGAATGTGAAATTCATATGGGTGAAATTGATATAAAGAAAGAACACCCCAATGTCACCAAAATGAAGATCCTGGGATGCAAACTGGTGCCGGTCAGTCGTGGTACTCGCACCCTGAAAGATGCAGTAGACAGTGCCTTCGAAGAATACCTGAAAGACCCGGAAAATTATTTTTATGCCATAGGTTCTGTGGTGGGCCCCCATCCTTTCCCCAAAATGGTTCGTGATTTCCAGAGTGTTGTAGGTAAAGAAGCACGTCCGCAGTTTATGGATATGCTGGGCAAGCTACCGGATATCGTCATGGCCTGCGTGGGTGGCGGCTCAAACGCTATTGGTATATTCACCGGATTCATACATGACGAATCAGTAGAACTCATAGGCGTTGAACCGGCCGGAAAAGGTCTGGGCACACCTGACCATGCCGCCACATTAACGCTGGGTACTAAAGGCGCACTTCACGGTTTTGAATGCTACAACCTGCAAGATGACAAAGGAAATCCCTTACCCGTGTATTCCATTGCTTCCGGTCTCGATTATCCCGGAGTTGGTCCGCAGCATTGCTACCTGAAAGATATCAAACGGGTTCGTTATGAAACCATCGATGATGTAGAGTGCCTGGATGCCTTTATGACCTTGTCGCGAACGGAAGGCATTATACCGGCACTGGAGAGTGCCCATGCCATAGCCTATGCCATGAAGATTGCTAAAGATATGCCCACTGATAAAAACATATTAATCAACCTGTCGGGACGTGGCGACAAAGATGCAGATTTTGTTGCTGAAAGATTATCATTATAAGGGACCGCTGATTAATTCTGGTTGAAGCAGGCTGCGATAAGTGTCTGGATTTTACGAAGAGAGTCGGTAATTTTATTTTATTGCAACGAAATCGGGTTAAATCTGGACACTTTTAGCAAGCATAAAACAATCACGATCTGAACATAACCATCTGGCAATAACATTTACGATCATTAAATAAAATTAAGTGATTGTGAGCTGTTTTTGCCCTCTTACATCGAGTTTCATATTATAACTAATGACTCCTTGATGCGTCATTTCAGCCAAAGAGATGACAACTTTGAATTAATCAGAGTTTCCTTCATGTATTTTGTAACTCATAAAATAAGAATATTACTCATTACTAAAATCACATATAACAGTGACTATGCATTTTTAAATACCAACTGTCATCTAATTAACAATCCATTCATTCAAGCTCCTTAGCAACAAATTTCACAAATACAATTGTCTTTTATTATCTTTTTTATGTGAAGCAATTCAAACTCTGCCAGTACTGCTATGTTAGGATTTCATGGGAATAATTGTTGATTCTTGCACGTCTTAATTCAACGGCAACAATAAAACACAAAAAAAGGGTTACCGTAATGTTACAAACATTTTTAAAGTTCAGTTTTTTTATTGGCATAGGTATCGCCTGGCGCTATGCCAAACCTATGCAGGTAAGTGCAGGTGCATTGCAGCGTGCATTAATTGCATTATTATATAATATCTTCCTGCCCGCCCTGGTGCTATCTGTTCTCTGGCAGGCCAACTTTAGTGGTAACACCTGGCGCATACTGGTCGTAATGTTATTAACCACAGGAACCGGCCTGGCAGCAGCATGGTTTTATTATAAAGACAAGAACATGTCTAACAACGTTAAAGGTGCGTTTATCCTGGCTGCGGCATTTGGCAGCGTGTTAATCATCGGGATGCCCATTTCACAGGAGTGGGTTGCACGCTGGACGGTACGCACCGCAGTATATTATGAAGCAGTAATACTGTTACCTGTTTTATTTACAGCCGGTGTATTACTGGCCAAAAAATTCGGTGATAGCCCGCAAAGCTATAACGGTACCGAATTAATTAAAGAGCCAGTAATACTGGCCGTTGTACTGGGTGTAATACTCAATCTGGCCGACGTGAAAATGCCTGTACTGGTCAGTAACTGGCTGACTATTGCAAAAATTGGCATCTTACCAGTTAGTTTGATCACCATTGGTCTTTCGCTTTATTGGCATAAACAATGGGCAAAATTAATTCCCGCAATGTTGCCGGCAGCGGTTATTCAACTAATCTTACAGCCGCTCCTGATATGGGGCTTTATCCATCTATTTGGAGTCTCTGGTGTGCAAACTTTTAAGTCTATCTTCATGCAGGCAGCCATGCCTTCAATGGTGCTGGGCATTATCATTTGCGAACGCTATAAACTGGATACTACCGCTTACACTGCTGTGTTCAGCTTTACAACTTTACTCAGCTTTATTACGATTCCAGCCTGGTGGACACTTTTACAGAAAGGCATCATAAGTTAAAAGACATAGTGGTGAGCATGCCTTGCTCACCACTAATATTTACCAGAGAGCCTCTGATTAAGTCTGGTTGTTGTAAGCTGCGATAAAAGTGTTTAGATTTTTCATTATAAATGAGGCGGGATTTTATTCTATTGCAACAGATATCTCCCTGTTTTTTCTTTAACAAATAATTTTCCTGAAACAAAACTTTTCTCCAGCGTATACTTCTTAAACAAATACGCGACAGTGAAATTTGCCGGATTTCTCCTCACATAATTTTTTCCAATGCTTTAATTTCCTTCTTAAAACTGCTCACTGTTCTCAGAAAAAACTGTTATAAAATACCCATATTTTTAAGCTTAGGTAATATTTACGGACAGCCCAGGAAAAAACAGGCCCTCCAGAAAGGTTATAAGATTTTTCTCAATGTGAGTAACCAGCACAAATGAATCTGCGTCCTCGTTGATAATATATTTACCTGTTTTTTTATGGGTATTTATATAACGGATGAAAATACCTGCTTGAGTTCGATTTTAAGTGGGAGGCATAAAACTTGCCATGCCAATTTTTCTGGTATGTATCAAATTTAAAGATTAAGATTCTTTTACACTAAAAACTGGGTATAGTTCACTACTTGCCACACACAATGGCAATAGTCATGTAGAAAATCAATTCAGATGCTCCTGGAATTTAGCATTTAATTGGCTCGACTTTATCAGTAATATTAGCCTGGAGACAACGAGTTGGAATGAAATATGCTTATATTTGCATTATCCAGACGAGAACAATTCATCACTTTGTATTTAAACAGGGTGGTTTATTTACCCAACATATGACCCCAGAGCAGTAGCAGCATGACAATACGTGTAGGCATTCACCACAAGACCGTTTATAACTTTGATCGACCAGTATCACTCGCCCCCCACCAGATACGCCTGAGACCGGCGCCCCATACTCGTACACCGATACACCAGTATTCAATCAAGGTTGAACCCGAAGATCATTACATCAACTGGCAACAGGATCCTTTTGGAAACTATGTCGGACGATATGTATTTAACAGCAAGACACGTCAGCTCGTTATCGAAGTAGACATAGTGGTCGACATGGTCACCATCAATCCTTTCGATTTCTTCGTCGAAGAATCCGCAAAAGATTTCCCATTCAAATATGACAGGCAACTGAACAAGGAACTAACACCCTATTTCGAATGTGTGGAATCCGGGCCTCTTCTGCTCAAATGGATAAAGAAGGTACCGACAGAAAAAAAACGTATCGAGGATTTCCTCGTCGAACTGAATCTTCGCCTGCACCAGGACCTGGGTTATGTTGTCCGCATGGAACCGGGGGTGCAGACCTGTGAAGAAACCCTGGAACTTGCCAGTGGTTCTTGCCGCGACAGCGCCTGGCTACTGGTTCAGATATTAAGACACCTGGGCCTGGCAGCCCGCTTCGTGTCCGGTTACCTGGTGCAACTTACGGCTGATGTTAAATCACTGGATGGCCCATCAGGTCCTGAATCGGATTTCACTGACCTCCATGCCTGGGCAGAAGTCTTTGTACCTGGCGCAGGCTGGATCGGTCTCGATCCTACCTCGGGCCTTTTTGCAGGTGAAGGCCATATACCCCTTGCCTGCACACCCGACCCGGTGAGTGCCGCTCCTGTTACAGGAGCAATAGATAAATGTGAAGTTGAATTCGAGTTTGAAAACACCGTTACCCGCATTCACGAAGATCCCAGAGTAACCAGACCCTATTCCGATGAACAGTGGCAAGCCGTCATGGCACTGGGTGAACAGATTGAAGCTGAGCTTAACGCCAATGACGTCAGACTGACCATGGGGGGTGAACCCACCTTTGTATCGATTGACGATATGGATGGAGCTGAATGGAATATTGAAGCACTGGGGCCCCATAAAAGAGAGCGTGCTGAAGTAATTCTAAGGAGGCTGTGGAAAAAGTTTGCAGAGGGCGGTGTACTGCGTCATGGACAGGGTAAATGGTATCCCGGCGAACCCCTGCCCCGTTGGGCATTGTCCTGTTACTGGCGGGATGATGCGGTGCCGATCTGGCAATCACCCGAATTAATAGCAGATCCTATGCAAAGCGGCACGAGCACCACGGATGACGCTCAGGCCTTTTCAAAACGTCTTGCCAAACATATAGGCATTTCCGCTTCTCACGTCATTCCCGGTTATGAGGATGCACTTTATTACCTCTGGAAAGAAGGCAGCCTGCCAGAAAATCTTGATGTTTTCGACAATAAGCTTTCCAGCAAAATCGACCGGGATCGTTTACGACAGGTGTTTGAACAGGGCCTGGATCAGGTCGTCGGTTACACTTTACCCCTGGCCTGGGAACCTGTTGAAAAACGATGGGTTAGCTCTACATGGACATTCACCCGTCAACAGATGTTTCTTCTACCCGGCGACTCATCCATGGGCTTCAGACTACCACTGGATAGCCTGCTCTGGGAAAAAGACAGCCAAAAGCACCAGCCCATAGATGCTGATCCATTTGCCGAGCGTGACAATCTGCCGGGTGCCATTAGTGATCGTTACACTCATTTTGAACCGAGTAACAACACCATCGATCCACGTACCGAACAGGGCTTAGCCGATGCCGATGAACGTGAAAGTGATTTCTTCGTAAGAACAGCGATGTGCGTTGAACCCAGAAATGGCCATCTGCATATTTTCCTGCCGCCCATCTCCCATCTCAATAACTGGCTTGATCTGGTAGGACACATAGAAACCACGGCCAGAGAACTGGGACTGCCCATTATTCTGGAAGGTTATGAAGCGCCCAATGACCCTCGCCTGAAACGTTTTTCTGTGACACCGGATCCGGGGGTCATTGAAATTAACATTCACCCAACCAGTAGCTGGAAAGAACTGGTAGACAATACCGAAACACTTTACGAGGAAGCCTTTCAGTCACGTCTTGGCACCGAAAAATTCATGCTGGATGGACGACATACGGGCACCGGCGGCGGCAATCACATTACCCTGGGTGGCGCGACTTCGGCAGACAGCCCAATGCTGCGTAAACCTGAATTACTCAGCAGCCTGATCCGCTACTGGCAGAACCACCCATCCCTGTCCTATCTGTTCTCGGGCATGTTTGTTGGGCCTACATCCCAGGCGCCCCGTATTGATGAGGCCCGTGATGACAGCCTGTATGAACTTGAAATTGCTTTACAGCAAATTCCCAAAGGCGAAATCCACTCACCCTGGATCATTGACAGGATCATGCGCAACCTGCTGGTCGATATGACCGGTAACACTCATCGCGCTGAATTCTGCATCGATAAGCTGTATTCCCCCAACTCAGCCACCGGGCGTCTCGGACTGGTTGAGTTTCGAGGCTTTGAAATGCCACCCCACCCCCGCATGTCGGTGGTTCAGAACCTGTTACTGCGCACACTGGTATCCCGGTTCTGGAATACACCTTATGAAGAAAAGCTGGTTCACTGGGGAACTGAATTACATGACCGATTCATGCTGCCGCACTATGTTGAAAGAGACCTGGCAGATGTCGTGACTGATCTCAGGCGCTGGGGCTATCCAATCGAGAAAGAATGGTTTGATCCATTCACAGAGTTCCGATTCCCTCATTACGGCAGAACCAACATCGACGATATCGAAATCGAACTCCGATTTGCCATTGAGCCCTGGCATGTCCTGGGAGAAGAGATCAGTGCCCAGGGCACATCCCGTTACGTCGACTCATCGGTTGAGCGGCTTCAGGTGAAGGTCCGTGGTATGACCGGTGATCGACATATCATTGCCTGCAATGGACAGGCACTGCCACTGAGAAATACCGGTGTGCGTGGTGAGTACGTGGCCGGCGTACGCTATAAGGCCTGGAACCCGGTGTCCGGACTTCATCCCACCTTGCCCATCGACTCCCCACTGATTTTTGATCTGGTCGATCGATGGTCCAAAAAATCCCTGGGAGGATGCACCTACTATGTCGCCCATCCTGGAGGACGCAACCCGGAGACTTTTCCGGTGAATGCCAACGAAGCCGAGTCGCGAAGATTGGCACGATTCTCGCTGACAGGCCATACAGGGGGAAAATTACGGATCAGGTTAAAAGACTCGCATCCGGATCATCCCTTAACACTCGATTTAAGGAACAACTAGAAAATGACGACCATGATCTGGCAGACAGGTACATGCCATGCCCATTGATCTTACCCAGTATGATCCTGGGGCCTTTTATGATGAGACACTGGTGGGCAAGAACCGCGCACGCAGCTACTGCAAGGAACTGGTGAAACTGTTCCGAGAAATGGATGATGATGAGCTCTCGGCGAGGCAGGCAGCGGCTGATCTGGCCATAAAGGAAATGGGTATTACCTTTACAGTTTATACCGAAGAAGAAGGCACCATCGATCGTAACTGGCCTTTCGATATAGTACCCAGACTCATTCCAAAATCCGAATGGGATGTCATAGAGGCAGGCCTGATACAGCGCGTTAAGGCGTTGAATTTATTTATAAATGACCTCTATCATGGCCAGAAAATCATTAAAGATGGGGTATTCCCGGCAGAGGTCCTGGCGGACTCAAAGAACTTTAGACCACAGTGCGTGGGGATAACACCTGAAGCGGGAATATGGGCCCATATCTGCGGCTCAGATCTGGTTCGGGATGCCGATGGTACGGTCTATGTCCTGGAAGATAATCTTCGAGTTCCCTCCGGTGTGTCTTATATGCTGGAGAATAGAGAAGTCACCAAACGCATCTTCCCTGAACTGTTTGAAACCTATGCACCACTCCCCATTGATGACTACCCGACACAGCTACACGACATGCTCGCATCTATTTCCCCGCGAAAAGTGAAACACCCCGAAGTGGTCGTGTTAACTCCCGGCATTTACAACTCGGCCTATTTCGAACATGCCTATCTCGCGCACCAAATGGGGGCAGAGCTGGTCGAAGGCAGGGATTTATTTGTCGATAAAGACGAGTGTGTCTACATGCGCACAGTGGCTGGACCGCAACGTGTTGATGTCATATATCGGAGAATCGACGATGAATTTATCGACCCAGAGGTGTTTCGTAAAGACTCCACACTGGGTGTTCCAGGCCTGATGCGTGCCTGGAAGGCGGGTAATGTTGGTCTTGCCAATGCTCCTGGTGCCGGTGTTGCAGATGACAAAGTCGTTTATGCTTTTGTACCCGACATCATTCGTTATTATCTGAATGAAGAACCGGGCATCCCCAATGTGCCGACCTACCGTTGCATGTTCAAGGAAGAACGTGAATATGTTCTGGCCAATCTCGATAAACTGGTTGTCAAACCTGCGAACGAATCGGGTGGTTATGGCATGTTGATTGGGCCCTATGCCACAAAGGCCGAACGTAACATGTTTGCAAAACTAATCAAAAAAAATCCCAGGAACTACATTGGTCAACCCACCCTTGGAATCTCTACGGTACCTACCATCGTTGGCAAGACGCTTGAGCCACGGCATGTTGATTTGAGGCCATTCATCCTGAGTGGCAAGAAAACTTCGGTAACCACCGGTGGACTGACACGGGTAGCCTTGCGTAAGGGTTCACTAATAGTGAATTCATCACAGGGTGGTGGCTCGAAAGATACCTGGATTGTTTCGGACATGGAGAATTAACTATGCTGTCTCGTGTGGCTGAGGCTATCTACTGGGCGGGACGTTATATAGAACGTGCCGAAAATACCGCCCGACTCATTCGCGTTAACTCTCATCTGGTACTGGATACCCCGAAGGGCATCTCACCCGGCTGGGAACCCCTAATCTCAATCACCGGTCTGGAAGACATATTCGAACAATATTATGATGCGCCGACTGAGCGAAATGTCGTCAAATTTCTTATTGGAGACTCCAACAACCTCAGCTCAATTTTAAGCTCTATCAACAGTGCACGGGAAAACTGTCGCACCATCCGTGAAATTATTCCTAGAACCGCCTGGCACAAGCTGAATAAACTCTACCTCTTTGCCAAGGAGAGTATTCAGTCAGGATTAACTCAGAAAGGCAGAGATGCCTACCTCGATGGTATTATTTCCGGTTCGCAGCAGCTCAACGGACTGCTCGCGTCTGTTATGTACCAGGATGAAGCCTGGCACTTTCTTCGTATTGGTAGAAACATCGAACGCGCCGAAATGACCTCTCGCATTCTTGATGTACGATCAACCGACCTGCTAACCGATGTGGAAGAACTATTTGAATCCAGGAGTCTTGAAGGCGTACAATGGATCAGCATCCTGAAGTCCCTCTCCGCCTACTCAATCTACCGCCGCAGAGTCCAGGTTCGGGTAAGCAGATTACCTGTGCTGAATTTTCTGTTTTATGACACCCTCTACCCAAGGTCAATAGCTCATTGCCTGGCTTCAGTAGAGGAAAGTGTTGGCACGCTGGCGAATAGCGCATTGCCCTTAAAATCATTGAGGGCAGTAAACAATAAACTCAATAAACAAAAAATGGAAAATCTCGGCAAGGAAGCTTTGCACAAGTTCATCGATGAGCTGCAGATCAGCATACGGCGTTTCCATAAAACCCTTGAGAAACAATATTTTTTATCACCTTTTCAATAAGCTAAAGAGGGTAATTCCAGTAGTACTGAAAAATATTCTATTCAGCCAGGCTTCCACAATATTTAAATATGGCTCATACTAGAAACCACTCTAACCATTAACCAGATAGATTACTTATGACTTACTGCGTCGGACTCAGCCTTGATCAGGGCCTGGTATTTGCTTCTGATTCCCGCACCAATGCCGGTGTGGATTACGTGACCACTTACAGCAAAATGCACCTCTTTACGCCAGCTGAGGATCGCCTGTTTGTGATTTTATCAGCCGGTAACCTGGCCACCACCCAGGAAGTGATCAATCACATTCAACGTGATATTGATTATCCGACTGGTGCGCCAAATTTAGCCAATGTAAAGTATCTATTTGAAGCGGCAGAATACGTCGGCAAAATCAGTCAGCAGGTTCAGCAGGAACATAGCCTGGCATTTTCCCAGACCGGTATCAGTGGTGAAACCACCCTGTTACTGGGTGGCCAGATTGCAGGAAAACCACATGGCCTGATGCTGATTTATCCACAGGGCAACTATATTACCTCATCTCCACAAACACCTTATTTGCAAATTGGTGAAAGCAAATACGGTAAGCCTGCGCTTGATCGTATTGCGCACCCAGGCATGACATTAAATGAAGGCGCCTGCCTGTCGTTGGTATCACTGGATGCAACCACTCGATCAAATATTACTGTAGGCCCACCTTTTGAAGTTGCCATCTATCCAAAAGACACTTTACAACTTAGCTATCGTTGCAGTTTTGATGAATCAGATCCTTACCTGATCGATGTGCGCGAATCCTGGAACACAGGTATCAATAAGGTGTTTCATGCTTTACCAAATTTTGAAAACTCTGTGATAAAACAAACAGTAACTGAATCAACCGCAACTCAGGCACAACAATCAATGATTACACCAAATCAGTTCACCTGAGACGATACTAAACTCTGGCATTCATTGACACGAGAGAATATATGCTGAACTCACTTTCATTTACCCGTAACGGCGACAAGCAGAATTCTGATTTCTTTGAAGAATATCTGGTCCGAATGCTCGAGGAGCGAGACTCGATTGGGCTCACCGATATGATACATGAAATCGACGCCATCATGATTACTGTGGATCCCGGTCATTCGATTCGCTACATAGCAGAACTGGCGTTAATGTCGCCTTATCATTATCTGGTCACCCTGGAGACTGAAAATCACTGGACACATGTTCTGCGGGTTGACATGAAATCCCCTGATTTTCTGATACGTGAAGTTAAGAATGCCAATATTCAGGGTATTTTCCGCAGCCTTAATGAAATCTACCCCATTGGTACACACAAGCCAAACAGCCGTTATATGGGTGAGATCCTCAGGGTCAACGACCTGCACGGAGTCATAAAACTTCAGCAGCAACGCGATTTCCGATTCTTCACTCAGGACCAGATACGCAAACTGGAACTACCGGGCAATCTGGGCATTAGCAAACCATCGCCCTACACCCACAATATAATTGGTTATATGGAACGACCTGAAGATCAGTTGCGTGTCTATTCACTGGGTGTGAGTAACATTATGCCAGAAGTCCAGGATGCTTATTTTGCAGCTAAAGAACTACAAAAGAAATTACAGATTGATGAGTTAATTTTACCTATAGATCATCTGGCAACTCGCGTATACAGCCAGAACCGAGAAGTCGCTATACTCGAATGGCTGTCCCTGTCCAGTTACTATTACTGGGGCTCATATAACATAAAGGATCAGAATTCCTCTACCAATGTTACCAAGAGTACGCATTATTCCAGCGAACTTAAGAGCCCGGCCAAGGTTTTTACTGCAAATAATACGCCCTACTTTGTCAATCACCTGGACCGGCTTCCTTCACCAACTGAAACCTTCGTCCGCAACTATGGCCCACGCCTGCACCACATAGCCATGGCTGTGCGTGATGGTGAAACTAACGGCATGGATAATATTGGGATGGTCGTCAGCCAGATCGCATCTCAGGGTAAGGACTTCTTACTTGATGTAATCGGCTCAAAAGAAGAGGGCCTCAAACAGATTTTCTCCAGCGCATCAGAACATTCATCACTGATCATTGAATATGTTCAACGATTTGGTGACTTCGATGGTTTTTTTGCCAAAGACAATGTCGCAGAGCTTACCCATGCTGCAAGTGTTGAAGAAGAACTAAAGAGTCTTTCGACTGAGGCAGAAATATGACAGCAACCACTTCTTTGAATACTTGCTATCCAGGAAACCTCTGATCAAGTCGTGATTGTTTTACGATAGCTAAAAGTGTCCAGATTTTCCCCGAAGTTCGTTGCAATAGAATGACTCACGCATCACTTCGTTAAAAATCTAATCACTCATCGCATCCTATTAATACCAGACTTAATCAGAGGTTCCCTGGCTACAATGTGAACTGACAGTTTTATACCCTGTACCAGTCGGGTCCAGTCATTTGAGTGACAGAATGAATAACGCAAAAAGGACAGTGTATGCAGTGCTTTAAAATTCTTCATCGTACCTATTATAATTTTTCCGATTCTGTAAACCTCGGACCACATTGCTTGCGGCTGCGTCCAAGAGAAGACCATGAATTACATGTTGAGTCATTAAACCTGAAGATCACCCCACCCGCCAGTTTGCGTTGGCATCGGGACGTGGAAGGAAATTCAGTCGCAATAGCAAGTTTTGAGTTGCCCACCAGCCAGCTTATGATTGAGAGTGAAGCCATCATCCAGCAGTACAATGAGACTCCACTCGACTTTATGGTGGCCGATTATGCAATACATTACCCATTCACTTATCTACCCGATGACACGATCCTGCTAGCACCCTATATATCTTTGACCGATCTTAAGACAAAAGAACTACTGACTAAATGGATTGAGGATTTATGGAAACCAGGAATACCAATTCAGACTTACACTCTGTTACAACAGATTAACAGTCATATCCACAATACCCTGACGTACAGAATTCGGGAAGAGCCGGGTGTACAGTCAGCAGAGTTAACTCTGGCCAACGGCACCGGCTCCTGCCGTGACTTTGCAGTATTATTTATGGATACAGTTCGGCATTTAGGCCTGGCTGCACGATTTGTGAGCGGCTATCTCCACTCACCTCCATCAGTGACCAATTTAGGTGCAACCCATGCATGGGCCGAAGTATATCTGCCCGGAGCAGGATGGAAGGGATTCGACCCTACTATCGGTCAGATAGTAGGAACCGATCACATTGCTGTGGCAGTAGCACGATTACCCGAATCGGTACCACCAATAGAGGGATCATTTACTGGCACTGCAAATTCCAGCCTGGATGTCGGCGTATGGCTAAGCAAGTGTTAACCAATTACCGCCTGCTATCACTGATATCTACTGTCATTTCAACCACGTCTGGCACATTGTAATGGCTTTAGACTTAATCTGACAATTCAAGTCTGCACTAAATATTTCAAAACACCCCGAAGCTGACGTTATAGAACAAAAGATATCGTCCGCAAATGCACGCAAATAAACGCAAATGTTTTATTTGTACGCCTACGGCGCACAACATATAGATGTTTTGTTTCTATTTGCGTTCATTAGCGTGCATTTGCGGACTCATGCTTTTTATTATTTTCTTGGCAATTCTTCTGGCTATGAGCGAATATAAGTAACTGCTAGCTCATATTAAGACATATTGTTCGCTGTATCGTACTATGCCCTGATTTATACAAATTATCTGACACAAATATCCAGACCTGTTTTATATCGAATTTCCCTCAACTTATTATAATTTATTTCTGGGTTACCAGACCGTTCAGTAAATCATTTATTTCTGATTTATATTTCTTGACCAAATTAGTAGCTGTATAAGTGAGTAATTGAGTAGAACCGGATGCGTCAGAATAATAATAACCTAAATAGGTGAAATCAATGCTCTGTATAATTGCATTCATTTCCATATAAATTACTTTGTTCCCATTTACATTTCTATATTCTTTTTTGACGACTCTTGCATTTGGATCTGCATTCTGCGCATTAACCAGGGCAAGATCAGTCAATGATTCAAGAGATATTTCAATTCCTTCGGTAATTGCCATTCCATATAAATCCTGACCTTTTAGTTGAAATTGATATTCGGCTTCAGCATTATCAGTTGCTTTTTTAAATGACCATTTATTTGCGTTTATCCAGAATGCAGAAGAGTTCTTAACGCTTTTCAGCAAAAACGAAGCATCTTTTGATTTTTTAAATACAGCTTTATTACTTTTGATCGTTGCAGTCAGATTCTTCGTATTTTCCGAATATCTCCATGTCCCGTCATCTTTCAGAATTACCTCTTTGCCTGTATCAGTGACCGCTTTTTGACTCGCGTAGCCTGTTGTTACGAATAATAAAATAATAGTTATAAATAATTGTTTCATAGCTTATGCTCTTTATTTATAGTGTGGAAGTTATAGAAGAATTATATACTTGGTCAGAAGCTCCCTGCTGGTATCCTTTAGATTGTCCTATGCACTGTATTTTAAGCGCCATTCCTGATATTAGGCATCGCAGTACATTTGTACATACACCACACTTATAGACCATCGCGAAGAGATATTTACCGATATTACTAATGTTCGTGTGTCTCATCAATACGATTCAACAATAAATCAGACAAAACATGTGTATTTCGCTCAGGTATCCTCGCAAACGACCCCTCATAAACATTTCCTCCCCTGCTTACTCCAGAAGGGGTTTATAACAAAACACTTATATTCAAAACACGATATTATACATCGCGCTAATTTAAGCAATTTATATCAAATGCAAGGTCTGAACCTGTACGCTCTATGAACCAAGGTCTTTTGCTATAGCAATCCATTTTTCTTTTTGATGTAGACTCGAATCTTTGACTGGGGCGAACTCTGATATTTTCACGACTTTTATGCCACAAAACCCAAGAATTGTTCTTTTCATTTCGTTATGTCCAGGTCT
>CBDULX010000069.1:0-14369 GCA_965368175.1 uncultured Gammaproteobacteria bacterium | reverse complement strand
ACAGGATAAACCCAGGCCCACACCACGTCTTTTTCCCTGTTATGCCAGATTTCGCGCACATGGGCTTTCACTTCTGTGTTGTTAATTTGTTGCATGATTTGTTTGTCTGATGTGACATAGGCACGGTCATTGACGACTTTTTCACGAATGGTTTGCACACTGCTCACTTCAACGCCATAGCGGGCTGCCAGCCTTTCCCGGGCTCGGGCAATGGCCAGTTCTTCCTGGTAGTGCCGGCCTCTAACATGGGTACCTGAAGAACCCACGGCACCGGAACCGGGACTGGTGATCCACCCAGGTGTGGATTTTACCGTCTGCTGACAGGCGTACAGGCTGAACAGGCTGATGGTAATTAGAAGGGGCTTGACTGAAATTCGCATGTGAACTTAACTCCTTAAGCTTGATATTTAGTCATGCGTGAGCGCACGTTTTTTATGTAATGTCGGGTTTCCGGGTAGGGCAGGTTGCGGTGCATGAAATTAAATACCTGACTGGCAGACATTCGGTTAATTTGCCCCAGCGCGGAAGACTTATAGCGACTCCAGTTGCCATGTCGGCTGCGGGAATACTTGCCGGCAAAGGCACGAAATACATTGCTGGGTCCGGTATTGTAGGCCGCAATGGTGGCCCAGAGTCGAGCTTTTGGGTCCTTAATGTCTTTCATGTATTTGTAATATAACTGGTTGAGGTAGGCCGCACCCAGGCGAATATTATTAGCCGGGTTGTACAGATACTGGTCACTGACTATTTTATTTTTGTTGTATAGATAGCGGTAGGCCTCCAGTGCACCGGAATTGGGTACCAGTTGCATCAAGCCAAAGGCGGGTGCTGCAGATCGGGCTACCGGGTTAAACATACTCTCAGTCTCAATAATCGCATACACCAGTGCTGCAGGTACCTTCTGTTCGGAGGCATATTTAATCACTGCAGGCTGGAATTTTTTTGCCCGCTTGCGAATATGGTCAGGTACCAGCTTGAATTGCGCTGTATAGAGCAGGCGGGTTTTACCATCTTCACCCTGTATGGTACTGGTTTTGGCACTGGCAGCGAGGCTGGTGGCGCGAGTTTTGTAGTCGGATTTAGCCAGCGGCAGGCCTCGATCATCAGCCACCAGATGACTCAATACGGCCGGCCCCCTGGGTCTGGATATCGGTTGTTTGGCCAGTTTGAGTATGGAGCGGTCATCCTGGCCCATATCCATGGTAGTTAGAATGGTTTTTTCCAGCTCGCGGATAGCCTGTGGCTTGCCGATTTTACGATCCGTATCGATTGCCAGTTCTACTCGGACCATACCGGTTTCGAAATCAACGATGCTGCGGTGTTTTAAATCACCCTGATAGCTTATCCAGTTTTTTTTGCTGGGCCTGGCCCTGTGTTTACGTCCCCAGACCTGGTCCGTCTTGAACTGGTACTCATTGAAGGCCGCCAGCAATTGCTGTTTATACAGGCGAAACTGGTCTTTGGCTTCTATGAATTCACGCTCGGTGTTTTGTTTGTAAGATTCGAATGTTGAGTTACTGGCAATCAATGGCGTGCTGGAAAAAGATATTTGACTGTACAAAAAACTCAAAATGACGATGTTTATTTTGTGTGTAATACCCAGCAATGGAACCTCCAGTTCAATTGTTAACAACATGTGATAGTAGCATAGCCGCGGGCGATCAAATTTATCAGACATGATCGGCATTGCTCCCATAAAGGGTTTGCTAAATTCGGGCAACTCGGCTATGTTTTAACATGATAAAAATGAGCCATCTCGAATTAAAGGAGAAATAAATATGAATAAGGCTGCTTACCTGGTTGCAGGTGTTGCAATGTCGGCGGTCCTCGCGGGCTGCGGGGGCAAAAAAGAACAAGTTGCAGATTGTGTTTTCCCGGATGCACCTGGTATGGCCGCACCAGGATGGATTTGTGATACACCTGTGGAAGGGGTAGAAGTTTCAGCTGTGGGTTCTGCCGATAAATCCCGTGCAGGTCATGATTTCATGAAACAGATGGCGTCAACATCAGCTCGAGTTCAGCTGGCTCAGCGTATGAAAGTCACTGTTCAGAATATGATCAAACAGTATGTTGAAACCACCGGTGCAGCGGATGATGAAACCGTTGATAGAGCACTGACTTCGGTCACCAAACAGATCACCAATGAAACACTGGTGGGTACTCGCATTTACAAAACCCGTACCAGTCCAAACGGTACCTTATATGTGCTATTGGGAATGGATGAAAACTCAGTATCTCAGGCCGCTGAAAACGCAATCAAAACCAGTATGAGAAACGAACGTGCCTTATGGCAGCAGTTCAAGGCTCAGAAAGGTCAGGATGAACTGGCGGCTGAAATTGCCAAAATGGGCAATTAATTCAGAACTGTTAGATACAAAGCCGGTCTTAGTACCGGCTTTGTTGTTTTGACGTACTGGAAGTATATAAAGGAGTAGTCATGTTTCAAATGAGATTGAAAACAGCCCTGGTCTTTTTTGCCGGTTCTGCGGTAGTGGGTAGCGCCATCGCTGATCGATCTGAATTCGAAAAATGGTTATCTCAGGAAACCACCACGTTTCAGGAATACCGTGACAAGCGGGACAAGGAATTCACCTCGTTTCTGAAAACCCAGTGGAAGGAAATGGAGACTTTTTCAGGTCTGGTACGGGATAAAACCCCCAAACCGGTACGCATGCCAGTAGCACTGCCAGATAGCAAGCCATTGCCCTCTCCCGTGCCTGAGCCACTCGTTCAACCTTTGCCAGATCACAAGCCAACTCAAGTGGATCAGCCTAAGCCGGATATCAAACCAAAGCCACCGGAACCAGTAGTAACAGTCCCCATAGTAAAAGTACCCCCCATAGCACAACCACCCAAACCCGTCATAGTCAAACCAGTACCTGTGGTAAAACTGCCTAAAGGCCAGGCCATCAAGATCAATTATTATGGTCAGACCTTACGTTTTACCTATGACCCTAAATTAAAAGTGGGCATGTATTCCAGTATTGATGCCAACGCCATGAGCCGGCACTGGTCCAGTCTGAGCCAGGGTGATTATGAGGCACTGTTATCACAGATTAATGATCAGCGAGAGCCACTCAGTCTTAATGACTGGGGTTATGCCCTGCTGATCAATGAAATAGCCAGGGAGATATATCCCGGTCAGAGCAATGAACAGGCTTTATTTGGCTGGTTTATGTTGATCAAGGCTGGTTACCAGGCGCGCATAGCCTATGACAGTTCACGGGTCTATTTGTTGTTGCCATCCCGCCAGCAATTGTTCGGAGCTTCATATTTCACTATCGATAAGGTGCGTTACTACGCTCTGAGTTTCGATGGTAGCCGACAGAAACCAGGTCGAGTGTATACCTATGATGGTGAGTATCCCGGCGCATCAAAACGTCTGGATATGAAACTGAACAGATCTATTAACACCGTGCGCAAGCAGGAAGATAAACAGCTCAGTTTCGAATTCCAGGGTAAAACCTACAGGGTAAATGTTGAATACGATGATGAGACGGTGAAGTTTCTGAAAACCTATCCGCAGATGGATATAGGTATGTATTTCACTTCCAGTGTCAACGAGTCTACCGGTAACCCGTTGCTTGCTCAGTTGAAACCAATGGTAGAAGGCAAGTCGGAACAGGATGCAGTGAATTTGCTATTGCGGTTTGTACAGACGTCATTCCGTTATAAAACTGACCAGGGACAGTTTGGAACCGAAAATTACCTGTTCCCGGAAGAGACTCTTTACTACCCGTATTCCGATTGTGAAGATCGTTCTGTGTTCTTTGCCTGGCTGGTTAGAAGTTTGTTGAATCTGGACGTGGTAGGGCTGGATTTCCCCGGCCATATTGCTACTGCTGTTCGTTTTAATGAGTCGGTGACCGGTGATGCCGTTCGTTATAAAGGCAGTCGATATGTAGTATCAGATCCTACTTATGTTAATGCAAATGCCGGTATGACCATGCCAGAATACAGGAACAAGCGTCCTGGTGTAATTCCTATAGTATTTTAGAATTTTCTAATTTATTTCTATTTTTGTTTAATGATTCATATCAACAGCCAGTGTGTGATTACACACACTGGTTGTGTAATATCCCTGCTGTGATTGACCTTAATCAAGGAGGGTCGGTTTGCTGCGACCCATACTCTTGCGTCTAATCAATAATCTAAAATATAAACAGGTGGGAGATGGCCATGAAAATAAATGTTAAACGTGCGCTCTCGATACTGGCGGGGCTTGGAGTCTACCTCTCGGTAAGCACGAGCGTCATGTCAGCATCATCACTGGAAGACGTGATGAAAGAACGTGGACTGACCCAGAAAGATTTGCTGGCGGCAGCGAAAACCTATACCCCAACCGGTGGACGAGATGAATATCTTGCGTTTGCTTCCGGCGGTCAGAGTGGGCAGGTAATCGTTTATGGTATTCCCTCCATGCGCATTCTTAAATACATCGGTGTGTTCACGCCGGAGCCCTGGCAGGGTTATGGCTTTGATGAAGAATCAAAAGCGGTTCTCAGGCAGGGTAATATCCGTGGCAAAGAAATAAATTTCGGTGATACCCATCACCCGGCAATATCTGAAATAGCTGGTGAATACGATGGTCGCTGGCTGTTTATTAATGATAAAGCCAACCCACGAGTGGCGGTTATTGATTTACACGACTTCGAAACCAAGCAAATTGTGGTTAACCCGGTTTTCAAATCACAGCATGGTGGTGCATTCGTATCTGAAAATACCGAGTACATTATTACTGCTGCTCAGTATGCGACACCCTATGAGAACAAATTTGTACCGCTGGAAGAATTCAATGATAAATACCGCGGTGGAATGACTTACTGGAAGTTCGACAAGGAAAAAGGACGTATCGATGAGAAAAGTTCATTCATCGTTATGGCGCCGCCTTATAGCCAGGATTTATCAGATTTTGGTAAAGGGCCATCCCATGGCTGGTCATTTACCAATTCTTTCTGCTCAGAGCGTTATGTGGGTGGCATAGAGAAAGGTCGACCACCCTATGAGGCGGGCTGTTCTGCAAAAGATACTGACTTCATGCACGTAGTGAACTGGCAAAAAGCAGAACAAGTTTACAAAGCGGGTAAAGTCAAAAAAATTAATGGCGCCAGTGTAATCACTATAGAAACAGCAATTAAAGAAGAAATCCTGTACCTGATCCCTGAGCCCAAGAGCCCTCATGGGGTGGATGTTACACCGGACGGTAAGTTCATAGTTGTATCCGGAAAACTGGACAGCCACACCACGGTATACAGTTTCGATAAAATTATGAAAGCCGCCAGAGACAAAAAGTTTGAAGGTAAAGATCCCTACGGCATTCCAATTATTTCATTGAAAGATACAGTGCATACCCAGGTGGAATTAGGTTTGGGGCCATTGCATACCCAGTTTGATTCTACAGAGTGCGTGGCTTATACCTCACTCTATGTAGACTCCATGGTGGGTAAATGGGATTACTGTAAAGGTAAAGTGCTGGACAAGATTTCGATTCATTATAATATCGGTCATCTGATGACCATGGAAGGCGATACTAAATCTCCTGATGGTAAATATCTGGTGGCATTGAATAAACTGGCAATTGATCGTTTTAATCCTGTCGGACCACTGCATCCTCAAAATCATCAGCTGATTGATATCAGTGGTGACAAAATGCAGCTGCTCTATGACATGCCTTTACCGCTGGGAGAACCCCATTATGTGGTTGCGATTAAAGCGGACAAACTGAAACCAGTGAACCGTTATAAATCCGGATGGAATCCCCGTGAGGACAAACGTTCGGCTTTCAAGACTCGTGCCGGTCGTGAAAAAACGGTAGTAACACCAGGTAAAGTTGAAGTGTTTGGTACGACCATTCGTTCTCATATCACACCTGAGACCATTGAAGCGGAAGTAGGTGATGAGGTTATCATCCATCTGACCAACCTTGAACGTGCGGAAGATGAGGTACACGGTTTCGCAATGTATGGCCAGGATGTACAGTTGTCCCTGGAGCCGGGTAAAACGGCCACTGCTCGTTTCATTGTAGACAAAGAAGGCGTGTTCCCTTATTACTGCACCGAGTTCTGTTCAGCATTGCATCTGGAAATGCAGGGTTACCTGCTGGTCAAACCTAAGGGATATAAAGCTAAGAAAGTAGCTTTTAAAGAAGGTGCCAGCTACTCTAAGGCAGACTATGAGAAACAGGTGAAAACCAATATTGAAACACAGGCGGTTATTGATTCTGTGGTCAAGTTCATTACAGAGCGTAACTATCAGGATTTCAAGCCGGTCGTTGCTCTGGTTGAGGATGCGACAGACCAGTTGGGTTTCGCAGATGAAGCAAAGAAAAAATCGGAAGCGGCTGCAGCCAGGAAAGACTGGCAGAACGCCATGCTCTGGGCTAATCAGTGGTGGCAATATCAGGTTAAAACCGCTGACCTGGGTTTGAGAGCGAAAACCTTCCTCGAACAGAACAATGCGAAGAAGGTGAAGTAGTCATTGTCTGTAGCTTAATTCGGGAGGAGTGCCTGGGAGCCTCTGATTAAGTCTGGTTGATTTTAGTCAGCATAAAACAATCACGACTTGATCAGAGGCTCCCTAACTCCCAGCTTGTATTGTATAAAAAATAAAACCTTTAAATTTGAAGGCAATTTAATTTGAGATACCGGTGTAGTCCGGGTGCTCAGGAGAAAATAATGAAGAAAATATTATCTATGTTAAGTGCGATGATGTTAATGACCGTAGTTGCACCTTCATATGCACTGGATGGTGAGGCCCTGTTTAAAGATCCTACAAAAGGTGGCTGTACAGCCTGTCATGGTAAAGATGCAAAAACGCCTTTGCTGCCTATGTACCCCAAGCTGGCCGGTCAGAATGAAGCCTATCTTCTGCAGCAGTTAAAAGACATTAAAAGCGGCAAGCGTAATAACGGAATGTCGGCGGCCATGAAAGGCATTATGCATATGGTGAGTGATGAAGAAATGGCTGCCATAGCCAAGTATTTATCGACATTAGCGCCCTAGAAATTGTGTATTGATGAAAATCAAGTCCAGGTTTAGTTGAACTTGATATTGTATACGCCAAGTTAAATTGATTCCCATGTTGAGAAAAAACTCATCATCGGATCCTGGAGAACATTGTATGAAGAACACACGGTTGGTATCAACAATTGCAGGGCTGGCACTGATTTTGTCATCACAGGCGATGGCCTGGAATGAAGGTGGTGGCGAACAGGAAGATGCAATGAAACTGACGCCAGATATTGAAAATGGTATGGATGTATATGAAGTGTGCTCTGCCTGTCATTATCCCGAAGGCTGGGGTACCCAGGACGGTACCTTTCCCCAGTTGGCAGGTCAGCATAAAGAAGTATTAATTAAACAGCTGGCAGATATTCGTGCGTTAAACCGTGATAACCCAACCATGTATCCATTTGCCCTGCCGGAATCTATTGGTGACGTTCAGGCGCTGGCCGATGTGGTGTCTTATATCGCCAAGTTACCCATGAATCCTGATAACGGTAAGGGTGAGTGGGCAAAAGGTACGGTTGAATTTAAGCAGGGTAAAAAATTATACGATGATAACTGCGTGCAATGTCATGGTGATATGGGTGAAGGCAAAAAAGATAAATACTATCCAAAGATTCAGGGCCAGCATTATAAATACATGCTGCGTCAGTTTGAGTGGATTCGTGATGGTAAGCGCCGTAATGCCAACCCCGACATGGTGAAACAGATTAAAGGTTTCAGTGACAAGGATATGCAGATGGTAATCAATTATGTATCACGGATCGAAGTACCGAAAAAAGATCTGGCACCTTCAAAAGACTGGAAAAACCCTGATTTTGATTAATTGATTATTTACATGCTGTTTAAGCACGGCATGAGTTAACCGTTCTTCATAAGCCAAGGACGCCAGCGGGGTGTATGTGAAAGCAGCACCCCGTGTTTATTTATAAATCAGAGATTCCCTGGCAACAGCACCGAGGATAAAAATGACCGAACTGAATCAGAGTAAAGACAATTTGAAGGTTGCAGGTTTAATTTCAATCGCGGTCATACTGCTGTCTGTTATGTATTTCACGCCCATCTGGTGGGTGGCCCTTAAAGCACCTAATTATCCACCTGAAGCGTTTCCTGATGGCATCCGTATCCATTTTCATTTCAATGGTGTATTCAATGGTTGCGAGAAAGTGGAAAGCACTGAAGTGCAGGTCGATGAGGCGCTTAACTGTGTTCACGAAATGGATACCATCAATCATTATGTGGGTATGTATCCCATTGCCAGTGGTGGCCCGGTAGAGCGTGTGCTGTCACAGTTTCTGGTCAGTTTTCTGGTGGTGATGCTGGTGGGCTTTGCCTGTCGCAAGAAAAAACTCCGTGCAATCATCATGAGTTCTGGTTTCGGCGCCATAGCGGTGTGGATGTCGTTGGCCATGTATACCGAGGGTGGTGTCATGATGCTCAGCGATGGTTATGTTGAATCGATCCAGAGCACACTGGATCTGGATATAGAAGAGATTCAGCACTGGAGTGGTATAGAGGCTGTGTCCGAATCTTACCGGGATACGCTTGGTATGTATTTCCGTGAAACGGATGTCATCGAAGGTAAGGTCAGTACGCTCAATATCTGGACCCAGGGCATTATGATAGCGCTGGTGCTGGCCATGGTCATCATTGTCGCCGGTGTGTTTATTCATCAGGGTTTTTACTGGTTACTGGTGGCCGTGCCTATGATGCTACCGATATTTTTTGTGATCGATTATGCTGCCTGGTTATGGTATTTCGGACATAATCTGAACGACATGGGAGCCTTTACTGTGAAGCCGTTTATGCCAACGGTGTTTGGCCAGGGTAAGGTTGCACAGTTTTCCACCCATTCCTATCCTCATACCGGTTATTTCATTATGCTACTAACGTCGGCCCTGTTAGCTGTGGCGGCAGTGATCCGTCATCGTCAGATACAGGATGAAGGTGCCTGATTATGTCGCTGTGGCGGGTATGCCATTTTTTACTATTGACCGGTCTGTCATGCAACGTCCTGGCTTCAGCCCAGGAATATGACTTAAAAGCGGTTATTGAGGCAGCTCAAGCCGGGGATGTAATCCAGCCCCCTGCGGGTACTTATATGGGGTCCCTGATTATCGAGAAAGCCATTACTCTGGATGGTCAGGGTGTGGTCACCATCGATGCCGGTGGTGAGGGATCGGTGATTTTTCTGGACACCGACGGGGCGGTAATCCGTGGCCTGCATTTAACCAATTCCGGTGAATCCCATAACGACATTGATGCCGGTGTACAGGTACGGGGTAATTTCAATGTAGTTAAAGATAATGTCATCAGCAACTGTCTGTTCGGTATTGATTTGCAACAGTCTGAAAACAATATCGTGCGTCGCAATGAAATCAGTTCCAAACCGTATGATCTGGGTTTGCGAGGTGATGCCATCCGACTCTGGTACAGCTTTGGTAACAAAATTACTCATAATTTCATTCATGATTCGCGGGACACCGTGGTCTGGTATTCAAGAGATAATTTAATTGCTCACAATCGCTCTACCCGCGGACGATATGCACTGCATTTTATGTATGCCCAGCACAACAAGGTTGAGAACAATGAATACTGGGACAACTCGGTGGGTATCTTTTTAATGTATAGCGACAGTGTCGAGGTGCGCAATAATATTGTTTCACGCGCCACCGGTGCCACCGGTGTCGGTATAGGCATGAAAGAAACCTCCGATGTTGTACTGCAGGGTAACAAGCTTGTTTATAATGCAGTAGGAATGTATCTCGATGTATCACCCTATCAGCCGGATACCACCAATCGAATCAGTGATAATCTGGTTGCATATAATAATATTGGCGTGCGTTTTTTGAATGACTGGAAGGGCAATGATTTCAAAAATAATAAATTTAAAAGTAATATTACCCAGGTCGCGGTGAGCGATGGTGGCTCGGCTAAAAACAATAACTGGACGGGTAATTACTGGGATGACTACCGTGGTTTTGATTTGAATAAGGATGGCATTGGCGACACGCCCCATGAATTTTATTCATATGCCGACCGTATCTGGATGGATGTGCCACCGGCACAGTTTTTTAAGGGTTCACCGATGCTGGAAGTGCTGGATTTTCTGGAACGACTGGCGCCCTTTAGCTCACCGGAAATGGTATTCAGTGACAGCCAGCCTAAGATGTTGGTGGACTAATGAGTACAGAAGAACAAACACCTGTAAAAAAAACCTCGGTTAAAAAACCACAGCTGTCACGTAAGGAACGTGGTAGACGGGAATTTATACGATCAGCTGTGTTAACCGTGGGTGTTGTCGGTGCTGCCGGACTGGGTTATTTCCCGGTAGCCCAGGCGAAATACATACGACTGCGCCCACCCGGTGCCTTGCTGGAAAAAGATTTTCTGGCATCCTGCATCAAGTGCGGGCAATGCGTTCAGGTGTGTCCGGTGCAGGCCATAAAGCTGGCCGACATTATGGATGGCTTTGGTATGGGGACACCCTATGTGGAAGCCCGTGACCAGGCCTGTGATTTTTCCTGCGATGGTCTGCAATGCGTACTGGCCTGTCCCACCGGCAGCCTGACTCATGAAATTAATTACCCCCACGAAACTCGCATGGGGTTTGCACGACTGTCACGGCCAGACAAATGCCTGGCCATGCAGGGCAAGGGCATTAAAGGCACAGCCCGTGGTCCCGATTTCCCCGGCACATTACGTTATGATGACATCGATCGCTGGAATCCTCTGCCGGTGGCTGAGCATGAATACGATCTGGAGCTCTGTGATTTATGTGTACGCCAGTGCCCGATCGAAATTCGACGCTCCCAGTGTGAGGCGGGTAAACCTCCGTCCGGTGACGGTAACCAGTGCCCACCGAAAAAAGCGATTGAGTTGGTTCAGATTAATTCGGTCACCGGGGAAGTTAAAATGAAACCCGTAGTACTCGACGGTTGTGTCGGATGCGGTGTATGTGAAATGGTGTGTCCGACCGATCCTGCTGCCATCGTGATCGATGCCCGTAAAACTGCGGAGCAGGCATGAACTATATCCGCGAATCATTAGCTCAGTTATTCGGTGCCAAACCGACCCGGGTTGCTAAGGAAGCCTATACACCCCAGGTCCAGGAAATTCATTTTTATAAAAAACTCCATCCCAATAGCAAGGCGGATATCGAGGCCCTGCATGCACTAGGCCATAAAAATAAATGGCGTAACCGGCGCTGGCTCACGTTGTTGTTTATCAACCTGCTGTTTGTGCTGTCTTATCAGCTGGATATCCAGCTACTGGAAGGCGCGTTGACCGCATCACGCTTTGCCGGTTTTCACATGGCGGATTTAAATTCCGCGTTGCAGGTGATGCTGGCATTTAAGGAAGTGGTACTGAATCTAATCATCGGCACCACCACGATATTGATTATGTGGATACTACTGGGTGGTCGTACCTTCTGTTCCTGGGTATGTCCCTACCATCTGCTGGCCGAGTGGACCGAAGAAATTCATCTCTGGCTGGTAAGAAAAGGCGTGATTGAAAATAAAACCTTTCATCGTGGCGTGCGTAGTGTGTTTTATGTGATATTTGCATTACTGGCCATAGTTACCGGCTACACCGTATTCGAAACCATATCACCCACCGGAATTATCAGCCGGGCCCTGATTTACGGGCCAGGTTTTGCCCTGATCTGGGTGGGTGTTTTGCTGTTGTTTGAAATATTTGTCTCACGAAGGGCCTGGTGTCGTTATGTCTGCCCTATTGGCATAACCTATGGTGTAGTGGGTGTTATCTCACCCTTGCGAGTTACATATCACGCCAGGGACTGCGCCCATGAAGGCGACTGTCGCCATATATGTATGGTGCCCCACGTGCTGGACATGACCATTAAAGGTCGCGCCAGTGATTCTCGAGTGGACATTACGTCGGACTGCACTCGCTGTGGCCTGTGTGTGGACATCTGCCCCACCGATTCACTGCGATTCGATTTCAAGCTGCCTGGAAAAAAATATGATTGAATTTCAGCAACTGAGTAAACAGTTCAAAAAAGTACAGGTACTGAATAATATTGCCATCAACATAGAGCCCGGTAACCGAGTGGCGCTGGTGGGTTCTAATGGTGCCGGTAAAACCACGCTGATTCGATGCCTGCTGGGCGAATATAATTATCAGGGCAAGGTGCTGGTCGATGGACTGGCACCACGGGAACACCGGGAGAGCGTGCTTAAACGAATTGGTTTTGTACCCCAGTTACCGCCGCCGCTAAAAATGCCGGTGGCTCAGTTGCTGCAGTTTTCCGCCAGTGTCTGTGAGGCCGATGTGGACCGTATGTACCATGTCGCGGAACGTCTGGGTTTGAACGTAGCCGATCTTAAGCATCGTCCCTTCGTAAAATTATCCGGGGGGCAGAAACAGAAACTCCTGATCAGCATTGCACTGGGTCGCGACAGCGATATTCTGATTATGGATGAACCCGCCGCGAATCTGGATCCGGAAGCCAGGGCTATATTTTTTCAGCTGCTAGCAGAGAAGCCGGACGACACCATTATGTTGATTTCCAGTCATCGGCTGGATGAAGTGGCCGCTCTGGTGAACCGGGTCATTGAAATGGATCAGGGTCAGATAGTTCTGGACGATCGTGTAGCCGATCTGGTGGATCTCACCCGTAAACTGTTCTGCCGGGTGGCGTTAACACGTGTCGAACCGGCA
Source organism: uncultured Gammaproteobacteria bacterium (assembly GCA_965368175.1). GTDB lineage: Bacteria > Pseudomonadota > Gammaproteobacteria > SZUA-229 > SZUA-229 > CBDULX01. The sequence goes on along the minus strand of CBDULX010000069.1, from coordinate 1,680 downwards.
TTCAGTAAAGCCATTAAGCAATGGGGTTTTAGTGAAACTGTAGAAGGCCTGGTCTGGGAAGGCCTGGTGGCCGGTGCTGACCGGTTACGATTTTTAGCTGTTTTATCCCGTTATGCGGGTTTACTCGCCAGCATTCAGCTGGATGAAAAAGAGGTAGTACATCGTGCGTAGTTTGAATGTTATCGGTATGGTAGTTCTATTTTTGCTGGGGTGTGGGGAACCGAGCACAGGTCCGGTTGAAGTAAAGTGGGATCGTGACAATTGCGAGCGTTGCCGTATGGTGTTGAGTGATCGTAAACATTCGGCCCAGATTCGGGGTGGACCAGAAAATGGTAAATCAAAAGTGTATAAGTTTGATGACTTTGGTGGTGCGGTATTGTGGTTAAACGATAAGCCCTGGAAAGATAATGTAAAAACCGAGTTCTGGGTGAATGATCATCGTGATGGGCGCTGGATAGATGCCCGAAAAGCCTGGTATATCAGTGGCCAGGTCACACCCATGGAATTTGGCCTGGGTGCACAGGATGTCGAAGCCGAAGCTGCCATGAATTTTACCGATGCGGTGGCCTACATTCAGGCTCGAGAGCGCAAATTCAATCAGCCTGGTGCCGATTTAAAAGGACAGGCCCATGAACACCAGCATCATTGAAATAAAGCACTCTCTGTTTCAGCGGTTTCAACGGCGCATGACATCTGGCAAGATGTCGACCATGAAACATCTGTGGTTAACGGCCTGGGCCGATGTTATTGAATCCATACGTGCACGCTGGTTTATGGTCTATGCCGGAATCTTTGGTAGCATCGTAGTGTTGCTGTTTGTTTTTGGGGTAACCGAATCCCGCATTATGGGTTTTACCGGTCTGTCCCGCCTGTTGATTACCTACATCCAGCTCACCATGGCCATACTGCCTATTTTTGTTCTGATCACTACCGTGCGCTCGGTGGCGGGCGATCGAGAAGCCGGGGTATTTGAATATATGCTGTCCTTGCCTGTATCCCTGTCCGCCTGGTTCTGGGGCAAGATGCTGGGCCGTTTTACCGTGATATTTAGCCCGGTGTTTCTGGCGATGCTGATTGCGGTGATAGTCGGCGTGTTGCGAGGCGCTGAAACACCCTGGACATTGTTTGCCTACTACACCGGTTTACTACTGGTGATGGCCTGGTGTTTCCTGGGCATAGGCATGCTGATTTCCAGCATGGCCCGGTCTGCCGATGTAGCCACCGGTGCAGCATTCGTTATCTGGCTGGTGATGATTCTGTTTCTGGATTTGATTCTACTGGGACTTTTAGTACAGGAAGGTATCACTATGGAAGCGGCAGTGTCGATGTCTCTGGTGAATCCTTTGCAGGTTTTTCGCACGGCGGCAATGATGTTGTTTGATTCTCAGCTGGTGTTGTTAGGGCCGACGGCATTTGTGATTCTGGATAATTTTGGCAGTACGGGGTATTTGTGGTTTGCGATGATTTATCCGGCATTGATTGGGACGGCTTGTGCCAGTGCCGGTTACTGGTTGTTTAAGCGGAGTGATTTGCCGTAGGGTATGGTTGCTTTTTATATGTGATTGTTGGGTTGGGTGGTGGTTACGGTTTACTGTTATTGAATTCTACTTTTGAGCATTGGTTTCGCCTCCTGGCGAGTCACTTCTTTGTCTGCAGCAACAAAGAAGTAACCAAGAAAAT
>CBDULX010000068.1:0-14377 GCA_965368175.1 uncultured Gammaproteobacteria bacterium | reverse complement strand
GGGCGAGTTCATTTCTTTACTCGTGTAAAGAAACGGAACCAAAGAAACACGCCCCAGTTCACAAGCCCTTCATAAAAGACATGAAGGGTTCCCTCGTCGCCACATGATGAATATGCCTGCTGCGCAACTCCTCGCAAACAACGCTCGTCAAACATGCTCGCAGAAAGCCTGCACATTCATCATGCGCTCCTCGGCTTGCTCCAATGGGGATTTAAGGACTAAAAGAACAAGAAAATCTGTGCGCTTTGCGCTTCTTATTTGCGTGTCATCTCGGTAATTGCTCCTGCATTACTCTACTCACCCACATCCCTGTGGGCATTCACACGCAAGAACCCCTTTGGAGTAAGCAGAGGAGGGAGTGATTTATGAGGAGTTGTCTGCGAGAACGTTTGAACAAACAATGGTTTTTATTGTTTGTGAGTTTCGCAGCAGCCTCATAAATCACGAGTGACGAAGGAACCACTATGCGCTGTTTGCATAGTGGCTTGCGACCTGGGGCGGCATTTTCTTGGTTACCTTCTTTGTTGCTGGAGACAAAGAAGTAACTCGCCAGCTCGACTGCATGGATGCAGGAGGTAGAGTAACGCAGGAGCAGTTACCGAGGCGAAACCAATGTTAAAAAATAGTAATGTATTTTATTAAAACACTGCTGTCCCGTTAACTTTGTTGTGTCATCTCGACTAGAGCAATAGCGAAATGGAGAGATCTTATATCCCGCATGACAAGGCACTTTAGATCCCTCCACTACGCTTCGCTTCGTTCGGGATGACAACTTTACGGATTTATTTATTTCCATGTACTCAAATATCAAGTGCCTCATTACGGCCTTATATTAATGAGCTACCAGCTACAATAAAAACAGTTAACGGGACAGCCGTGTTAATAAAAGTAAAAAATAAAAATTAAAACGAAGCCCCCAAACTAAAATAAACCCTCTCATCTCCAATCAGCTCATCCAGACCCTTCGCATAACCCAGTCTCATTTTTGTCGTTATACCATAAAACAAATTCACATCCGCATGCAGTTCTGCACCGACACTGTCGTAATACGTTTCCGGTTGATTACCTTCATCCCAGACACCACCGCTTTCTGCGAACAGGGAACCGGACAATTGCATTAGTCCGACAGGGGGAGCCATGAAGCCTCGTTCTACGCGATTAATCGGGAAGCGCCATTCCAGGGTCGCTAGCTGCATGTTGTTGCCGCGTAATTCTGCGCGGCCTTCTGGATAGCCACGTAAGCTGTATTCCCTGTCGCCAAAAACCGGGGAGCCGACAGGCGTTAACACATCAAAAAAATTAAAATCAGTGTCTTCACCACCCAGTCGGAAAGGGTCTGGCTGTTCATTACTGATGCCATGAACATACTGCAGGGCAAGCACATGTTCATGGCCAAGACTTATGAAGCCACCCAGCTTGAAACTGTACACTTCACCCGTGTAATCGCTGCTCCAGACATCGCTGCTCTCTGCTGTCAGTCTGGCGCGTATTCCATCACTTTCACTTATCGATAAAATATAGTTTTCAACGTTACTAAAATATAATGAAAGGCCTAGAATTCGGTCACGCCGGTCCTCTAGTGGTTGAATACCACTGGCAACAAAAAAATCACTTTGCTGACTGCTTATTGCACCTAACTGGAGGCTCCAGTAGTTGTTCATACTGGGAAAATTTAACAGTCCTACCAGATAGATATCATCGTCGTTTCGAAGAATGCCCAGTTCATCATTCGAGTCCAGAAGCAGGATGCCTTCTCTTCGTATGCCAAAAGCCAGGTTGTTGCTGAATATATAGTTGAACTCACCGAATACATATTCATTCATTGAGTCATATGCGGCAAGGTAGGCGTAATTATGTATGCCCAATGCATCATTCCCTGAGCCAGTTAAGCCCAATGTAGTCTCCTGTTCGGTACTGGCAAATACAGGAAACCACCATCGCGGTGTCAGGCTGGGCCAGGGTGAATAATCCCTGACGCTATACTGGTTTGAATCGGACTGATTTTCTTTTTGCTGTTTTGTTGAATTTTCCGGTTCAATATTTACGGCTGTGTTTTTTAGCTGATCATTTTTAAATACTTCATAGCCATTTTCAGTATAGCCCAGGTAATACAGCTGATTATTTTTCTCATTATAAGCACTGTTAAATGCTCCGGCGGACACCTCGGTCAGCTGCCGGCGATCAGAACCATCGCTATTAATTCGATGAATATTATAAGCAGCCTTATAATCCGAGCTAAATAAAATCTGTTTTCCCTGATTGATAAATACAGGATACATATCCACGTACTGATCTTCAGTTAATACTTTCCATTCTTTACTGACTAAATCAAACAGCTCAATATTCCAGCCTGTAGTCGGCCTGAATACTGACACTACCAGTTGCTGAGTGGTATCTGACCAGTCAGGCTGCGACATTATCACGTCCGGTTTACTGAGCCATACTGTTTCGATATATTGACCCTGTACATCCAGCCTGTGCAGCTCAGTTATTCCCTTCACTGTTTTTATGGCCAGGATATTATTACCCTGATTGACCCATTCTGCCGAGCGGTAACGTCCGCAGTCAGTTAGTCGCTTCAAGTCATCCTGCTCGATGTTGTATTCATAGATATCAAAATAAACATTATACTCGCCGCAAAATTCTGGCTGGGTGATCAGTATTCTATTTTGATCCGGGTGCATATTTATTCTTGCACCGTGATTAATATCCGTTAAATGATGATGCTGATCTGATGTATCGATCATCATTAGTGCCGGGTGCTGCATGCCGCCACCACGGATATAAAATAGTCGTCCATCATCCGTAATTTGCAGTTCTCGGGTAAAGTAACCGTAACTGGATAACTGTTTATTTGCTGACTGTTCCTGAGCCAGCTCCTGGGCAAATTCCTGTTTTAACCAGAGCTCATACTCTGACCATAGTTGTTTAAGGTCTTTTCCAAAAACTGACTCGGCATTACTGTTGATAAAAAAGGGCAACAGGTTTTTGCTGTAGTTATCGATCATGCGATCGATATACTGCTGTCCGTACTGCTGCTCTATAAACTGAAAAAAGAACACGCCATAAAGATAAGCGGATGTGCCCATGGGCCAGCGACGAATCGGCAGGTTTACCTGATCTAGCGGTTTGATGCCATTACGCACCTCTTCCCGCATCATCATGCGAAACAGGCTACTCTGCCCACGCCCTATGCCCCGGTCTTTATGGGTCTCAATATGAGTGGCCAGTCCTTCGATAATCCAGGATGGCTGAAACTGGTTGGGAAAAAAGAAAATATTGCGACCGAATATCGAACGTAAATTATTGGGCCCACCGCTGGCTTTATCGATATGCAGAATATGAGTGTATTCATGCTCGATGAGGGTTTCCAGCCAGTTTTCAACATCTTCCAGGGAATTGGCTTCATCTGGCGGGCTTAGAAACAGCACACTGCGATTAAAGGGGAAACTAATGGCATATCCATTGGGCTGATCGGTTTCATCACTGATGACCAGATGGGTTTTCTGTTTAGGTTGCCAACGTATCACCGGTACCAGTTTTTCATGGGCAGCTTCGGCAATGTCAGCCACCTGCCTCGCCTGGTTTAAATAACCCTGTGGGAAATGTATATAGAAGTAATCCGACTCAATGGTTTTCCAGTCGAGATGTGGATCGATAGCAAAAGCATTTAGACTGACGAAAACCAGAAAAACTAAAGACAGACTTTTAACAACTTGCATTCCCTGCTCCTGCCCAGTTAACGCCTTAAGCCGAACCAGATCATAGCCGCCCCTGGCAGTGCTAGCACCCAGCTGATAACTGGCAGTTGCATGAATTGTGGCTGACCGACAAATTCAAAGCTCAGTAACAGCACACTACAGATCAACAACGCAGACCCGGCAATGGTGAACAGACTTTTGCGTTGATTGTTTTCCAGCTGTTGACGAATTTTTTTTAATTCATCGGTCTGCTGCTGGTGATTTTCACCTTCCGATATTTTCTTTAGAGCCTGATACATGAGTTCGGGCATTTCTGGCATTTTTTCTGCCAGGTATGGCAGGTTCTTCTTAAACCCCTTGAACAGTGCCCTGGTGCCGATTTGTTCATTCATCCAGTTCTCAAGGAATGGCTTGGCGGTTTTCCATAAATCCAGGTCGGGATAAATCTGTCGGCCCAGACCTTCAATGTTAAGCAGGGTTTTCTGCAACAGCACCAGCTGGGGCTGCACTTCCATATTGAAACGACGCGCGGTCTGAAATAAGCGCAGCAGCAGGTTACCGAAAGAAATATCTTTTAATGGCCGTTCGAATATGGGTTCGCAGACACTGCGAATTGCCGACTCGAATTCATCGATACGGGTTCCCGCAGGCACCCAGCCGGAATCCACATGTAACTGGGCCACCCGGTAATAATCGCGTTTGAAGAAGGCGAGGAAATTTTCCGCCAGATAACGCTGGTCTTCAGGACTCAGGCTGCCGACGATACCAAAATCCACGGCAATGTATTTGGTATGCTTTTTATCGGTAATATCCAGGAAGATATTGCCGGGGTGCATGTCGGCATGGAAGAAGTTGTGCTTGAACACCTGGGTGAAAAAGATTTCCACTCCCAGTTCCGACAGGTGCTTCATATCTACACCCATTGCTTCCAGGCTAGCCACTTCACCCATGGATACACCATGGATACGCTCCATCACCATGACATTGCGGCGAGAGTAATCCCAGAAAATCTCGGGGATATACAGGGCATCGGAGTTTTCAAAGTTGCGTCGGATCTGACTGGCATTGGCCGCTTCGCGCATCAGGTCCAGCTCATCGAGAATGGTTTTTTCATAATCATTAACGATTTCAATGGCTCGCAGTCGTCGCGCATCGCGGGAATATTTTTCTGCCAGCCGGGCGATGATTTTTAACAGTTCGATGTCCCGCCTGATCACCGGCAGAATATCTGGCCGTAACACCTTGACCACTACTTCTCGGCCATTTTTTAATCTGGCCAGATGCACCTGTGCTACTGAGGCCGAGGCATGGGGTTTTTCTTCGAACTCGGCGAAAATTTCTCCCACCGGTTGCTTGAAGGCCTTTTCGATAATGGCCCTGGATCGAGCGCCGGAAAACGGCGGTACATTGTCCTGCAAAAGCACCAGCTCTTCGGCGATTTCTTCCGGCAACAGGTCTTTGCGAGTGGACAGCATCTGACCAAACTTTATAAAAATCGGCCCCAGATCTTCCAGTGCAAGACGAATACGCTGGCCACGATTACTGCGGTCGCGGAAAAACCAGTTCCAGGGCATTAAATAGATTAAAAACCGAAATGGGCGGAACAGATGTATAGCAAAAATAATGTCGTCCAGTCCATGACGCACCAGTACATAATTTATGTGTAAGAGGCGGAGTAACTGGGCGGGTCTGAACATAGGGCTTCCGTTAACTCAGTGTTATTTTTGTTTGATGAGTTTGTGAATTCTGGCTTCTAATCGATCGGCCGCTTCTCTAAGTTGATCCACCCGATTCACAAATCGATCCAGCTCGGCCTTGCTGACCAGCATACGGCTTTCTTCCTGCAGATATTCACCAAGATCCAGCGCCAGTGACTGTTTACTACGAGCAAACCAGGCTGAACAACTACGGGCGGCATTACCCAGCTGGTGAGCGAGCACATCACCCAGGTATTTAGACAACTGCTCTTCCCAGTCGATATTCACTTCCGATAGCAGGCGCTTGAACTTATGTCCCAGGCGACTATCGCCTTCAATTCTGACCTCGCCGGAAAATAATACTGATGCTGCATTTTCTGATAAGCCGAGCCGAGCAAGTGCCAGGGGCGTTCCACTGAGCGTGGTGTCTGGCTCACCATCAAAATCACCCATCACCATAATGCCATCGACACCTGGGTACAGGTAAAGACTTTGCTGAATGCCTTCGATCTCTATGGCGATCACCTTGCCTTCCAGACTGGCGAACTCAGCCATCTTTTCGGGATCAAGCGCCAGATAGCGATTAATCGTAGTTTCGATGGAGGCCAGTAGTATCTCTGGTAGACTCAATGCATTCCCTTTAAATTTTAAAGCCCTTGTGCAGAGCCACAATGCCACCGGTCATGTTGTTATAGCTGACCTTATCGAAACCAGCCTGCTCCATCATGGATTTGAGGGTGGCCTGATCCGGGTGCATACGAATAGATTCGGCCAGATACTGGTAGCTTTCTGCATCATTGGCGATCAACTTGCCCATCATGGGCAGCAGCTTGAATGAATAGGTGTCGTATATCGGAGCCAGACCGGGCGCCACCGGTTTGGAAAATTCCAGCACCAGCAAACGACCACCGGGTTTAATCACCCGGTAGATAGACCGCAGAGCGGCCTCCTTATCGGTAACATTGCGCAGGCCAAAAGCCATGGTGACGCAATCGAAATAATTGTCGGGAAAGGGCAGGCACTCGGCATTGGCCTGCACATAACGCATATTGCCCGCCACACCTTTATCAATCAGCCGCTCACGTCCACGGTTGAGCATGGAGGCATTGATGTCTGACAGTACCACTTCACCTGCCGGGCCGACCATACGAGACATGCGCAGGGCCAGATCTCCGGTTCCACCGGCCAGATCCAGCGCTCTTTGTCCGGCTTTAAGTCCGGTCTGGCTTAGAGTAAAGCGTTTCCACAGGCGATGCACGCCGAAGGACATGACATCATTCATCACATCATATTTATCGGCAACTGAATGAAATACACCGGCCACCCGCTCGACTTTTTCCTCGAGAGGAACCTGCTTGAAACCAAAATGCGTTTTGTCTTCGCTCATAGAAACATCTAACCTGAACTTATTAATAATGCACCGGTACAGCATAATGCCCATTCATGTTAATGAGCATGCTCTGGATCAATTCAGAGTGTAGCTAGTTGGCAATTTCCTTATGTTGTACACCGGCTTCTTTCAATCGACGTAAATAATCCTGCCATTTTTTTTCGTAATTAGCACCTAAATCATGCAGGTAATCCCAGGAATACAGGCCCGAGTCGTGTTCATCATCAAAAACCAGCTTCACTGCGTAATGCCCAACCGGCTCAATGGCCCTGATACTGACACCTTCTTTACCCACCTGAAGTACTTCCTGGCCGGGGCCGTGACCAGTGACTTCAGCTGAAGGCGAATGTACTCGCAGAAATTCGCAGGTAAATTTGTAGGCCTGACCGTCATCGAATTCAATTTCGAGAATACGGGACTTCTGGTGCAGGCTGATATTCGTTGGTTTTGGCATATAACAATCACTCCGAAAAAGAGAGAACCTATGGGGGATGTGCGGTCGATGGATTTACAGCGATCGCAAATGTTGCTTAACGGCTCTCCAACAATCAATCCAGATCCCCCGGAGTAGCTCCGGGTCGGATATTCTACATGAATAGGCGTTGAAAAGACGTTATAAAATGTAACGGCTTAGGTCTTCGTCCTGTACCAGGTCACCCAGGGTGCTTTCGACATAATCGGCATCAATTTTCAGGCTCTGGCCTGAGCGATCGGCCGCTTCAAATGAAACCGATTCCAGTAACCGCTCCATAACCGTGTGCAAACGGCGGGCTCCGATATTCTCAGTGCGCTCGTTAACTTCAAAAGCCACCCTGGCCAGGCGCTCCACACCATCTTCGGTAAAGCTTATTTCCATTCCTTCGGTTGCCAGCAGTGCCTGATACTGAGCTGTGAGTGACGCATCTGGCTCAGTTAAAATACGCACAAAATCATCCGCGCTGAGAGCCTTTAGCTCCACCCGGATCGGTAATCGGCCCTGCAATTCAGGGATAAGGTCCGATGGTTTGGACAGGTGGAAAGCGCCGGATGCGATAAATAATATATGGTCGGTTTTCATCATGCCGTATTTGGTTGAAATGGTACAACCTTCCACCAGTGGCAGCAGGTCACGCTGTACCCCTTCGCGGGACACATCGGCACCGGAGGTTTCACCCCGCTTTGCTACCTTGTCGATTTCATCGATGAACACTATCCCGTTCTGTTCGGCATTCTGGATAGCTCGATGCTTTAGATCATCTTCGTTGATCATCTTACCCGCTTCTTCATCGGTAAGTATCTTTCGGGCCTCGACAATGCGTAATTTACGGCGTTTGGTGCGGTCACTACCCATGTTCTGAAACATACCCTGTAACTGACTGGTCATTTCTTCCATGCCCGGCGGCGCCATAATTTCCACTCCCATCGGCGACATGGACACTTCGATTTCGATTTCCTTGTCATCCATCTGTCCGCTGCGCAGTTTTTCCCTGAATTTTTCTCGGGTGGAACTGGGCTCCTGAGTTTCCGGCTCACCGAAGCTGTTGCGCGGCGGTGGTAACAGGGCATCGAGTATGCGTTCTTCCGCCGCATCTTCGGCCCGGTAACGGACTTTTTCTACTTCGATCTCGCGGGTCATTTTCACCGACATATCGACAAGATCACGAATAATACTGTCAACTTCGCGACCAACATAGCCTATTTCAGTGAATTTTGTTGCTTCAACCTTAATAAAAGGGGCGTTGGCCAGCCTGGCCAGTCGACGAGCAATTTCAGTTTTACCCACACCGGTTGGACCGATCATCAGAATGTTTTTCGGGGTGATTTCGTTGCGCAGGTCTTCTTCCACCTGCTGGCGTCGCCAGCGATTACGCAGGGCTATGGCCACCGCTCGTTTGGCTTCGTTCTGACCGACTATATGCTTGTCCAGCTCCTGAACAATTTCCCGAGGTGTCATTTCAGACATGCTGCTACCTAATATGTAATTTCTTCGATGGTTAGATTTTGATTGGTGTAAATACAGATATCGCCGGCGATATTCAGGCTCTTTTCCACAATATCCCGCGCCGACAAATCGGTGTTGTCGAACAGCGCGCGTGCCGCAGCCTGGGCGTAAGAGCCACCGGAGCCTATAGCCAGTAAATCATCATTGGTGTCGATGACATCGCCGGTGCCGGAAATAATCAATGAAGCCTCTTCATTAGCCACAATCATCATGGCTTCAAGCTTGCGTAGCATGCGATCGGTGCGCCAGTCTTTGGCCATCTCCACCGCAGCCCGCAACAATTGTCCGTTGTATTTTTCCAGCATCCCTTCAAAGCGTTCGAACAGGGTAAAGGCATCGGCGGTGGCACCGGCAAAACCTACCAGCACCTTATCCTGATACAGACGACGTACCTTGATGGCGTTACCCTTCATCACCGTATTGCCCAGGCTAACCTGGCCATCGCCACCAATAACAACAGAATTTCCACGACGGATCGACAGGATGGTAGTGCCATGCAGGGTTGTTTCCACAGATTGCTCCAGAACTGTTTGATACGGGCAGGGTATTCTACATTAAGAATACTTAGATGCGGGCTAGAACGGTGAAATTCAAGTTATAAGTTTTAAGTTACAAGTTGTAAGTTAAAAACCAATTCTCGAAAACACGCAGTGGGCAGTAAAAGTAAAAGCTTTTACTTATAACTTACAACTTGAAACTTACAACTTTTTTTTAGCCCTGGGATGTGCCGCATCATACACCCTGGCCAGGTGCTGGAAATCAAGATGGGTGTAGATCTGTGTGGTGGTGAGGTTGGCGTGGCCGAGCAGTTCCTGCACGGCGCGCAGGTCGTGGCTGGATTCGAGAATATGGGAGGCGAAGGAGTGGCGCATAAGATGGGGATATATGCGCTGGTCTATGCCTTTTTCTCTGGCCCATTTTTTTAATCTCTGCTGGATGCTGGAGGGGCTGATGCGCTGGCCGCGGATGCTGACAAACACGGCCTGTTCTTTTTCGTCGGCATACTGGCCTCGTATCTTTAACCAGTGTTTAAGTGCCTGTCCGGCTTTTCCACCGAAGGGTAATCGGCGTTGCTTGCGACCTTTTCCCAGCACATTCAAGGTTTGCTCAGTCCATTCGATGCTGGACAGGTCCAGGCCGACCAGTTCTGTCAATCGCAAGCCACATCCGTAAAACAGCTCCATGATCGCCTTGTCTCGCACCGCCAGTGGCGAGGATAAATCAATATCCATCAGATGGTCCAGAACATCCGGGGTGACCACTTCGGGTAATTTTCGGGGTGATTTTGGTGCTGTAACCCCGGCAGCAGGATTTTGCTTTAGCTTGCGTTGCTTCAATAAAAAACGAAATAGACTGCGCAAGGAAGACAGCTGGCGTTGAATACTCTTACCTGACAGGCCTCTACGATGCATCAGGCTGACAAAGCTGCGGATATGCTGAGTGTCGATTTGAGGCCAGTTGGTGATCGACTGGCTGTGGCAATACTCGTTGAAATTCCTGATGTCTCGCTGATAGCTTTCCAGGGTATGACTCGAATAGCGTCTTTCGGTTTTCAGGTACTGAAAAAACGACTGTAAGTCTGAGTCCAGCATTATTCCCTTTTAGAGGCCAGGGCTGCAGTTGCCAGATCCGCCAGCTGCTGAAGATATTCGGTACCCATACCGGGGTGATAATGCAGTTCGTCCAGACTACCCAATCCTATAAATCCAATGGTGGTTTTATTATTCCCCAGTGGCAGTAGAGCACCGGAAGCCACTTTACTATCATCACCAAACAGGAAATGGATTTGCTCTTCGGTCATACGGCCGCACTGAATTTTCTTCTTTTTGAATTGTTTACCAAAAATATCCAGCTGTTGTTGATTACCCAGGACATATCGATCAGGGCTTGCCTCAACCAGGGCCTCATCATCGGTGAACAGATAGATGGCCAGCTGATCGATATCCAGTTTGTTACAGAGTTCATCGTTAATGGCTTCGATCATGGTTTGCTGACTGTCTGCTTTTAACAGAGCAATAGCCAGTCGCTGCAAGCTCATGTTCAGCCGCTGGTTATCATGCACGGCGTCTACCATATCGTGCAGGCGCTTTTCGAAAGTTTCATTTTTTTCTCTAAGCACACTTACCTGACGTTCGATCAGCGACACCGCCTCACCGGACTCGTGGGCGATTTTTATATTGGCCAGCAACAGCCCGTTGCTCTCAAAAAACTCCGGGTGCTGTAGAAGGTATTCGATGACCTGTTCTTCATCGATGGTATCTATAGTAGCTTTGGATTGAATCTGGGTAGTACTCACAGCTTAATTTTCCCCTCAAAAACATGGGCGGCAGGGCCAGTCATATATAATGGATTATCACCACCTTGCCAGCGAATAACAAGCTTTCCGCCGGGCAGGCTAACAGTGACTTTATCATCCAGCCATCCTTGAACCTGGCCAGCGACTACTGCAGCGCAGGCCCCGGTCCCACAGGCCAGCGTTTCACCGACACCGCGTTCATATACTCTTAATTTAATAGCATCTTTTGACACTATTTGCATGAAACCTGCGTTTACCCGGTTGGGAAAGCGAGGGTGATTTTCAATTTTGGGCCCAAGATGTTCAACTTCAGCTGTGCTGATATCATCCACCCGAAGCACTGCATGGGGGTTTCCCATGGACACAGCCCCGATAGAAAGCTCTTCATCGTCAACCTCAAGGACATAGCTGCTGGCCTGTTGCTCGGCAACAAATGGCAGACTTGCCGGCTGCAGACGAGGCACCCCCATATTCACCGTGACCTGGCCGTCGTCTTCCAGTTCCAGAATAATCAATCCGGACCGGGTTTCCACCGGAATTTCCCGACTCCTGGTCAGGCCCCTGTCGACAACAAAGCGAGCAAAACAGCGGGCGCCGTTACCACACTGCTCCACTTCAAGACCATCGGCATTGAAAATACGATAACGAAATTCGGCCTCAGCCGACTGAGGTTTTTCCACCAGCAACAGCTGATCACAACCAATGCCAAATCGGCGATGGGCAATAAAACGAACCTGTTCACGAGTGAGTTCAATAGACTGATGAATGGCATCGAATACCACAAAATCATTGCCCAGACCGTGCATTTTGCTGAAAGATAATGACATGGCGCAAGCATAACTCATCATGCGTTGACTTTACATATCGCGCCACACATACTTTATTAGTCAATGTCATGACAGGATACTGATATGAAGCAGGCCCCGGTCAAACCTACCTGTGAAGCAATCATCGATTTATTCCCAGATCCTTTTGTGGTCATTGATCGCAATTTCTTGATTGTCTCCGCTAACCAGAAATACAAAGACCATTACCAGATTGGTCATGAAGATATTGTTGGCAAGCATTGTTACCAGATTTCACACCGCATCGATCATCCCTGCAGCCAGAATGGTGAACACTGTCCACTGGAACAGGTGATTGAAACGGGTCGGGACACCACGGTGATGCACATTCATTGCACGCACGGCCACGAGGAACATGTACAGATTTCTGCCGCGCCCATTCACGATAATCTGGGCAATGTGCTGTATATGGGAGAAACCATCCAGCCGGTACCCAACCAGACAGACGAAGACCAGATTCTGGTCGGCCGCTCTAATGCTATTTTAAGGATGATCAGCATCCTGCATCGAGTAGCTCCCACCACGTCCACGGTACTCATTCTGGGGGAAAGTGGTGTGGGCAAAGATTGCGCCGCGCGATATATACATCACCATTCACTACGCAACCTCGAACCATTTGTAGTGGTGGACTGTGGCTCCCTGGGTGACAGCCTGATTGAAAGCGAGCTGTTTGGTTTCGAGAAAGGTGCGTTTACCGGTGCCAACCAGCGTAAAACAGGACTGATCGAATCTGCTAATCGCGGCACCCTGTTTATCGATGAAATTGGTGAACTACCGTTGCAACTGCAAACCAAGCTGCTACGTGTGCTGGAAACCGGAACCATACGCCGTATCGGCGGTACAGAATATATTAAGGTGGACGTACGGATTATTGCCGCCACCAACCGTGACCCACAGGAGATGGCAAATAAGAAAGAATTTCGTCAGGATTTGTATTATCGACTCAGTGCCTTTCCGGTCACTATGCCGCCGTTGAGAGATCGTAAGGAAGACATACCCGAACTGGCGGAACATTTCCTCAAACAGCTGGAAGACGGTGACAGCCAGCTTCCATTATCAGCAGGCGTGATCGAGAAGCTGCTCAGATACGACTACCCGGGTAATGTGCGTGAATTACGCAATCTGGTCGAACGTGCCCTGATCCTGGCAGCCGGAAGCCCCATTATGCCGGATTTTGTTGTTTATGATGAGACTCAGGAATCGAAAGCAACGAACTTTATGACACAACTGGATATGTCTGAAGGGACAGAATTCAGCCGAAATACACGCCTGACTCGCCAGCAGGTTCAAAAAGCACTGACAGAGTGTAACGGACACCGAGCCAGAGCCGCCCGTCTCCTGGGTGTCAGCGAACGCACTATATACCGTCACATCAAAAACTAAAAAGCCCCGCTCTGCAGCAGGGCTTTTTTAAGTAAAGGCGGTAAACCTCATTTAACTGTGGTTAAACCCAGATTTTCCCAGTTTTGCATACCTCCGCGATACCATTTCAGCTTGTCTGCCGGATAGCCGAATTTCAGTAAATTACGGATATTGTTGGGCGACTGACCGCACCACATACCGTTACAGAACATTACCAGGGTTTTGACTTTGCTGTAATCCCAGAGGTCATCCAGCTCTCTGGCACCAAATGTGTCGGTCATGATGTCTGCTATATCCAGGGAGGTGGCGCCTTTGGCCGGGTTCAATCGGGTCCAGGGAATATTGATGGAACCAGGGATGGTGCCACGCTCTACCCAGTCTGGGGTGCGTGAATCAATCACAAGAATGGAATCATCGCCTTTGGCCATTTTCTGTAAATAATCCAGCATCTCCAGTTCACCGATGGTCTCCACCCCGGGGGCCAGATGCATGGGATTGATACAGAACGGAGGACAGTTTCGCGATGTTTTGGCAAACGCCGGATTAACTGTATTCTTACCGTCCTGATTGCGTTTGATGATCACCTTCTTGCCATTATGATTAACAGTAACACTTGGCAGATCACTGGTGATTTTCACTTTCATCTCAGCGCTGTTGGCAGAAAATGCAAACAGACCGAGGGCGAATATAGATGTGGTTATAAGTGTTTTTAGCTTCATTTCTTTATCTCCCGGGTGGTTTTTTATTTTTTTCATTGAAAACGACTGACTTAATCACAATCCGGCTCTTCATCCTCAGAATCTGGCTCCTGCTCACTGCCAGAATCAGCCGACGGTTCTGCAGATACTTTGTTACTGTCTTCGCCGGATCTGTCTTCAGCAAATACCGTCAGGGGCGCCATTAACATTGCAATCAGTAATAAAATTCCTGAAATAATTTTCATTTTACTCTCCAGTTTACCGCTCACTGGTAATACACAGCAGTGATCATGCCAAACACGGTTAAATCGGTGTATCGAGCTTAATCAGTAGTTTATGTACCTATGACAGATAAGATAACCAGAAAATCCAGTAAAAGCTATGACAAAACATGACAGGGCATGTCA
>CBDULX010000067.1:0-14392 GCA_965368175.1 uncultured Gammaproteobacteria bacterium | reverse complement strand
TTTAATGAAAAATAATTATTTCACCACGGTAAGTCCTGCTGATAACCAGGCTTGCATGCCGCCCCGGTAATAATATATTTTATCTGCAGGGTAGCCGATTTGTATCAGTCCCAGGATGGCCTCGGCTGATTGATCACTCCACATGCCATTACACCAGAGCATGATGTCTTTGGCATCATCGAAGTTCAGTTTCCGCTTAATCTCATTATCAATATTATCACTACCAAAAATATCACTGATTGATTCAGACAAAAAATCCATTATCGATGTTTCAGATTCGGAGGATCTTATTTGAACACCTAGCCTGGTCAGTGTTGCATTGTTTATGGAATCTTCGGTGGAGTCTGCGGTGGTAGCTGTGAAGGCAGTAGCGGGAATGTTGATCGATGCAGGGATGGTGCCCTGTTTATACCATGACTGGGTCCTTGTATCGATTAACAGGCCGGTGCCACGAACTACCTTGTCCTGTATAAACTGCAGTAATTCAAGCTCTGCAACTGTCTCCACTCCACGAGCAACCTGTTCTGGCTGGATACAGAAAGGTGGGCATTTGCGGGAGGTTTTTGAGAATTCACCTTCAAGGGAATGGGTTTCATCCTGTACCCGTTGTATTCTAACGGCTGTTCCATTATGCAGGGTGTCAACATAAGAAATGGTTCTGGTGATATTTATATCAAGGGCGAAAGCTGAGTTCAGGCTGGCCAGGAATAGACAGCCTGTCGATAAGGTGTGAAATCTAAATAGTTTATTCATCAATACTCTCTCCAGAAATACCGATTTGAATCGGATTTATTATTTTTCGAATTAATGCTTGAACAGTTATATGCCTGGTTATTATGGGAATAATTATTGAATCAGAGTTTCTGCGCAATATACAGGCAAATAGTAGTGTTGTATGTTTTAAAATCAAGTGACATGCCCGGGAAAACCGTAATTCATTAATGTTTAATATGCAAAATCTGCGATTTAAATGCTATGAACCAGTTAAAATAACAGGGATTTGTGGAAAATTATAAATAATTACTGTTTTTATATGAATTTTATTAAATTAACGGCATAAAACCTGTTTCAAACTGCTTGCGGCTCCTCTATCTATACTGGATATGTAATATGCTGAAAGCAGATAAACAGTTTATGATTGATTTGGTACACTAGCGAATTGGGTTCTTTAACAGGTTAGTTATGGTTTATCTCTGGCAGCAGTCACAGTGGCATCAGATACAGGCACAGATACAGGGGCAGCGTTTACCCCATGCATTGCTGTTAACCGGCCAGGAAGGGCTGGGTAAACGTCAGTTTGCCGAACAGCTGGCCGCCAGTTTGTTATGCAAGCATATCGATAACAATAATGAAGCCTGCGGGAGTTGTGATGCCTGTCATCTGTTGTCCGCCGGCACACATCCAGATATGTTAAGGCTGGAACCTGATGAGCCCGGTAAAGCAATCAAAGTTGATGATGTCAGGGCTCTATGTCAGACACTCTCCCTGACCAGCCATTATAGTGGTTACAAGCTTGCCATTATTGATCCCGCTGAGCAGATGAATATCAATGCGGCCAACAGTTTGTTGAAAACACTGGAAGAACCCACTGCGCAAACCTTGTTGATTCTGGTGAGTGCCAGCATCGATCGTTTACCCGTGACCATTCGTAGCCGTTGTCAGGCCATACATTTCCAGCAACCTTCACAGGAGCTGGCCCAGCAATGGTTGAGTGAGCAGGGAGTGGCTGGTGATAGAGCTTTATTGCTGAAGCTGGCCCATGGCTCACCCTTACTGGCACAGAAGCTGGCGGATCCGTCGTTAATAGAGCAGCGACAGGGACTGATGGATGCTCTACTGGGGGTGGCGGCGAACAAACCTGTCACCGCATTTAGCGGTTCACTGGCCAAAAGCTCACAGAGCTATTTACTGGGCTGGTTGTATGACTGGATCACTGATCTGCTGAAGTTACATCAGCTTTCAGATGAATCCGGCCTGGTACACATTGATCTGATTCAGGAGATGAAACGACTGGTAAAGCTATGCCGTGTCGAATTTTTGTTTTCGATGCTGGATGAGGTAATTAAGCTCAGGCAATTGCAGTCCATCCCACTGAACACGCAGATGCTGTGGGAAGGCCTGTTAATTGAATGGGGCAGGGCGTTAAAACAATAAAAATGCGAGGTAACCTCTAAGATTTCGTTTTAATAAACTGGAAATTCTGCCTCTCTTCGTGAAAAATCCAGACACTCATCGGCAGCCTGCTACAACCAGATTTAATCTGAGGTCCTCTAAATTTCGGGCATTTCGATTTCTTCTCATAAATTGGCCAAACACTGGCAATATTCAATAATTCTAGTAAACTCAATTAGATAGATATATAAATTCAGGGTCCATTATGGCAGCACCGGGTAGTACTTCAAAACAGGGCATACTTTCACTTACTATCAAAGATAAGGCTGCTCTTTACGCGGCATATATGCCATTCATCAAAAATGGTGGACTATTTATACCCACTAATAAAGCCTATAACCTGGGTGATGAAGTGTTCATGCTGCTGACGCTTATGGAAGACAAGGAACGCCTGCCCGTGGCCGGGAAAATTATATGGATGACTCCCGCCGGCGCACAGGGTAATAAAACCGCGGGCATAGGTGTTCAATTTGGCGCCCAGGACAACGGACTAACACGTGGTAAAATCGAAACCTACCTGGCCGGTGCTATGAAGTCAGATCGCATTACGCACACTATGTAAAACATGAGTTATAAGTTGTAAGTTAAAAGTTGTAAGTTTTAAACCCTAAACCTTAAACCTTAAACCTTAAGTGCTATAGCCTTGATATGACCACTTACTCGGTAATATCCTCCAAACTTATAACTTACAGCTTTTAATTTCTAACTTTTAACTTACAACTTACAACTTTGTTTTTTTATGTTCATTGATTCCCATTGCCACCTCGATTGTATTGATCTGAAAGACTTCGATCAGGATTTTCATCAGTTGATGAATAGCATCCAGCAAAATCGGGTGGATCGGATGTTGTGTGTGTCGATTAATTTAAAAAAATACCCTCAAATGCGCGCTCAGGCAGAGTCTTACCAGAATGTGGATTTTTCAGTGGGGGTTCACCCGTCGGATGCCAGAGATAATCCTGCCGTTGAGCAGGAGTTAAGTAAACTGGCTAAAGATAGTCGAGTCGTGGCTGTGGGTGAAACCGGTCTGGATTATTACTACGCCAAAGACAGCAAGCAGGAGCAACAGGACAGTTTTCGCATGCACCTTCGGGTGGCGCGAGAGTTGAAAAAGCCGGTGATCGTGCATACTCGTGATGCACAGCAGGATACCCTCAATATTCTAACTGAAGAACGGGTAACTGAATGCGGTGGTGTTTTGCATTGCTTTACCGAATCATGGGACATGGCGAAAAAGGCACTGGAACTGGGCATGTATATTTCATTCTCCGGTATCGTTACTTTCAGGAACGCAGAGGCTTTAAGGGATGTGGCCCGTCAGGTGCCAGATGATCGTTTTCTTATTGAAACCGATGCACCTTATCTGGCGCCTGTTCCCCATCGAGGTAAGCAGAACTTTCCAGGCTGGGTGAGTTATGTGGCGGAATGCCTGGCCGAAGTCCGTCAGAGCTCTGTTGAGCTTGTTGCACAGCAGAGCAGGGCGAATTATCTTCGTCTTTTTAGCCACAGTGGGGGTTAAAAATGCTATGATTTGTGCCCTGTAAATTCGACCAAGAACACCTGATATGACCCTGAAATTTGAAATTTCCGATCAAGACAGTCGGAAAGCCAAAATCCCCCACGAAATTTTTCTCACTAATCTTATTTTTAACCACATCCTGGTGTTTGTAGCCATACTCAGTGCCAGTTCGCTTGCCAAATACGTCGTGATCGTACCCATTGCATCAGTATTGAGCCTGCTCTATCTGTTCTGGGGCGCGAGTCGCGCAAAACGGAATGCCAGCTGGTATGTCAGTGGTCATTGGCAACTGGCGGCCAAACGCAGTCGTATTTTTCTGATTATGATCAGTATCGTGTTAGTGGTATTTGCCATATTGTGGCTGGTATCTGGCGGTCATTTGCGGCCACAGCACTGGGCACTGGGTGCGGCCGCATTTTTACCCACGATGGTGACCGTGCTGGCGTTGATTATTATGGAATCTGAAGCTCTGCATTACGCCAAAATAGGCCTGTTACCGGACTGGGTGCTGGAGCGGTTTCCAAAAGGTGCCATGACGCCAGTCATCGAGGAAGAAGTGACTCAGTAACATGGGACGCCATATATTTTTAAGTGTACTGGGTTTCAGTATTCTGGCGGTAGTGCTTGGAATATGGCTATCGTCCATGATGGATCCCCGACCTCATTCGGGTTATCCCTGGCAGGTTGAGCGTCAGCTCGATGGTTCCACCCGGGTGTTTAGTCTGGTGCTTGGGCAGTCTACTCTGGCAGATGCGGAACAGCAGTTCAGGGAAACCGCTGTGCTTAGTATGTTTGTGCCGAAAGACGGTGAACCTGTGGTTGAAGCCTATTTCAATGAATTAACCATTGGAGGCCTGAAATCGAAAATGGTTGTCGCCTTTGATCTAACCAGTGATCAGTTGAAGCTCATATATGATGGTGGCGCGCGTATTAGTACTATGGGCGATGGCACACGTAAAGTAATGCTGAATTCAGTACATCTGCAGCAGCTAAGGCAGTCGGTGATCAGTGGTCTTACCTACATGCCATCCATAAATCTGACAGCAGAGTTCATTCAGCATCGTTTTGGTGAGCCGGATCAGAAGATTAATGATCCTCATGGGCAGGCGGTGCACTGGCTCTATTCAGAAAAGGGAGTGGATGTAGCTTTAAGTGATGAGGCAAAAGAAGTTATACAATATGTTCATCCGGCAAACTTCGCCCGAATTCGCGCACCCTTAATGGACACAGCCTCAAGCACCATCCACCAACAATGAACGATTAAGCATCAACCAACGACGAGGAGTAGCACGGTGAGTCAGCCAGACCTGGAAGCGGTAAAAACCTATTTGCAGACTCTTCAGCAAAATATCTGTGACGAGTTGACGGAGGAAGATGGTGCGAAAGGGTTCACTGAGGATAACTGGTTGCGAGAACAGGGCGGTGGTGGTCGCAGCTGTGTGCTGACAAAGGGGGGAGTGTTTGAAAGCGCGGGCATTAATTTTTCACACGTAAACGGTAATAGTCTTCCAGTATCGGCTACGGCCCATCGTCCTGAACTGGCAGGCCGTAGTTTTCAGGCTATGGGGGTATCGCTGGTGATTCATCCCCATAATCCATACGTTCCCACTTCCCATGCCAATGTAAGGTTTTTTATTGCTGAAAAGCCAGGCGCCGATCCAGTCTGGTGGTTTGGTGGTGGTTTTGATTTGACTCCTTATTATGCATTCGAAGAAGATGTTATTCACTGGCATAAAACTGCAAAGCAGGCCTGTGAACCTTTTGGTGATGATGTTCATGCCCGCTATAAAAAATGGTGCGATGAATATTTTTTTCTGAAACATCGTCAGGAGCCCAGGGGTGTGGGTGGTCTGTTTTTCGATGACCTCAATGAATGGGGTTTTGAAAAAAGCTTTGCCTTTATGAAAAGCGTTGCTGATCATTACATCACTGCTTACCGGCCCATAGTTTCAAAACGTAAACACATGGAATACGGTGAACGGGAACGTGAATTCCAGCTCTATCGTCGAGGCCGTTATGTGGAATTTAATCTGGTGTATGACCGCGGAACCCTATTTGGTTTACAGTCCGGCGGTCGCACCGAATCCATACTGATGTCAATGCCGCCACTGGTACAGTGGAAATATAACTGGCAACCGGAACCGGGTAGTCCTGAAGCCGAGCTGTATGAAAAATATCTGCTGCCACAGGACTGGGTTTAAATTATTGAAAAGCTTTATTGCCACAGAGCCACTGAGGACACAGAGAAAATATATTAGAATTTAACCCACATATTAAACATAAAAAATATCTGTGCTCTCTGTGTCTCGGTAATTGCTCCTGCATTACTCTACCTTCTGCATCCATGCAGTCGTCTGCGGCATATTGAGTTTTAAATCAATCCGCATCTGGCCAGTTGCGTTTATCGACGACTTTTTCCTGCTGCTTTTGTTGTTTTTTCTCGGGCAATAAAGGATCATCGTCATCCATCAGGATTCGATTTGAATCGCCTTCCAGGTCTTCATACTGACCACTTTTAACTGTCCAGAAAAAAACCACTACCATGGCCAGACCGATGATGATCATAAGTGGAATGAGGCCGTAGATGACTTCCATAGTAAATACCAGTTATAAGTTTTAAGTTACAAGTTTCAAGTTAAAAATTAAATTTCTCTGTGTACCCAAAGGGCATAAATTCTCAGTGCCTCCGTGGCAGATTTTTGAACAGGGTGCGTATTCTGGCGGCATTGCCGATTACCGCCAGTGAACTGATGGGCATGGAGATGGCCGCCACTACTGGTGTGACGAACGCCATCATCGCCAGTGGCACCATGATGATATTATAAGCAATTGAAATGGCAATGTTCTGTTTTATGGTTTTCAGGGTTCTGCGTGAGAGGGCAGAGGCCAGGCTGACTTTTTCCAGCTCGTCTGAGAGCAGGATGATATCGGCGCTTTCCATCGAGGCATCTGTGCCTGATCCAATGGCAATGCCCACATCGGCTCGAGTCAGGGCAGGGGCATCGTTAATGCCATCGCCTACCATAGCAACTTTTTCACCACCGGCCTGTAGCATTTTGATGACCTGGTCCTTTTCCTCAGGCAATACCTCTGCAATCACGGCCATACCGCCGAGCTCACTGGCTATGGCCTCGGCGACGGCCTGTCGGTCACCACTGAGTAATGTCATTTTGATGCCGGCAGAACGCAGTTGAGTAATCAGCTGTCGGGCATCTTTGCGTAACTGGTCTGCGATGGCTATCAATCCCTGTTGTTCATTGTTAATCGCTACATGGATGCAGCTGATCCCCTGAGCTTCCAGTTCACTGCTTTGTACCCTGAATTGTTTGTGTTCGGCAACACCATTGTTGATTAGCCAGTTTTGTGTACCAATCACCACTGTTTGTTGATTGATCGTGGCGCGTACTCCCTGGCCAGGTTGATTGTGAAAATCAGTAACATTATCGGTGTTCAGTTTTAGCTTACGATTCTGGGCTTCCTGCACCAGGGCGCTGGCAATGCTGTGTTCTGAAAATTGTTCCACTTCTGCGGTGAGCTGTAACAGGCGGTTATCATCGCCCTGGCTGCTGATGATCTGTTTCACCTGCATCTTACCCAGGGTGAGGGTGCCGGTTTTATCAAACACAAAATGATCGATCGCCGACAAATATTCCAGCACCGCGCCATTTTTAACCAGGATGCCATGTTTTGCACCCAGGCCCGATGCCACGGCAATTGCCATGGGTGTGGCCAGGCCGAAGGCACAGGGGCAGGTGATAATGAGTACGGAAGTCGCTGCCAGTAAGGCGGTTTCTATGCCTGTGCTGAACCACCAGATGAAAGTGAAGCTGGCAAGTAGCAGGGTGACCGCCACAAACCAGGGAACAATCTGATCGGCAATGCACTGAATGGGGGCTTTGGATGCCTGGGCTTCTTCTACCAGGCTGATAATTTTACCCAGTGCTGTATTACGTAGAGTACCGGTGACTTCAACGGTAATGGCGCTGTCCATGTTTACCGTACCGGCAGAGACGTTGTCACCCGTTTTTTTTCTTACCGGCATCGATTCACCACTGAGCATGGCCTCATTCACCATACTCTGGCCCGTTAATATGACTCCATCCACGGGAATATTGTCACCGGCCCTGATTAGCACCTGCTCGCCGGTTTTCACAGCACGGACAGGTATGATATGAGATTCACCGTCACGCAGCACGGTAGCCACTCGGGGTTGCAAATCGAGTAAACGTTGGGTGGCAGCTACCGCATGGCGTTTGGATCTGGCTTCCAGGAAGCGCCCCACCAGTATGACGAATATAAAATTCACCACCGTGTCGAAATACACTTCGCCAATCTGGCTCTGGCTTATGGTGACATACACGGAATACAGATAGGTGGTGCAGGCGCCTATGGCAATTGGCAGATCCATGGTCAAATGCAGTTGCCTGAGTCCGGTCCAGGCACCCTTAAGAAATGGCCAGCCGGAATAGATCAAGGTGGGTGTGGCCAGCACAAAACCAATCCAGTGGAACAGGGAGCGGAACTCGCCTTTGTCGGCACCGGTGTATAGTGCGATGGACACCCATAACAGATTCATCATGGCAAAACCGGCAAAAGCCATGCGTAACAACAGCGCACGATTCTGGCGCAGAATGCTGCCTTCGGCGGATTCCGGGTCAAAGGGTACGGCGGCATAACCAATACTGGCCAGACGCTGGATGATTTCTGAGAGTTTGATCTGGCTATTGTGCCAGCGAACATGCAGTCGTTTGCTGGCCAGGTTAACTTTGATGTCGATAATGCCCGCCAGGCTGGACAGGGTTTTTTCGATTAGCCAGACACAGGCAGCACAATGAATGCCTTCTACCAGGAGATGGATATCACGGGTCTCACCCAGGGATTCCACAAATTCACCTTGCACATCATCCAGGTCATACAGGGCGATATCCTTAGGAGGTTCAGGAGGAGGTGCGAGTAGCTGTCCTTCCGGGGTACGCTGGTAAAAACCCTGCATGCCGGACTGGTAGATCATCTTGCAGACAGACTGGCAGCCCAGGCAACAGAACTTTCGTTGCCTGCCTTCGATATCGGTTTCGAAGTGATTGCCCTGCGTTACCGGCAGGCCGCAGTGAAAGCAGCTGTTGTCGGTCATGAATGGAAAATGTCTCGGCTTTACTGGGCCAGTACGCTGGTACGGCGATTGAAGTCGTATTGATCGTCACCGCGTTCGATCTGTACTGTCAGTTCCCAGATACCTTTCAATGGGTAGTTTACTTTGCTCTGGTAAACACCGGGGGCCACTTCGAGCATGTTTACATTGAAATCGACGCTGGCATCAGAAGGACGATAAACTGAAATATTTACCCTGGCATCACTCAGGGGACGACCGACTTTATCCACGATACTGAAACGGTACAGTTCTTCGGTATTCATCACCGGACTGGTGGGGAATTCAGTTCTGTAGGACCAGCCCAGCGCACTGCGTGCAGCCATGCGTTTGTTAAAGTTTTCTTCGTGGTCAATGCCTTTCTCGTAGTAGTTTTCAGTGACCAGACCGGGACTGGTGATAAACGCCAGGCTGATCATGCCAATATTAACCGTTAGTACAATCACCACCAGTGCAATCCAGCCCAGCACCCAGGGGTTACGCCAGGCATGGGGGTTGTCCTGTGAAATACGTTTAGAATTATTTGTCATTACTTTAACCGTCATAAAATTGCTCTAAATTTTCGGGCCATAAAACATGCTTACATATTCCGCACTGGCTTTTTCCATATTCTGTGCCTGTAGTCTGATGGTGACAGGCGTGCGATCCTGCTGCAGGTTAGCCCGGGGAATACGAATAAACATGATGTGGCTGGTGAGTTTACCGGCAGGGATATCCAGCGCGTTCTCCAGTTCCTGTAAAATCATACCTTTCGGTCCATCCACAGTAACCTGGACTTTCATATTCTGATCGGTTTTATTCAGAATTTTGAGATCATATTTATTCTGAATGCTGCCATCACTCTGTAGTACGAACAGGGGCTGACGTTCATGGATAACTTTCAATTCCAGCAAGCCCAGGTTGAACAGACCATATAGCAGGCCGATCACTGCCAGCGACATGATGGACAAATACACCAGCACACGGGGACGTTTATAGAGGGGCAGCTGTGGTTTGCCATTTATCTCATCCATGGATGCGTAGCGTATCAGGCCGCGGGGACGACCTATTTTATCCATTACCGCATCACAGGCATCAAGACACAGGCCGCAGGTGATACAGCCTTCCTGCTGGCCGTCGCGAATATCGATGCCGGTTGGGCAAACTGCCAGACACTGATTACAGGCAATGCAGTCACCGTTACCCTCATTCAACTGGCCTTTTTTCAACTTGCCACGGGGTTCGCCGCGGGCGAAATCGTAGGTGGGCAGAATGGTTTCAGTGTCGTACATTACCCCCTGTATGCGGGCATAAGGACAGAGCCAGAAACAGGTTTGTTCTCGCATGAAACCGGCCAGAATATAGGTGCCCAGTGTAAACATGATGAGCACTACCCAGATCGTAACCGAGACATTCAGGTTAAACAGATTGACCCACAGCTGGTAAGAATCGGTAAACCAGGCGACAAAGCTGATGCCGGTTAACAGGCCGATGATTATCCACAGACTATGTTTAATAACACGAACCCGGATTTTATAGAGATCCCAGGGTGCGGATTCCAGCTTACGGCGTTTGGCCGGATTGCCTTCGAGTTTTTCTTCAATCAGGGTAAAAATATCGGTCCAGATAGTCTGAAAACAGAAGTAACCACAGAATACCCGGCCCGCAACAGAGGTGACCGCCGCTAACAGGATGGCGAAAAACAACAGTACCATGGCCAGCAACCAGACATCCTGCGGCATAATAGTAATATTAAAAATAAAGAATTTTCGGGCTGGAATATCCAGTAAAACGGCCTGGCGACCATCCCAATGTAAATAAGGACCGAGGAAGAAGATCAGCCAGACAGTAGAGCTCATCCATTTAATGTTTCGAAACTTACCCGGCATACGTTTGGCATGTATAATCTGTTCGCCTGTGTTGACGTGCCAGTGGGCTTCTGCATATAAGGCCTCAACATTTGTCTGATTTGACTGTGTTTCCACCAGGTACTCCCGAACGAGTTAAAACATAGGCAAAAGCCTGTTAAAAGAGTTCAATGCTGAGCGCTTTTAACAGCCAGCTGGGCGAATTGAATTGTATATCTGTACGAAAAAAACACAGTGATTATATCACATATAAGCAATTTCTAATTATCTTTGTGCTTAGAAAAAAACCTGTTTTAACAATTATTTGAGAATAAAAAAAGGGCCTCGATAGCCCCTTTTTTATTTGTTTTCTGATTGGATAGTGTTCATCAGTTTAGTGATGTTGAGACAGCCGGGTTAATCACAATCTGAGAGTTTATAACTGTCAGAGTTGCAGGAGTCACAATCGTATCCAGTTTTTCAGAAAACTGGCGCTGAGTTCAGGCAGCGCCAGGGTCAGAGAAAGAGTTATTGGCCGCCACCTAACTTATAAACATATACAGCAAGTTTTTTAATTTCGGTATCGCTCAGTTTGCCACCACCAAACTGGGGCATAACGGCATTTCGAGTATTGGGGTCAGACGGATCATTCACACCGTGCATAATAGTGTGTTTAATGCTGTATAGCTGATCTTTAGCCGTGAAACGCCAGATGCTGTCCACCAGGTTAGCTGATCCCAGAGGCGCTATGCCTTTGCCGTCAGGACCGTGGCAACCAAAACAGCCTTTTTCCATGTACAGTGGTTCGGTAGTGACTGTTCCTGCCAGGATAGCTTCCGCCAGTTTATCGGCCTCAGACTCACTTACCATGGCCGCGTGTGCCGGCATCATACCCTGGCGTCCGCCAGTGATACTCATTTCGATATCTGCAATGGTGCCACCATAGAGCCAGTCATCATCGGCCAGAACAGGGAAGCTCGGGTTACCCTGGCCACCGGCGCCGTGACAGGCTGCACAATTATCACCGAACAGTACCTTGGCTGAACGAACAACATAATTGGACAGTTCCTGGTCAGCCAGAATTGCAGCTGCGGGCATACCTTTTAGTTTGTTTTCATAGGGACCACGGACCTCTTCAATTGCTTTCATATCCTGTTTGTATTCATCCAGTGAAGTCCAGCCTATGATGCCTTTGAAGTGAGTATTGATCAAAGGCCAGGATGGATACAGCAGGGTGTATAAAATTATAAACATCCAGCTTGCATGAAAGCCGATACGCCACCAGGTGGGTAGATCATTCAGCAGTTCGCGCAGGTTGTCATCCCAGACATGCCCGGTGTTGTTTTCACCCGGGAAAGGGTTTTTATCATCACTCATTATTTTGAGTCCTCTGCATCATTGTCATCATCCAGCGGGATGTGACGTTGCGATTCTAATTTCTCTTTGTTCTTTGGATGGAATGTGTAAACGTACGCCCAGATCATAAGAAAAAAAACAGCCACAGTGACTATTGTGCCTATCCAGTCATTCAGGGTCATTGCTGCCCAGTCTGTTTGTAAGTATTCCATCATGATTAACGGTAGTCCTTACTTTCGTCGAACTTAACCATGGTACCCAGTACCTGCAGGTAAGCGACCATCGCCTGTAATTCGTTCTTGTTCTTGACTGAATCAGCTGCAGCTGCGATATCGGCGTCTGTATAAGGTGTGCCCACCATACGCATAGCTTCCATAGTTTTGGTGACCCGAGCGCCATCGACGACGGTTTTTTCCAGCCATGGGTAGTTAGGCATAACAGATTCAGGAACCATATCGCGGGGTGCACGCAGATGGCGGTAATGCCAGTCATCCGAGTACTTGCCACCGACACGAGCCAGGTCAGGACCCGTACGTTTTGAGCCCCACTGGAATGGGTGGTCATACATAGATTCGGAAGCCAGAGAGTAGTGACCATAGCGTTCTTTTTCATCACGGAAAGGACGGATCATCTGGGAGTGACACAGATAACAGCCTTCACGGATATACGCTTCACGACCCGCCAGTTCAAGGCCAGTGTAAGGACGAACACCGTCACCGGCATTCCAGTCAGTTAACGACTGGCCAGCCTGGCGATCCCACAGCACTTCTTTATGCTTCGTGTGTTCCATGGTTTCATCCAGGTAGAACAGGGGGACGATTTCAACGATACCGCCCACAGAGAGCAGGAGCATAACCGCAACCAGCATCACAAAGATGTTGCGTTCGATTTTGTCCTGTAATTTTGTTGAATGTATTTGATTAGACATTATTGTTATTCCTCCCTTAGGCCGTTGCTGCAGCAGGGCTGGTGTTAGTAGCGCCTGAAGCCTGTCGGATAGTCATAACGACGTTGTACAACATAACAGCGCCACCTGCCCAGTAAATCATGCCGCCAACCGCACGCATCGCATAGTAGGGATGCATCGCCGCAACAGATTCCGCGAAGGTATAGGTCAGGGTACCGAACTCGTCATAGTCTCTCCACATCAGACCCTGCATGATGCCGGATACCCACATCGCGATGATGTAGATGACCGCACCTACAGTGGCTAACCAGAAATGCAGATTAACCAGTCTGGCTGAATACATTTGTGTATTCCACAGTTTCATAACCATGTGGTACAGAGCACCCGCTGCCACCATTGCAACCCAGCCTAAAGCACCCGAATGTACATGACCAATCGTCCAGTCAGTGTAATGAGACAGTGCATTAACCGTTTTGGCTGACATCACTGGACCTTCGAAGGTCGACATAGCGTAGAAGGCCAGAGAAATAATCAGGAAGCGCAGCACATAGTCGGTACGCAGTTTGTCCCAGGCGCCTGACAGCGTCATCATGCCGTTTACTGCACCACCCCATGAAGGGATGATCATGGCCAGGGAAACGGCGGCACCTAAAGAGCCTGTCCAGTCTGGCAGAGCGGTGTAATGCAGGTGATGTGCACCCAGCCACACATAGCCAAAGCTCAATGCCCAGAAATGGATAACAGACAGTCGATAGGAAAACACAGGACGGCCCGCCTGTTTAGGCACGAAGTAGTACATGATACCCAGGAAGCCGGCGGTCAGGTAGAAACCTACTGCATTATGGCCCCACCACCACTGGATCATCGCGTCCTGCACACCTGAGAAAATGGAGTAGGATTTGAATGCACTGACGGGGATGGCCATGCTGTTTACTACGTGCAGGTAGGTAACCATTACCATCATTGACAGGAAGAACCAGTTCGACACATAAATGTGGGAAGTCTTGCGAGTGGCAAGTGTCATGATGAAGTTGAAAGTATAAGACAGCCAGACTATTGCTATAGCGATGTCGATTGGCCATTCCAGTTCAGCATACTCTTTACCCTGAGTCAGTCCCAGAGGCAGCGTGATTACCGCTGCAAGGATAATGGCATTCCAGCCCCAGAATACAAACCAGGCCAGTTTATTGCTCCACAAGGGAACACCGGAGGTACGCTGTACTGAGTAGAAGGAGGTTGCCATCAGGGCCGAGCCACCGAAAGCAAAGATAACTGCATTGGTGTGCAGTGGGCGTAAACGACCGAAAGATATTTCGGCAATGTCCAGATTAAGAGCAGGCCAGGCCAGCTCAGAGGCAATGTAAACACCGACAAAGGTGCCCACAACCAGGTAAACGATCGACATAACGGTAAACCATTTGACGACCTCGAAGTTATACTTCTGATCAAGCGAGGCTTGCACGAGA
>CBDULX010000066.1:0-14424 GCA_965368175.1 uncultured Gammaproteobacteria bacterium | reverse complement strand
TCCCCGACGTGGACTCGAACCACGGACCCAATGATTAACAGTCATTTGCTCTACCAACTGAGCTATCGGGGAATTGTTGTGCTCTTTCACCGCCATCCTGGCGTCGCATTGTGATGTTTGTTAAACACCTGCCTCGGCTTCCTGCCTCAGCGTTCATAGCTTCTTTCACTATTCACCCAAAGAACTATCGGGGAATTGTCTTCTCAACCGGTAAAACCGGACTTCCTTGAGAGGGCGCTATACTACCGATTCGGATGATATTGGTCAACCTTTTGCGACAAATTTCCCGATTCTGTCCAGGGCTTTTTCCAGGCTGGCCATGTCGGTGGCAAAGGAGATGCGCAGGTGGCCCTGGGTGCCGAAGGCGGAGCCGGGCACCAGCGCGACTTCAGCTTCAGCCAGAAGTTTTTCGGCCAGTTTTACATCGTCGGTGATGCCCATTTTTTTCATCACTGCGTGGAAGCCGGGGAAGATGTAGAAGGTGCCGTCACTGGGCAGGCAGGTGACACCTTCCATAGCCAGTAAGTTTTTAAGTACGTAGTCGTGACGCTCCCTGAATGCAGTGTTCATTTCCTGTAATCGTGACTGATCGCCTTCCAGCGCGGCCTGTGCCGCAACCTGGGCTATGGAGGTTGGATTCGATGTACTCTGGGACTGGATCTTTTTCATGTTTTTGATCAGGTTTGCCGGGCCGCCGGCATAGCCGATGCGCCAGCCGGTCATGGCGTAGGCTTTGGACACGCCATTGAGCACCACGGTACGATCGTAAAGTTCGGGGCAGGCATTAAGGATGTTGCAGAAGCCTTCCTCGGTCCAGATGATGTGTTCGTACATGTCGTCGGTGGCGATGAGTACGTTCGGGTAATCTTTTAATACATCACCCAGGGCTTTCAGTTCGGCCAGAGTGTAGGCTTTACCCGATGGGTTAGAAGGACTGTTGATGACGAATAACCGGGTTTTTTCGGTGAGGGCGGATTTCAGCTGTTGGGCGGTAATTTTGAAATGCTGGGATTCGTCGCCCTCGATAATCACCGGTTCGGCATCCGCCAGCATCACCATATCCGGGTAGGATACCCAGTAGGGTGCCGGAATGATCGCTTCATCGCCCGGATTGAGCATGGCCTGGGCCATGTTAAAGAAACTCTGTTTGCCACCGCAGGACACCAGAATCTGATCGGGCTGATAACTCAGTCCATTATCTTTCTGAAACTTGTTTATAATGGCCTGTTTCAGGCTGGGTGTTCCATCAACCGCCGTGTATTTGGTGAAACCGTCGTTGATGGCCTTGATGGCGGCCTGTTTGACATGCTCTGGTGTATCGAAATCCGGTTCGCCGGCGGCCAGGCCGATGACGTCACGCCCCTCGCTACGCAATTTTGCAGCCAGTGCGGTTACCGCCAGAG
Source organism: uncultured Gammaproteobacteria bacterium (assembly GCA_965368175.1). GTDB lineage: Bacteria > Pseudomonadota > Gammaproteobacteria > SZUA-229 > SZUA-229 > CBDULX01. Next base: position 13,021 of record CBDULX010000066.1, on the reverse strand, counting down.
TGGGGGATGGTTTTACTTTCTGAATCCGATTGGATGATTGAATGGGCAAGGTCTTAGTCCTGATCGAAGATTATGATTTTTTAATAGGTCAATTGTAGACAATGTCAAAGCTTTTTGAAATCGATACTTGTAATGAACCGGCAGGTGATCAGCCCCAGGCCATTAAAAAATTACTGGAAGGCTTACAGGATGGTCTTGCCGATCAGACTTTGCTGGGGGTTACTGGCTCTGGTAAGACCTTTACCATTGCCAATGTCATTCAGCAGTCGCAACGGCCCACTATGATTCTGGCGCCCAATAAAACTCTGGCGGCACAGCTTTACGGTGAGATGAAAGAGCTGTTTCCCACCAACTCGGTGGAGTATTTCGTTTCCTATTATGATTACTACCAGCCGGAAGCCTATGTGCCGAGCAGTGATACCTTTATCGAAAAGGATGCTTCGATTAATGAGCATATCGAGCAGATGCGTTTGTCCGCCACTAAAGCGACCATGGAAAGGGAAGATACCATTATCGTGGCGACAGTATCGGCGATTTATGGTCTGGGTGATCCGCAATCCTACCTCAGCATGATGTTGCATCTGGTACGCGGTGATATGATCAACCAGCGTGACATACTGCGTCGGCTGGCGGAAATTCAATACACCCGCAACGATATGGAACTGAAACGGGGCTGCTACCGGGTACGCGGTGAGGTGCTGGATATTCATCCGGCGGATTCGGAACGGGAAGCGGTGCGTATCGAGATGTTCGATGATGAAATCGAGCAGCTGAGTTATTTCGATCCACTCACGGGCGAAGTACTGCGTAAGGTGGCTCGGCTCACGGTGTATCCGAAAACCCATTATGTGACTCCACGATCCACTATCGAAAATGCCATCAATTCGATTAAACAGGAGCTGCGGGAACGGCTGGCTGAGCTGCGTGATAATAATAAGCTGGTGGAGGCGCAGCGGCTGGAGCAGCGCACCATGTACGATATCGAAATGATGCGCGAACTGGGTTACTGCAATGGCATCGAAAACTATTCCCGCTACTTATCCGGCCGGGCACCGGGTATGCCGCCACCCTGTCTGTTCGACTATTTGCCTGATAATGCCCTGCTGGTGATCGATGAAAGCCATGTCAGCATCCCTCAGATAGGGGGCATGTACAAGGGCGACCGCTCGCGTAAGGAAAACCTGGTCAATTACGGATTCCGTCTGCCGTCGGCGCTGGATAATCGACCTTTGCGTTTCGATGAATTCGAGAAAATTCGGCCGCAGACCATTTTTGTTTCTGCCACGCCTGGAAACTATGAAAAAGAGCATGCCCAGCAGGTGGTGGAGCAGGTGGTACGACCCACCGGGCTGGTCGATCCGGAAGTGGAGATTCGTCCGGTGGCCACCCAGGTGGATGATGTGCTGTCGGAAATCAATAAACGGGTTGCAGTGAATGAACGGGTGTTGATTACTACGCTAACCAAACGCATGTCGGAGGACCTCACGGATTATTTAACCGAACATGGGGCGAGGGTGCGTTATTTGCATTCCGATATTGATACGGTGGAACGCATGGAGATTATCCGTGATCTCCGGTTGGGTGAATTCGATGTGCTGGTGGGCATCAACCTGTTACGAGAAGGCCTCGATATGCCGGAAGTCTCGCTGGTGGCCATACTGGATGCGGACAAGGAGGGCTTCTTACGCTCCGATCGCTCGCTGATACAGACCATTGGCCGTGCCGCACGAAACCTGAACGGCAGGGCCATTCTCTATGCGGACAAGATTACTGGCTCTATGCAGCGGGCGCTGGAGGAAACCGATCGTCGTCGACGTAAACAACAGGCCCATAATAAAGCGCATGGCATCACACCCATAGGCATTCAGAAAGCCATCACCGATGTCATGCAATCGGGTTATGAGCAGCGTTATCAGCAAAAATACATGAAAGTGGCGGAAGGTCATGCTGAATATGCCCATATGTCACCTGACCAGGCCAGTCGTGAAATTGACCGGCTGGAAAAACAGATGTACGAACATGCCAAAAATCTTGAATTTGAGGAAGCAGCAGGGATACGGGATAAACTGGAATACGTGCGCAAACTGGCTCTGGGGGCAGGGGTTTAATTTACAGGCTCAAAAGCAATAGTCCGCAAATGAACGCAAATGAACGCAAATAAACGCTAATGTTTTTTTGTACGCCAGCGGCGCACAACACAGAAGCTTTTGTTCTTATTAGCATTTATTTGCGGACTCAATTTTTTGCTTTTGATCTTCTGCTTCAGGGTGTTTTGAAACATTTAACCCAGTCCTGTGAATGGTCAAATTAAGTCTACAGCCATTTACAATGCTTCAGACCTAGTCTGAGCTACTACAATTTATTGCCATATAAACCGTGAACTCCATCACACTAATGCAGGCATGGGAAGAATAGTATTTAACAGGTTATAGTTGAAATATAAATTAAAACGGATCAATTTTGTTCGATATGTGCAGTACCAGGGAGCCTCTGATTAAGTGTCATTTTTGTCATCCCGACTGATAGGGAGGGATCTTAATTGCTTGATATCTATGCCGATATTAAGTGAAAGATTTCTCCCTCTGGTCGAAATGACAAGTTAATCAGAGGCTCCCTGGCAAATAAAAGGATGTTGGAATGAATAGCATGGTCAAATTAGTGTTTCTGTGCGTACCTGTTATGTTCTGGGCCTGTAGTGGACAGGAGAGTTCAGTGGGTCAGGGACGTGGTGGAGATGATATTGCCCTGTTTTCGCTGAACATTACCGATGCTCCCGTCGATGGTGTTAGCGAAGTCTGGGTGCGGATTACAGGTTACACCATTCATGCCGTTGATGGTGATACAGTTTCCAGAGATTTTGATCCAGTTGATGTTAATTTACTGAGTCTGCAGGGTACTAATAGTCTTAAGCTGGTTGTTAATGATGTAGTACCCGTCGGTGATTACAACTGGCTACGTCTACATGTAAATGCCACCATCGATGAAGTTTTTGATTCCTATGTCACCCTGCAGGGCGGCAATAGCTATGAATTGAATATTCCCAGTGGCAGCCAGACCGGATTGAAAATTAATACGCCCTTCACCCTTGAAGCCGATATGTTAGCGTCCAGAACCATTGATTTTGATTTGCGTAAATCTCTGGTGTTGACCGGCAGTGGTGAATACCAGCTCAGACCCACCTTGCGTCTGGTGGATGATGCCCTGGCTGGCTCGGTTTCCGGTGCGGTAAATGCAACGCTGATTTCATCGCCTGACCAATGTTCCGATAATGACCCTAATACCGGTAATGCGGTGTATGTGTATAAAGGTTTTGATGTGGTGCCTGAGGACTTGAACGATTTCAGTATCAATGACGTGATTACTGCAAATGTGGTCTGGAGCGATGAGTATGATGAGAACGAGACTGATGACGACGAATTTAAAGGGTATATGTTTGAAGTGGGCTTTCTGGAGGCAGGAGACTATACCATTGCACTGACCTGTCAGGCAGATCAGGATGATCCTGAAACCATGGATAGCATGGTTTTTGTTTACACAAAAAATGTCACTGTGGTGGCAAATGAGCCTGCAGCTGTTTCTCTTCCGCTCCGATAGCTAATCCATCATAGTTTTCCAGCCATTTAACCAGGCTGTTAAAATCCATTGGTTTGCTGATATGGAACCCCTGGCCTATATCGCAATTCAAAATAGTCAGCAGTTTCATTACCGGTTCGGTTTCTATGCCTTCGGCCACCACCTGGATGCCCAGGTCATGGGCCATGGCAATAGCTGCATTGACGATAGGGTAGTTGTTGGAATCCGACGCCAGATACGTGATAAACGATTTATCGATTTTCAGTTCACTGATGGGAAACTTCTGTAAATAGGCCAGTGATGAATAACCCGTGCCGAAATCATCAATTGAGATTTTAATACCCATTTTATGGAACTCATTAAGCAGGGCCGCTGAGCGCCCAGGGTTTTTCATGATGGCATTTTCAGTGACTTCAATATACAGCTGACTGGCAGGAAAATGACTTTCGGTCAGGGTTTTTTCTATGTGGCTCAATAAAGAAGTCTCGAATAAATCCACTGGCGATACGTTGATGGAAACATGAAAGTCTTTCTGTGTTTTTAGCAAGGGCACGAAGTCTTTCAGGTAAGGGGTAATGACGGTATTGGTGAGTTCACCAATCAGGTTTTCTCGTTCTGCCAGTGGGATGAATTTGTCCGGTTCGATTAATCCCAGCTCGGGGTGGTTCCAGCGCAATAAAAATTCACAACCACAGGGTTTAAGGGTGCTGAGGTCAATTTTGGGCTGGAATGCGCATGTGAAGTCCCCGTTATTGATTCCATGCCGCATGTCATTGGTTAGTATTAGTTTTTCATAAGAGTCGCTGTCCATGTCTTTGTGGTAAGACGCGATATTCAGATTATTGTTCTTGGCGTAATACATCGCTATGTCGGCACGTTGTATTAACTGGTCCGATGTTGATCCATTATTTGGAAAAATAGAAATACCGATACTGGCACTGACATTTAAAGAATGATTGCCGATCTGTAAATTTGGCTCAATAAAATTGATCAGCTTTTTTGCGATGGTTTCAGCCAGAATCAGGCCGACTCCATTAAGCAGTATACAGAATTCATCACCACCGAAGCGGGCCAGGGTATCGGATTCCCGCATGCTGGATTGCATACGATTGGCGACACCTTTCAGGACTTCGTCACCAATACTGTGGCCCAGTGTGTCATTGATTTCCTTGAAGCGGTTCAGGTCAATCAGGAGTATGGCAAAAGATTTATGTTCACGAGCGCACATAGCTATGGCCAATTCCAGATGATCGATATACAGATAACGATTAGGCAGGCCGGTTAAGTCATCATGGGTGGCTTTTTGATGCATGCGTTCAGCCATGTCTACCAGGCTATGTCTCATTTTTTCGAGATCATCGGAAAGCAGGTTGATCTCTTTCAGGCGAGATGGGATTAACATGGGAATATTCGTGTAGCCCTCAACAATAGATAGTGACTTTTCCCGTAGTTCCTGTAGTGGTTTGTGGATAATTTTGGTGAGTATGAAAATCACCAGAATGATCAATAGCAAATAGACAGCCAGTATTTGAAAAGTATGAGATTTAATTGTCTGGTGTTCATCAATAATGGCCGATTCATCGAAACCAATTCTCAATATGGATATGGTTTGTCCAGCATCATTAAAATGGATGGGGATGCTTAAATAATAGGTCTGATCTCCGTGCTGATTTACCGCGTCATCTTCCCTGAATAGCTCGCTGAGTCTGCCATCCTGCTCAACTGGGCGAATCACGATTTCAGGTGTAAGCATCAGCTCAATGAACTCAATTTTGCCACCCAGGAAACTGGTGCTGAGTGTGCGAGATATGGATTGTAGTTCAGTGAAACCGTGATGCCTTGTAAGAACTTCTGCTAGCAGCCCTGCCGTTTCATGGACATGACTGATGAATTGTTCTTCACTGCTACGTTGATAGGTTTTTATTATGGTGTTATAGAGTATGGGCGTGAAAATGATAATGATCATAATGACGCCGGCAATCATATAGTTGCTCAGGCTGAAGCTGGTTCTGGTTTTGTCCCTGTTTACCATAATGTCTGCACAATTCTTATATTGTCAAGCTCTCTGGCCTGCTTCGGGGTGATGAAGCTGATTTCATCTGGATTATCCGTTAACTGTTTGATCAGTTCTTCGGTAGTTCTGGCTTCTACAATATAGTCAGAGCCCTGCCTGAAAACCCGCTTAATGATTTTACGTTTATATCCATCCTCTGTCATATGCAACACGTTTTTTAAAAAGTCTTTATAAAGTTTTTTATTGCTCAGATTAATGACGGGCTTGATGGCCTGGCTTTTATCGACCGGTTGCAGGCCGAGGAAAATGCGACGAACATCAAGAATATCCAGGGCAACAATAGTCGAGTTTTTTGAGCACACCAGCACCGCCGAATGGTTATCTGAGTTGCCCATGACAGGATAAAAAAATAACATCAGCAGGTAGCAAAAGCAGTGAACCGCCGGACGTCTGGTCTGTTTGCCTCCAGTGTGGTGTTTGTTCAGGATCATGTCCATTTCAGAATACCAGATCCAGTCCAATGGATATGGATTCCGAGTTGCCTTTCAGCGGAATAATCGTACCTTTATCAGTCACCTTGTCGTACTGTATTTTTAATGCGACGTTGGTTTTGAAATCCCAGCGCAGGCCAAGGCTGCTGGTATTGTGATCCTCATCACCACTGGCGCTGGTGAGGCTTTGTTTGAGACCAGAATGGGTCAGATGGGGCGTCCATTGCTTGTATTTGTAACCCAGTGACAGCATGTGGGTTTTTACTTCTATATCGTCCGCCTTGCGCCGGTAGATGTTGTATTCGGATAGCAGGATCAGATTGTTTGGGTAAAGGTTGATGGATATCCCGGAAAATTGCTGCTTAACATCCTTGCTCACCTGAATATTGTTTCGGATACGGTCGAGCTGAGAGCTCATCAGAGAGAATCGTAGTTCGACCCAGTCTCGACTGAATTCACCAACCAGACCGATCATGTTTTTCCAGGTCTCATCGACCGATTCATCGAACAGCATGCTCAGCAGTTCATTTTCCCTTGAGTCTTCCCGACCAAAATAGAAGTTGAACAGACTGTCCCATTGATTACCCAGCGGTTCATAAATCAGGCTGACACCATTGAAACTGGAGATTTGCCAGGTGTAATTGTCTGTCGGTGGACGAATCCAGTAATAGGCATAGCCCAGGTCAAAGAAATCAGAATAATAATAAAGCGGCAGACGTTTTCGGCCTGCGTGTAGAGATAGTTCGGGCAGGATCTGATAGTTGGCATAGGCCCAGTCTATCTGGGGGTCGAAATCAAGAGCGCCATTAGCGGTGAACTGGGCGGTGAACTTAAGTTGCTGGTCTATCTGATTGGATATTTGTACACCAATAGAAGTATCTGGCGTGAAGGACCAGTCATTATCATAGCTACCGGCTTTGGGGAAGTCAGCCAGGAATTCAGTTCCTGTCATGACCTTACCGCCGACAATAGAGGCATAACCACTGAGTTCAATGTCGGCAGTACTGTTGAAACTGTATATCAGGAGCGAGAAAGCCGTAACTCGTACAAGGTAATGTTTTATCAAATGAATTTCCAATTCATTATAATTATCAAATGATTATAGATAAAAACCCGGATTAATGGGCCATTAAATAAAATTAAACAGCATTCAGCTGTAGATCAGGCCGAGGAGAGTTTGAATAAACAGTATATAAGCGATAGGTTGTATTCATGATGGATGGGGTTAAAAATCGGGAAATTTTGGGCTTGCAGGATGTCACTGTAGAAGGTAGGCTCTTTTCCCTTTTGACGATTCTGATTTATCTGTAGTCGAAATGCTTTGCCAATGTAATCTGGATAATAAGGAAATGGTCAGTTTTCTACAATGCTATTGATTATATTGACAAATATGGAGTCTTCGCTGGGAAGTTATTCAGCAGAATACCGATTTGCCGCTCCTGTGGCTGCAGTTCAAAAGTTATAACAAATCCGTGGTGTGAATAATTCTGCAATTTCTAATACGCAGGTTTGAATTCAGGTATTACAGGAAAATTTCCCATACTGGAAAGCCTGATAAACAGCTATTGTCCATGTAGTTTGAAGGAAAACTGTGTATGTGTTTGCCAGGTATTTCCGGTCAAATAATCTGAATTTTGGTTTTGCGCATACTCTCAAGGTGTTTCAATGAGTGATACTCAAGAATTCAAGGTCTTCCTTATCGGTGTGGCTGAGAAAGATAAGCAGATGTTGCAACGTGTTTTAAGGGTGTCGACCGGATCCGTCAGACGCTATGTGATGACTGACGATAATACCCCGGAGCCACGCAAGATCTATGTCGTAAACTCCGATAATGATCAGGCGATTGCCCATTGGTGTCGGCAATATATGAATCCGGATAAATCACCAAAAGTACCTACTGTGTTTACCGGTTACAGGAAGGTAAAAGGTGAGAAAATATATAATATTATGCTTCCCTTTCGAGCCACCCAGGTACTGAGCACCCTTGATACTATTACAATGAAGGAGATGAATTACATTCCTGAGTTAACCATTGGCCTGTTCGATGAAGACTCAACTGTATCTCATGCTCTGCTGGAAGAAATTGCCAATAATAGTAACGTAAATGGGAATTACCAGTTCAGGGCAATGGTGGTGGACGATAGCCCTCCTGTGCGAAAGCAGCTGGAAATAGAGTTGAAAATGCTGGGCGCCAAAGTGGAATGTGCTGAAAATGGCGAACAGGCTATTCAGTTGTCACGGGAAGAAGATTATGACATTATTTTCCTCGATGTGGTGATGCCGGGTATTGATGGTTACAAGGTTTGTAAATTCCTGAAAAAAGATATTCGATCGAAAAATACTCCTGTTATTATGTTAACCGGTAAGTCATCGCCTTTCGATAAGGTAAAAGGCTCGCTATCGGGCTGTGATACCTATCTCACCAAGCCATTACAGCACGAAGAATTTCAGAATATCACACGTAAGTTTTTACCACGTGTGAATGGTTGAATGTAGATTAAAGAATAAAGACACTATGATTGTTCATAGTTTTAAGTGAGGAGATGAATATTGTCCTAGTTGTTGATGATTGATATTGAAAACATGAAATAAAAGTGATTAGGCTTTTAATTTAACAGTTAGAAAACAGATAATATTATCTGGCTCAATATAACGTATGAGGTAAAAGGAAATGGCAATTAACAAAGTACTCCTGGTTGACGACTCACCAACTGATCTTGCTAATATTCGCTCGATTGTTTCAGATGCAGGTTATTCTGTAATAACTGCAAAATCTGGAAATGAAGCAATTCAGGTTGCCAAGAAGGAAATGCCTGATCTGATATTTATGGATATAGTAATGGAAGGCGCCGATGGCTATGATGCCTGTCGGGAAATTACGCAAAACGGTGATACTAAAAATATTCCTGTGGTATTTGTAACCAGTAAGAATCAGAAAGCGGATCGTGTCTGGGCCGAGTTGCAGGGTGGTAAAGCATTTATCACAAAACCTTATACTCCTGAACAAATTCTCGACCAGATTTCTGAATTGAACTAACAGAACTGGTTGATTATCAGGTCATAGGCTTAGATTATGGGAAAGCAACCCGGTACCTGGATGACTCCAGAGGATGCGTTAACGCGTTTCCAGGGTCCGGGTGTATCTCTACTAGATCTGGATTTAAAGACACAGGCTGAGAAGGCGGTAAAACGCTATGGTTTTGAAATAGGGAATCTGGGTTTTTTAATCAGGGAAGAAACCATTTGTGAAGTTGTAAAAGGTTTCAAGATGTTTCCTATTCCCAATACTCGTTCATGGATGAGAGGCTGGATTAATCTGCGTGGTAACCTGATCCCTGTTTATGATCTTTCTCTCCTGCTTGGTTTAACTGAAGAAGCAAAGTATTACGAGAATCTTTTGATACTGGATAAACAGAGTAAATCTGTTGGTATCTTAATTGATAAGTTGCCGAAATCCTGTGATGTCTCAGAATGGCAAAAAATGACCCATATCCCTGAACTTCAGATTGATTTGACAGATTTTGTTCGTGGAATATATCAAACGGACGACAGAATCTGGCTTGATCTGGAGCATAAAAGTTTTTTTGAATCAATAAAGGATTCAATAGCCATTTAATAAAATAAATGGAGTTGTCCTGGCAAATTTACAGTGCTGGCTTCTGAGGCGGGCTGTATTTAAAACATGATAGATTGATTCTACCTTTCGAGCATATGCTGGAGGACGTGTATGAAATTATTTAAGCGCAAAAAGCAGGTCAAGAAGTCTAGCTCTTGGCTCGGAAATGTAAGGATAACCCAGAAACTAACAGTCCTGTTTTTTGCTCTGTTGGCAGGTTTCTCGGTTATCGGTCTGGCTTATTACCAGGTATTGGTGGTGGAAAAGCAAACCCTCGAAGTTTCACAAAAAATGGAAGCATTCGAAGCAGGTATTAATGAGGTTCAGGTCGACCTTCTTAATGCTCGTGGTGCTATTACCGAATTCTATCTGAAGAAATTTCCTATTCTGTTAGGTAAATTCGATACCCGCATTATTTCTGCCAGTCAGAACTTAAATCTACTAACTACACTTGTAAAAGAAGAGCAGCGACTCGGGGTTGTGACAACATTAGGTGATGCATTCGAAGAATATCGAAATGCATTCATTAAAGCTGCTGAAGCCCAGATTGAAATCGGTCTTGATGAAAACACCGGTTTTAATGTGGAGATGGTCGAATCTTCGGGACAGCTGGACAGACTGGTTCAAAAACATAAAAATACCAGTCTCAATACATCACTGCTCAAATTGAAACTCTATGAAGAAGGGTTTATTCGTACCCAGAGTGATGATTACAGGAAGGACTTTATGTCTGAAGCCATTCGCTTCAGTAGCCTGCTTAAATCGGCGAAAATTGCTACAGCAGATAAAACTCAAATCAGTAATACTTTCTCCCGTTATTCAACGGCTTTTTCTAATATTGCCAGTACCATGGAAATTCTGGGTAAGCTGCAGGATGATGTAAAAGCTGCCGGTAAGCGAATTGAACCACTGTTTGGTTTACTACTGGAAAATAGTGGGCAGATTGTTACAGAGGCACGAATAACATCAGCTAAACAGAAAAATCAGATCACTATCTTCTTTATCGCGATTTTAATACTTACTTCAATCGCAGTATCAATAGCCCTGTTTATGTTAGGTCGTTCCATCACGGTTCCAATCAGACAGTTACGGGCTACCGTAATGAAAGTTAATGAAGGGGATATGAGTGCGCGGGCCAACTTGACCCATAAGGACGAACTGGGTGAACTGGCAACTGCATTCGATAAGCTGCTGGATGAACGTGTGGCAACTCTATCGGAAGCTGAGAAAGAAAGTGAACATCTCAATGATTCGGTAATCGATTTGATCAAAGCGGTAAGTAAGCTGGCTCAGGATAAAGATCTGGCAGTAAAAATTCCAGTATCGGAAGATATTACCGGTGCCATTTCCGATTCTCTGAACTTACTGGCTAAAGAAACCGCCAATATTATGGGGGTTGTGAAATCCACATCAAACCAGGTTGCGAAAGTGTCTTATGCGGTAAAACGTCAATCTGACCATGTTATTGCAGTGTCCAATCAGGAGCGTAAAGAAGTACAGGTGACTAATGACCTTCTGAAGGAATCAGTGTCAGCCATGAATCTGATCGCCAAAGAAGCCCAGGATGCGAATGACAAAGCGACACTCACTATTGATAACACCAGGCGTGCGGTGGATAGCGTACTGTCACTGGTTGAGGGTATTAACTCAATTAGAACCACGATTAGTGAAACTGAGAAGCGTATCAAGCGGCTGGGTGAGCGTTCACAGGAGATCTCCGGTATCGTTAACCTGATTAACTCTATTGCTGAACGTACACATATCCTGGCGCTTAACGCGAGTATGCATGCTGCTTCTGCGGGTGAAGCCGGTCGTGGCTTTGCAGTGGTTGCGGAAGAAGTGCAGCGTCTGGCTGAGAATGCGCGAGATGCAACGCTGGAAATTTCAACAGTTGTTAACAATATTCGTGTAGAAACTGCCGATACAGTAACCACAATGAACTCCGTGATTAGCCAGGTGGCAGATGGTACCCGTCAGGCTGAACAGGCTGGACAAAGTATGAGGGATACTCAGCAGGCCACTACAGAACTGGTACGTGCGGTACAACAGATTGCAATCAGTTCCCTGAGTCAGGCAGAAGTCAGTAAACAATTGCTCAAACGCGGTCAGATTATTCAGGATAGTACTGAGCAGACCAGTCGAGAACTGATTGAGCAGACTAAAAATACTGAGGAGCTGGTGCGTTATTCTGGCAGCCTGGTATCTTCGGTTGCTGTATTTAAGCTGCCTGGTGATAGCGATACTGAGCAGGCAATAACAGATGACATGGAAACGATTTCGTTTGACAGTAAGGATGCTAGCATCAGGGAGGCTGGTTAATCCGTCTCTTTTAAATACTAATTTGTATTTTTTTATATTGCGGTTAATTGGAACGAGTTATGACGGCATCGCAGGCAGAAAAGTTGTCAGCCCTGGTTTCTGAAGTAAGTCTTCAGTTAGCTGAGCTGACCTCTATATCTAAACAACTTGCAAATAAACAGGAAAATGCTGTTGAACTGCTTAACAATTACAGGGATGTTATTCGGCGTATCTCCATAACCATAGAACAAACTGAATATTCTGGCTTGTTCGACCTTGCCGCCATACTACAGGACGGCCTCACATCCCTTATTGAGCAAAATAGAACTCCAAGTCATGATGAACTCTATTTTCTGATTAAGCTGCCTGACAAATTACTCGATTATATTTCCTACCCAACCAGTAAATTACCTGGCATGGTTCTTCTGAGGTTATTCAAACATCAGGGCTGGATTCGACCAATCTCAGATGAAGAAGAACAGATCCTCACCGAATTTATGCTACCGCAAGAAGATGCTGAAGATGATTTGCTAGAAGTGACAGACAATGTCGAACACGTGGGGCTCGATTTAGAATCCAGTAGATCTCACGCATCGACAGGTACTGAATCAGTAAGTCTCAGTGATTTTATTCCACAGGAAGATGATCCTGATAAGCTACCGGATAAACCGGAACTCTCCGATCTGGATTTACATGATAACAATGATGCTGAAGAATTACTGGTTGAATTTAGTTATGATGATGTAAGTTCAGATGGCATGCTGGTTGATCTGGACGATAATAATATAACTGTCGGTGATGAAAGTTTATTGGTCGATCTGGATGCCCCGAAAAATCTGCAGTTAGACGATGAAAATATAATCAGTATCGAGCTGGATGAACTTGATGACACTGGATTAATCATTAATGATCTTGATGAACCTGTCGAAATATCGGAACAGATTGATAGTACATATTTAAATATCAGTGAGTCGGATGATCTTGCTGCTGATGAAAAATCGGTAGATGAGGATGCGACTCAGAACGAAC
>CBDULX010000065.1:0-14457 GCA_965368175.1 uncultured Gammaproteobacteria bacterium | reverse complement strand
ATGCGGATTTCTTTGTGGCCCCATTCGGCCAGTGACATGTCGGCTACTTTGTAGTCTGAAAACTTAGCACTCATCGTTCATCTCCTAAGAAATTATCAATGAGCGCCGTTTGAATCTTGAAAGCAATCCCGAGCCTGACGTAATACCGCTGCAGCGCTCCTCGGGGTTGCGAAATATATCATTTTCTTAACATGGGTGCCAATTTGACACCTGTGTAAAAAAGCTTATGTTTGCCACAGAGGCACAGAGGACGCAGAGATTTAATTTAATAGTGCGCCTACGGCGCAAATTACAAAAAAGCTTTTCTCTGTGTTCTCTGTGCCTCGGCGGCAAAAGTCCTTAAAGTCCTGCTGCGTCTTTCAATGCAGCTGCTCTGTCGGTTTTCTCCCAGGTGAAATCGGGCTCTTCACGACCGAAGTGACCGTAAGCTGCCGTGTTACGATAAATCGGTCGTAGCAGGTCCAGCATCTGGATCAGGCCTTTGGGTTTCAGGTCAAAATGTTCGCGTACCAGTTCGACGATTCGAGCATCATCAATTTTACCGGTACCGAAGGTTTCAACCGATATTGAAGTAGGTTCAGCCACGCCAATGGCGTAGGAGACCTGGATTTCACATTTATCGGCCAGCCCGGCAGCGACAATATTCTTGGCGACATAACGTCCTGCGTAGGCGGCAGAGCGATCAACTTTGGACGGGTCTTTGCCTGAGAATGCACCACCACCGTGACGGGCCATGCCGCCATAGGTATCCACAATAATTTTACGACCGGTTAATCCGCAGTCACCAACCGGACCACCTATAACAAAATTACCGGTGGGATTAATGAAATATTTAGTATCTTTACCGATCCACTCTGAAGGCAGTACGGGTTTAATTATCTCATCCATGACGGCTTCGCGAAGTGCGTCCAGCGTAATATCAGGATTATGCTGGGTAGACAGTACAACAGCATCAATGGCAACAGGTTGACCGTCTTCATAACGGAAAGTGACCTGGCTCTTGGCATCGGGGCGTAACCAGGACAGTGTGCCGTTTTTGCGTACTTCCGCCTGTCGTTTAACCAGCTTGTGGGCGTATGTAATGGGTGCGGGCATCAGTACATCGGTTTCGTTGCTGGCATAACCAAACATCAGGCCCTGGTCTCCGGCGCCCTGTTCGTGGTCACTGGACTCATCAACGCCCATGGCAATGTCCGCTGACTGCTTGTCGATGGAAGTAATGACCGCGCAGGATTCCCAGTCAAATCCCATTTCCGAGCTGTTGTAGCCGATTTCCTTAACCGTTTTGCGGACTATAGCCTGCATATCCACCCAGGCTTCGGTGGTGATTTCACCTGACAGAATAACCATGCCAGTGTTCACCAGTGTTTCGCAGGCCACGCGGGCTTTGTTGTCCTGCTCAAATATGGCATCAAGAATAGCGTCGGAGATCTGATCGGCAACTTTATCTGGATGGCCTTCAGAGACGGACTCGGAGGTAAATAAGTGGCTATTTGACATGTTTCTTAATCCTCGGTGCAATCATTAATGATTTGCAAATACCTGTAGTATCAATGCATCAAGAGATGAGGCGAATCTGATTCATGGTGATGATTCATAGCCTGAGATAATATTATCTGCGCTCATTCTTTAGCTTGATAGTGACTAATTAATGAGCGCCGTTAATATAAAACACACCGAGCCTGACAGACAGATCTGCTGCAGCGCCCCTCAGTGCGGTCGAATATTATAGACGAAAAGTTTTAAAATGGCCAATACCTGCCGAAAGTGTCTCAATGAGGGTTGACTAGGATCCTTTCAAAAACCAGTCATCATCTACTTCTTTGGGGGGAATAAAAGATTTTGTCGCAAAGACGCAAAGTCGCAAAGATTTATGTACTTTGGGTACGCAAGGGAATGAAGTTACTGATTCGACTTAGCTTAAGTCGTAGAAAATGACTTTGTGAAAACAATTGCTTACAGTGGCCGTAGTAATTTCTCTCTAGCTCAAGTTTTTAAACAGTTACTATAAGTTATTCTCTGCGCCTTTGCGTCTTTGCGACAAAGCTTTTGATTTAGATGTTTTAAACAACCCGAACAGGGGATTTAAGGATATTCAGCAAAAGTCCTGGAGGCTCAGTTAAGGCATAAGCTATTGAATTGATAATGCCCGTAATTCGGCTTTCTCTTCAGTGCTTAAGGTCTGCTGGTGACTTTTATCGATCAGGGCTTGCAGGCGCTGGTCACGGTGTTGCCGTTGCAGTCGATTCAGGGCATCGGAAAACAGCTGTTGTTTCTGGGATTCGTGTTCGGCATCAGGTATATCCCATTCCAGCAGGCGGGATAATATGTCGAATTCCTTCTGTTCCCGCCAGCGTTCCAGCAAATTAGAGGGTGAGGGCGATGAGCTTTCCAGTATAAGTTGATACAGCCTTAACAGCAGATCGGTACCCGGAATGGATGACTGCCTGAAGCTGTCCGGCACGGGTTGTTGCTGGGCCAGCGCCGGGTATTGCAGCAGCAGGGCGATGGCCAGGCGGACAGGGGTGATTTTAATCTGGTGCCGTGGTGTCTGTTTCTGTTGATACGTCTGTCGGGGAGCTTGTTCCTGCCGTGGAATATGTGACTGAATGGATGCGCTGCTCATGCCGACTCGCTGGGCCAGCTGGTCAGTTAATAAATCCCTGAACACGCCGTCGGCGAGCATGCTGATGAGTGGTTTGGCCTTCTCCGCCAGCCGAGCCCGGCTATCTACCGAACTGAGATCCAGTGATTCTGCCAGCGTGTCCAGCATGAATTCTGATAAGGGGGTGGCGGATTGCAGGCGTTTTTCGAAGGCCTGCTGACCTTCCTTACGTACCATGCTATCGGGGTCCTCCCCGTCAGGCAGGAACAGGAAACGTGCCTGGACACCATCCCTGAGTACCGGCAGAGTGTTTTCCAGTGCCCGCCAGGCGGCCTTGAGGCCGGCCTGATCGCCATCAAAACAGAAGATCAGTTCCGGTACGATACGAAACAGTTTATCGACCTGTTCTTTTGAGGTGGCGGTACCCAGGGTGGCGACGGAGTAAGCTATGCCATTCTGGGCCAGTGCCACCACATCCATATAACCCTCGACTATAACTATGCGAGTCAGCTCTCGTAAAGCCTGACGGGCTTCATACAGCCCATAGAGTTCCTGTCCTTTGTGGAATACCGGCGTTTCCGGTGAGTTCAGGTATTTGGGTTCGCCCTGATCGATGATACGGCCGCCAAAACCAATAACACGTCCTCGGCGATCGCGGATGGGGAACATGATGCGATCCCGGAATCGATCATAATGACGATCGCTGGACTTTTCGATGATCAGACCGGCCTTTATTAATCCCTGGATCTCTTCCGGCGTTTTACCCAGTTGTTGCAGGATGAAATCCCAGCTGTCCGGCGCATAACCCAGGCCAAAAGTTTTCGATATGTCTCCGCTCAACCCCCGGTTTTTCAGGTACTCAATGGCTTTCGGCGTCGATTTTAACTGTTGCTGGTAGAGCTGGTTAGCGGCTTCCAGGTGCTGGTAAATGGGTTGTTTATCGTCCTGTTGTGCAGAGTGTCCCTGTTCACGGGGAACTTCGACATGGTATTCGGCGGCCAGAGCTTCAACGGCATCCACGAAGTCCAGCCGTTCATATTCCATAATAAAACCCAGGGCAGTGCCATGGGCACCACATCCAAAGCAGTGGTAAAACTGTTTGTTCTGGCTGACGGTGAAGGACGGGGTTTTTTCGTTATGGAAGGGGCAGCAGGCTATGTATTCCTTGCCGCGCTTTTTCAGGGCCACTCGGGAATCGACAACATCGATAATGTCTGCCTGGTTTAGCAGGTCATCGATAAATTGTTGGGGAATTCGGCCAGCCATGGGTGATATGTTAGCCGCAGAGACACAGAGAGCACAGAGTTTTTTTAATTATGTAAGAATAAACGGCCAGCAAGCGCTGACCGTTTAATATCCAGCAACTCTGTGTACCCAAAGGGCTTGTACCCCCTTCGGGTGCATAAATGCTTTGAGGCTCTGTGGTAAACGCTTTAAGCCGCATCCATC
The DNA here is from genome assembly GCA_965368175.1 of uncultured Gammaproteobacteria bacterium. GTDB lineage: Bacteria > Pseudomonadota > Gammaproteobacteria > SZUA-229 > SZUA-229 > CBDULX01. The sequence continues at coordinate 10,403 of CBDULX010000065.1, read as the reverse complement.
AGGGTATCAAGTAATGAATCCAGGTCGGTCGCTTTGGGTATGACCAGCCAGAATTTACCCACATGTTCATCAAATTCATCCAGAATTTTTTGACCCCAGGCACTGCCCGTGGCTTCTACGTAGTCCCTGATGTTGTTGAACAGATACTTTTGATGCTGCTCCATACGCTCGGTGCTGAGACGGTGGATATCCAGCAATTCGTGGTTGTAACGGTCCACAAAGCTGTTGTCATCATCCATTATAAAGGCGAAGCCGCCGGTCATACCTGCGCCGAAGTTGATGCCGGTTTTACCCAGCACAGTAATCACACCGCCGGTCATGTACTCACAACCGTGGTCGCCGATGCCTTCGACGACAGCTTTGGCGCCTGAGTTGCGTACACCGAAGCGCTCACCCGCCAGGCCAGCGGCATACAGGGTGCCACCGGTAGCACCATAGAGGCAGGTATTACCAATAATGGTGCTCTCCTGACTGGCAAAACTGCTGCCTTTGGGCGGTGTAATCTCCAGCTGGCCACCGGTCATGCCTTTACCGACGTAGTCGTTAGCATCCCCTTCCAGGTGCATATTCAGGCCGCCGGCATTCCATACACCGAAGCTCTGACCACAGGTGCCGGTGAGTTTAAGGGTAATGGGATTATCGGCCATGCCCTGGTTACCATGGCGTCTGGCAATTTCACCGGACAGGCGGGCACCAATAGATCGATGGATGTTACGCACCTGGTAGCTGAATACACCCCCGGATTTGGCTTCGATGGCCGGTAAGGCGTCCCTTACCATCTGTTCGGCCAGCTCACCCTTGTCGAAAGGTACGTTGTGGGGTTCTACGCAGAACTGAGGTTTGTCAGCGGGCACGTCACCGTCAGACAGAATCTGGCTAAGGTCCAGCTTCTGTTGCTTGCTGGTAACGCCGGGCAGGGCTTCCAGCAGGTCGGTACGACCGATCAGGTCTTCCAGTTTGCATATACCCAGTTGCGCCATCCATTGCCTAAGTTCCTGGGCGATGAAACGGAAGAAGTTCATCACCATTTCTGCTTCGCCGATGAAATGTTCCATGCGCAGTACTTTATGTTGAGTGGCAATACCGGTGGCGCAGTTGTTCAGGTGACAGATGCGCAGGTATTTACAGCCCAGGGCCACCATGGGGCCGGTGCCAAAGCCGAAGCTTTCAGCGCCCAGGATAGCGGCTTTAACCACATCCAGGCCGGTTTTCAGGCCCCCGTCAGTTTGCAGGCGAACCTTGTCCCGCAGGTCATTGGCGCGCAGGGTCTGGTGGGTTTCGGTCAGGCCCAGCTCCCAGGGTGAGCCGGCATAGCGTACCGAGGTCAGGGGGCTGGCGCCGGTGCCACCGTCATAACCTGAGATGGTGATCAAATCGGCATAAGCCTTGGCCACACCGGCGGCTATGGTGCCAACTCCGGCTTCTGCCACCAGTTTTACGGAAACCAGGGCCTGCGGATTGACCTGTTTCAGGTCGTAAATCAGCTGAGCCAGGTCTTCGATGGAGTAAATATCGTGATGCGGCGGCGGTGAAATTAATGCGACACCCGGCGTGGCATAGCGCAGGGTGGCAATCATCTTGTCCACCTTGTGGCCAGGTAACTGGCCACCTTCACCGGGTTTTGCACCCTGGGCTACCTTAATCTGCAGCACCTCGGCGTTCACCAGGTAATGAGGGGTGACGCCAAAACGGCCGGAGGCGACCTGTTTGATCTTGGACATTTTGAGGGTGTTGAAGCGGGCCATGTCTTCACCGCCTTCACCGGAGTTTGAGCGACCCCCCAGGGTGTTCATGGCCACAGCCAGGGCTTCGTGGGCTTCCGGTGACAGAGCGCCCAGAGACATGGCGGCAGAGTCGAATCTTTTGAAAATACTTTCTACAGGTTCAACTTCGTCGATGCTGATGGGGGTGAGGCCCTTTTTCAGCTGGAACATATCGCGCAGGGTGGTCGCCGGACGTTCATTCACAATATTGGCGTATTTCAGGTAATCGTCGTACTTACCTGAGCGTACCGCAGTATGCAGGGTCTGGATGACATCCGGGTTATAGGCGTGATATTCACCCCCATGAACGTATTTCAGTAAACCGCCCTGGGTGGTTTGTTTACGATTATTGAACGCCAGTTTGGTGAGTGCGCGAGTATCGGCTTCGATATCTGAGAAGTCGGTGCCCTGAACACGGCTGGTGGTGTCAGTGAAACAGATGTCGACCACTTCATCGTGCAGGCCGACGATTTCATATAACTGGGCTCCGCGATAACTGGCGATGGTGGATATGCCCATCTTGGAGGTGATTTTAAACAGCCCCTTGTTAATACCCTTTCGGTATTTGTCGCCCACATCGGAGGGCCTGGCATCGGCGGGAAGTTCCTGGGTGCTGATCATATCCTGCAGTACTTCGTAGGCCAGGTAGGGGTAAATGGCCGTGGCGCCATAACCTATTAACACGGCGAAATGGTGCGGGTCGCGAGCGGTTGCGGTTTCCACAATGATATTGGCATCGCAGCGCAGGCCTTCCTGTATCAATCGGTGATGTACGGCACCGGTCGCCAGCAGGGCATGAACCATCAGTTTGTCACTGGCTATATTACGGTCCGACAGAACGATGATGACCTTGCCATTTTTTACCGCAGTACATGCCTGATCGGATATCTGCTGGAGGGCCGTTTTTAAATTGATGTTGCCGTCGAAACAGAGGTCGATGATTTCATGACTATAGTGCTCATCGTCCAGGCTCATCAGCTTGCGGAACTTGCCTTCAGACATGACGGGAGAGCTGATAATCAGGCGATTGGCGTGTTCAGCGCTTTCCTGGAACAGATTACGTTCTTTACCCAGACAGGTTTCCAGCGACATGACCACAGCTTCACGGATCGGATCGATGGGTGGATTCGTGACCTGTGCAAACTGCTGTCGGAAGTAGTCGAACAATGAGCGTTGCTGGGTGGACAGTACCGGGAATGGCGTGTCATCGCCCATGGAGCCGACGGCTTCCTGGCCCGATTCAGCCAGTACCCGAATCACCTGGTCCCGTTCCTCGAAGCTGACCAGGTACTGTTTTTCGTAAGTTTTCAGCAGGTCCTTGCTCATGGGCGAGCTGGTCATTGGCTCGTCCTGAATGTCAGACACCAGGTGCTGGCAGTTGTTGCTCAGCCATTTACGATAGGGCTGGGCCTTTTTCAGAAGATTATCTATGTCGGACGGATATAGAATATTGCCGGATTCGGTGTCCACGGCGATCATTTCACCGGGTTTCAAACGGCCTTTGGCCACCACATCTTCTGGCTGGTAATCGTATACACCTATTTCCGAGGCCAGTGTGATGTGGCGGTCTTTGGTGATCACATATCGGGCAGGGCGCAGGCCGTTACGGTCCATGGTGCAGCAGGCATGTCGACCGTCAGTGAGTACGATACCGGCGGGGCCGTCCCAGGGTTCCATGTGCATGGAATTGAATTCATAGAAAGCGCGTAAATCCGCATCCATGTTTTCAATATTTTGCCAGGCCGGTGGCACCAGCAGTCGCATGGCACGAAATACACTGACACCGCCGGCCATCATGGCTTCCAGCATGTTGTCCATGGAGCTGGAGTCGGAACCGGACATATTGACTAATGGACGGATGGTATCCAGTTCCGGTAACAGCTCACTGTGAAATTTAAAGGCTCGAGCCTTCGCCCAGTTGCGGTTGCCCTGGATGGTGTTAATTTCACCATTATGTGCCAGGTAACGGAAGGGCTGAGCCAGGCGCCACTGCGGCCAGGTATTGGTGGAAAAGCGCTGATGAAATACACAGATGGCGGTTTCCAGCCGCGGATCGTTCAGGTCCTGATAGAAAACCGGTAAATTTTCCGGCATGACCAGACCTTTATAAGACATCAGGCGTGATGACAGGCTGGGTACGTAGAACATGTCATCGGTGGATTCCAGAGAAATCTCTGTGCGACGACGGGCCACATACAGCTTGCGTTCCAGGGTGTCCTGGTCCATGCCATCGGCCGCATTGATGAAAATCTGCATGATATTGGGCAGCGTACGCAGGGATTCTTCGCCACAGGCATCGGGATTAATCGGAACTTGACGCCAGCCGGCGACATCCAGGCCTAACAGGCCGAGCTGGTTTTCCAGTTCTTTTTTGCCGGCATCTGCCAGTCTGGCATCCTGATTCAGGAATATCAGGCCGGATGCATAGATGTCGGCCAGGTCAATACTGGATTCAGCGGCCAGGGTACGCAGAAAACTATCGGGTTTCTTGATGAGTAATCCACAGCCATCCCCGGACTTGCCATCGGCGGCAATAGCACCTCGATGGGTCAGGCGTGCCAGAGCGTGAACGGCGGTTTCCAGCAGCCAGTGACTGGCTTTGTCGTCCATCTGGGCGATCAGGCCAAAACCGCAGGAATCTTTCTCAAATTTTGATTTATACAATCCAGAGCTTGGGATTCTGTTACTCATAAAGTCATACCGTAGCGATATCAAGGGTCATGCCGACATTATACTTCCGCCGGGCAAAAGGGGTGAAATTTTACCCTTCTAAGGACAGATGTTCAAATACTCATACTGGGGTAGTGGCATTGGTCTTTAGACATACCGTCATAGATCAGTTCATGGCTTTTTGAATGGAATCCAGGCTGCGAACCCATGGACGGGCCTGTCGCACTGGTGCAGGCAGTCGGCTGATGGCATTGCGGGCAATGTCCCGGTCGGTATAGAAACGGTGCACCAGCACATACCAGTCTTCATTATTGAGCTTTGTCCTGTACCAGGCCGTATCCTGCTCAAGATGATGGGTCTGCATAAAATTCACCAGGGTTTGAGGGTCTCTGGCACCCAGTACCTGCAGGGTCCAGTAGTTTTTATTTTGTTGTAATAACCAGTTGTGATCCTTGACGCCCATATTTGCCAGGGCTTTTAAGGCAGGGTCTTTAATAATATTGGGTGTCTGTTTGGGTGGTGTTTTTACTATGGGTGGTTTTACAGTAGGTGCAACGACCACGAGCTTTTCTTTTGGCGTCGGAGCTACCGGTTTATCTTCCGGCGTTGTCTGAACGATTGGCTCAGGTAGTGGCGCTGGCAATGGCTTCGGCTGCGCCAGTGTTTCAGGTTGGGGAGCTGGCAAGGGTTTGCTATCTGGCAATGGCTCAGGCTGCGCCAGTGTTTCAGGTTGGTTAGCTGGCAAGGTTGACGGCTTTTCTTTTGACGTCGGAGCTACCGGTTTATCTTTTGGTGCAGGCTGACCCAGTGGCTCTACTTTTGGCGCGGGTATGGGCTCGTCAGTCAGTGGAAATAGACTCGATATGTCGGCCATTTGTGGATTGAATATCGGGTAGATAAACCAGCCAGCTATAGCGAGTAGAACAATCAGTGCTGTGCCAGTTAGCACAGAGCGAGAGGGTAGCTTCAGCGAGGCTATAGATTTAATGCCGCTCTGGCCGTTGATTAACCTGGTGGCTTCTGACATCACGACAGCCGGAATACCTTCGGTTTTTTTGGCCAGTTTCTTCAGGCTGGCATCATTTAGCTGAGGCAGGGATTCGGCACCGGCCAGTTTCATGCGGTGGGCAATGAATGCCAGTATTTGTTTGGTGTTGAATTTGGGCATTTCCTGAACATAGAGCTGGCTATGTTCCAGGTCGCTGATGTGTTCCAGTGTTTTGGCCATGCCTTTATTGGCCAGCAGCAGCAGTTTTAACTGGATCTGTTTTTCAGTTGCCAGTTGTTGTTTGTAACGCAGTAATTCCTGCAGGGTGTTATCACTGAGTACGTGCGCGTCATCGATGATCAGCACAGGTGTCTGGTCAAATACCTGCAGGTTCTTCAGGTTGTCATCCAGATAATTGGCATTGCCCTGGTTCTGCATATGGATGGTCATTTTCTGCTGCAGCTGTACCAGTGTGTCGGTGGCTTCGGCCTGTATCGGCATCAGATACAGGCTGGCAATATCCAGATGGAACAGGCGACGGAACAGAATAGTTTTACCGCTGCCCAGTACCCCCTCGACGATCAGGATCAGGTCACTGAACTGTAAATGGTGTTTTATGGTTTCAAACTGTTTATTGAGTATGCTGTCGGTATAAAAGGTTTTGTCAGACAGGAGGGCCGAGGTAAAAGGCTGTTGTTTCAGGCCCAGTGCCTTCATGGTCCGGCTGTTCAAAGCCAGGTTGCTGGATGAGGTGCTTGCTATGTCCTGTTTCGCCATCGAGTATCAGTCATCTGTTCATCTGAATGTGAAAATAAAAAATAAATTTAATTAAAGTTGTTCAGTAAAAGTTTATTTATTGTAATTATAAAACCCGAATCTGAAACTTCTGGTTCAGGGTAACAGATTAGCAAATGATAACTGTCTTGGGTTGAATATCCTCTCAAATTCAACAATTGCATAGCGATCGGTCATGCCGGCAATGTAATCGGCTATACCTCGGGCCATGCCCTGTTCCCTGTCACGCTCGCTGAGTTTGTCGCAGTGTCTCCTGGCTTCGGGCGGCAATACCTGAGGGTCTTCCATGAAAGCATCAAATAATGAGCTTATGACTTTTTCGGCTTTTCGGGTCATCCTGTGGACCTGATAATGGCGATACAGGTATTGTCGTAAAAAACGCTTCATCTCGAGGTTTTTCTGTAACAGTTCATCACTGAATCGAATCAGGTAATGTTCATGCTGGCGAGCATCGTCCGGCTGTTGCGGGTTTAGATTCTGGATATCGCTGCGACTGGTTTCAATCAGGTCAACGACCATCACATTGATCATGCGGCGGATAATTTCATGTATCTGCCGACGTTCGCTCAGGCCTGGATATAGTGCATCCACTTTGTCGTACTGTTCTCGAAACAGCTGGATGTCCATTAGTTGCGACAGGCTAATCATGCCATAACGCAGGCCATCGTCAATATCATGATTGTTGTAGGCAATTTCATCGGCCAGATCACAGACCTGGGCTTCCAGAGCGGGCTGATTGCGTTCCAGAAAACGCTGGCCTAGCTCACCCAGCTTATGGGCATCTTTAGGCGAGCAATGTTTAAGTATGCCTTCGCGGGATTCGAAGGTGAGGTTGAGGCCCTGAAATTCGGCGTATTTTTCTTCCAGCTCATCCACTACCCGCAATGACTGTAAATTATGCTCAAAACCGTTGAAGTTTTTCATGCACTTATTAAGCGCATCCTGCCCGGCATGACCAAAAGGCGCATGGCCTAAATCGTGTGACAGGGCAATTGTTTCAGTCAGGTCTTCATGAAGCTGGAGTTCTCGTGCAATGGAGCGTGCAATCTGGGAGACTTCCAGTGAGTGTGTCAGGCGAGTGCGGAACAGGTCGCCTTCGTGGTTAACGAACACCTGGGTTTTGTATTCCAGTCGGCGGAAGGCGGCAGAGTGAATAATCCGGTCGCGATCGCGCTGGTAATGATTTCGATGCACGGGGGGCGGTTCGTCGAACTGGCGGCCCCGCGAGTTATGTTCACTGCAGGCATAGGGGGCCAGATTATTCAGGTCGTATCCGTGTTGCATATTAATAACTTTCGGCGATAGCCTCTTTAAGTACATCCAGTGTGTAGTCTGAGGTGATTACCGCTTGCCCCAGCGCTTTGTAGAGTACCAGTTTAAGCACTCCGTCGGAGACTTTTTTATCCACCGACATCAGGTCGATAAATTGCTCCGGGGTCATTTTTGACGGTGCAGTTACCGGCAGATTGGCTCGTTCAATTAAATCAATTACCCGCTCGACATCGACCTGTTTAATCCAGCCCAGCTTTTGAGACAGCCGGGCTGCGATGATCATGCCGCTGGCCACGGCTTCGCCGTGCAACCATTTGCCATATCCCATCCCGGTTTCGATGGCATGGCCAAAGGTATGGCCCAGATTAAGCAGGGCGCGCTGGCCCGTTTCTTTTTCGTCGGCGGCCACCACTTTAGCCTTGTTTTTGCAGGAGCGGTCGATGGCATAGGCCAGCGCAATGGTGTTGCGGTTGACCAGTTTATCGATATTGGTTTCCAGCCATTGCAGAAACTCCGGGTCACGAATCAGCCCGTATTTAATCACTTCGGCGATGCCGGAACTGAGCTGGCGGTCATCCAGGGTATGCAGGGTGTCGATATCGGCAATCACCGCTCGCGGCTGGTAAAAAGCGCCAATCATGTTCTTGCCCAGTGGATGGTTGACCGCGGTTTTTCCACCCACCGATGAATCGACCTGGGAGAGTAAGGTGGTGGGTATCTGGATCAGGTGTATGCCGCGCTGATAACTGGCGGCGGCAAAGCCGGTAATATCGCCGATGACCCCGCCACCCAGGGCAATCAGCGTGCTATTGCGATCGAAGCGGTTGGACAGCAGGCAATCGTAAATGGTGTTTAGGGTGTCCAGGTTTTTATATTCTTCACCATCGGGCAACACCAGAGTTTTGGTTTTATAACCGTCCAGGTTGGCGGTTACTTTTTCCAGGTAGAGGGGCGCCACCGTTTCGTTGGTAACGACTAAAGCGCTGTTGCCGGGAATGTGCTGGGTTAGTAACTGTTTCTGCCCCAGTAATCTGGGGCCGATGTAAATCGGGTAACTGCGCTCACCCAGATCAACGTTCAAGGTAATCATGTATCCTGCTTGTCCTGAAATTGCTTCAACCGGCCTAGGATAACGTTAATTACTGAACGAATCGACTTTTCACCGGTATTTATCACAATATCGGCGGTTTCCCGGTATAAAGGTTCACGGGCTTCCATCAATTCCCGTAACTTTCTGCCCGGATCGGCGGTTTGCAGCAGGGGTCGGTTTTTATCGTGCTTGGTTCGTTCCAGCAGATGACTGATATCGCTGTGCAAATAAATCACCAGGCCCCGGTTTTTCAGGTGTTCGCGGTTTTCCGGTTTAAGAATAGCGCCGCCACCGGTGGCCAGCACGATGTTAGGTATTTGAGTGAGCTCATCGATGACCTCCTGTTCCCGTTTCCGAAAACCCTCTTCGCCTTCCAGTTCGAAAATCAGGGGAATGTCCGCGCCGGTGTGTTCTTCGATAACGCGATCGCTATCGAAAAACTGAAGGTGTAATTTTCGGGAGAGCTGACGCCCCATGGTGGTTTTACCCGCACCCATGGGGCCGATTAGGAATAGCCTGTTTTGTAGCAACATACAGTTTACAAGTTCTACTGATTATTTTTTAAAGGCTATTCGGCAATAATTAAATATGACTTAGTGTAAATTGGAATCAGGTTGGCACCACCACAGTCTATTCTAGTGGTGGAATCGCAATAGGGGCCATCATAAACATTATTGGGACCAGAATGGACTCCATCTGTATCAGCGCTTGACAGATCATCTATTGCGGAATTATAGACATTATTATCGTCTAAATCGAGGTAAGGTTCGTCGCTATCCGTAAATACCTCAGTACCGGAGAGGTAGCCATCATGGTTATTATCATAAAAGTTTTCTATGCCATAAGTCCATACTGTCACAGAGTTGAGTAGGTCTATACTGCCATTCCCATTGTTGGTGCAATCAAAGGTTGGATTGGGGTCTAATGTTGCTGCCCCAAATACCATGTTATCAAGATCTAAACTACCGGTCCATTGGACTGAGCACTCACCGTTTTGCAGCTGGCAGGATGTTTGGTCCAGATTCCCATACTGTATATCAATATAAACAGTGCCAGAAGAAACCAGGGCATTATCTTTGTCGCCTGCAGTAACGGTGATAGTTGATGTAAGCCCACCGGTGAAGCTATCAAATCCGGTACAGGGTACTATGTTACCTACTGGTAATGTAGTGAATTTAATTACAGCAACAGAGGCTGGGTTAAAGCCAACAGAGAAGTTACCAGCAGAAATTATATTGCTATTGCTTGATGAACTGTCTTTTCCGGTAAAGCCATCAATATCACCAGAACATGACAGTATCCAGGGTGCAGCGAGTAGTCCAAGTAGGATAAGGGTCGATTTATTCATACAATGATATACCTCTGTTCAGCCACCTTAAAGCGACATACCTTCTTTCAGAATTTTGGGTGTTACAAATATTAATAGTTCGGCTTTTTGGTCACTTTTAAAGGAATGCCTGAACAATGAACCGATCAGGGGTAAGTCGCCGAGGAAGGGTACCTTGTCGAGTTCATCTGCGATGGCGCTTTCATAGACGCCACCCAGAACAACCGTATCGCCATTATTAACCAGAACCTGGGTCTTTACTTCACGGGTATCGATACTGGGCACCTGGTCATCACCAAAGAATTCGCCTACTGCATCCTTGTTGACCTGCAAATCCAGTATTACACGATCATCGGGTGTGATCTGTGGGGTTACCTTGATGCTGAGAACCGCTTTCTTGAAAGCTATCTGGGTGGCGCCGCTGGAGGTCGATGTTTCATATGGGATCTCGACACCGGATTCTATAAAAGCCTCATTCCGATCGGAGGTCACAACTCT
>CBDULX010000064.1:0-14486 GCA_965368175.1 uncultured Gammaproteobacteria bacterium | reverse complement strand
GACTTAATCAGTGGCACCTTAGTGCATGCCACGTGAATGCTTGATTTGTTCATAGGCAGCTTTGATTTCCTGGGTTTTTTCAGTGGCCAGTTTAAGCATCTCTTCTGGCAGGCCTTTGGCGACCAGCTTATCAGGGTGATGCTGGCTCATCAGCCGTCGATAGGCTTTTTTAAGATCGCTATCGTTGATGTCTTCGGTAATGCCCAGTACTTTATAGGCATCGTTCAGGGTGGCACGGCCTTTTGCAGGACGGTTAACATAATGTTGTTGTGCTTCCACCATTTGAATTAGCTGCCGGATGGTCGCTGTATCGAAGCCAAGCTGTTCACCGATGTGAACGATGACCGACTGTTCGGTGGTATCTATATGACCATCTGCCAGCGCAGTAGATATAAGGATTTCCATGAACATTTGCAAAAGATTGGTGCGCCGATGGCATTCTTTACGAAATTGTTGCAGCACATCGTCCAGTGGAAAATCCAGTTGTTTGCCTTCATTAAACAGGTTGATGGCAGCTGTGCGTTGATCTGCTGTTAGCTGCATCTGATTCATGACCTGTTCGGCCAGCTGGATCTCGCTTCTGGATACCTGTCCATCGATTTTGGCAATATGGCCCATCACCGAAAAACTGGCGGTGAAAAAGGCAGCCTGGGTGCGCTGGGTATCACTGGGAGGTATCTGATGGCCCTGATGATGCAAGCCCTTGTCGAACTGATGGCCAAAGGCTGCACCCATTATTGCGCCCAGCGGCCCACCCATCATAAAACCCAGGCCGCCGCCGATCAGTTTTCCCCACCAGTTCATATTTATATGCCCCTTAAATACCTGCAATAATGCAACAGAGAGCGATTATAACGTTTTTATGGGTCTGAAGAGAGGGACGAGTGTGTTTAGTATGGGTATCCGGATTAGTTCAGAGGTTTTCCAGGGAGGATCTGGTTGAGCCTGGTTGAGTTCAGGCTGGGATAAAAGGGTATAGACTTTTCACGAAGTGAGTCGGGATTTTGTTCTATTGCAACGAAAGCAGGGGAAATCTGGACGCTTTTTTAACCAGCATAATGCAATCATGACTTGATCAGAAAATTTTGTCTCTGTTCAGGGCCTCGTCCAGTTCAATCGTTTTGGTGGATTTGCCCTTCAATAATTTAAGCATTAAGCGACGCTGTTCGTTGACACAGACATTCAGTTGTTTCTGAATGTTGTCATAATGGTAATTAATGGCTTCTGTGTATTCCGGTGTCAGACTGCGATTGATAATAATATTACTTAAACGGTCTGAATAATGCTCTTCTATTCTATTGACAGTATTAAGGATTTCCTGACGTGCCTTCTGCTGATGAATGTTGTCCTGATGCAGGGCCTGTGAAGCATAATTTTTCAATGCTTCACACAGAATGTTTTTGATTGTCAGGGAACAGCTTATTTCAATTGAGTTATTCATATTCACGAAACCTGAAATTTTTTTGTTCAATTATTTTTAATGAAAAAACAAATTTCAGCGTGCCAATGCTGAAATTATTAATGAATAAATATAAAAGTTCTGTGACGGGACGTGTTTATTGTAGGTTGGTCATATTTGGCTGCACTGTTATTACAGGCATGCAGTGTTTTTTATAATTCATAAAATCATCACATAAGTTGATTATTGCTTAAAAGATGATTTATATAACAGGAAATATCCCCATCAACCAATGAGTGTGACGCAAGTCACAAAAAAATACGTTGGGCTTAATAAGGTGCTCCTGATTAAGTCCTGTTGGATTTAGTCAGTGTAAAACAATCAGGACTTGATCAGGGTTTCTTAACAGTCATTTCACCGGTCTGTACCAGCTCAGGAACCCGTAAGGTTTCTTCATCAGGAAACAGTTGCCTTAAATCTTCCATAGTGAGCGATTCACCTTTGGCATCGAATCGTTGCCAGATCATTTCCCAGCGATGATCATCAAAATAAAAACCAGTTGGCAAAATACACACAGGTTTGTTATTGAAATCGGTGATAACTTTGGGTTCGATTAATTTGCCTGCCATGATCCTGCCTTTAGTTGCTGGCCAGCTGGAAGCTTTGCCAGTCCTGTTCATCAATTTCAGAAATATGTTTTTGAATTACCGCAGGGTCAAATTTGTTGACCCCTAGCAATGCATAGTATGGGAAGGCTCTGTTAGTTTTCTTGAGATACTGGTACACGAGAAAATAGCCTTCGGCGATACTGCGACGGTCTTCTGGGGTGAGATTCTCTGGTAGTCCATGCATAGCAGGGAGCTGGATGTAGCTATCGAGCTTAAGTTTATGTGGGTTGTCGATTTTTGAATGATTGGCTTGATAGATGTGGGGCCAGTAAAAAGGATTGGTGTAGTGATTGCGGGATAAACGCCACAAACTGTCACCAGCAACCAGTTTATGGGCTTGTTCATGGAAAAAGGACTCTGGGATTTGTGCATTGTTATGTTGTTGGGTAGAGGCGTCTTTTGTAGTAGCTTTATCGATGGATAGTGTAAGTTCTGACAAAAGCTGGTCTTCAATGTCATCGGTTTGCGCTGATGCTGCAACATGATTATTGGTAATAAGGCTTTGACTGCTGGAATGAATCAAATCAGGTATCGCAACAGGTTCCAGGACTGAGCGGACATCATTTTTGTCGCCTGGCCAGATCAACACAGCAGCAATAAGGGCGACAATGATGGAAGCTGCCAGTGCTGTCCGGCGCTTAAGGACTAATACTCGTTCGGCTTTGACTGCAGGGCGAGGAATGTTCTGTTCAACATTTCCAGTGGAAGGCTTTGCTTGTGGGAGTGCAGGTGCATTAATAATACCCGTTTGTGGTGCCTCTGGTGGTGCAGATTTGTTTTGCTTCCTGGTTTTGCTACTGTCATCAATAACAGGCGTTAAGGGCGATATTGCTGGTTTAACAGCCTCGGGTTTCATATTTACCTGGTCTTTTAAAGCTTTGGCTGGTGTGAAACTGATACGAGGTTGTGCCGGAATAAGCAGGGGTGCCCCGGTTCTGGGGTGTCGACCACGGCGTTCTTTGGCCCAGTTGAGTTTGAAGCTGCCAAACTGGTGGATACGCACATGGCCATCCTGTAACAGAGCCTGGCTGATGGTATCGAATAACTGTCCAGAGAATTGCTGTAGCTCTTTTTTACTGTCCGTGGAGTGTTTAGCAATCTGCTCGCGTATAGCGCTTTCATAGATGTGTTCAGTCATCAGGGTCTCCAGGGGCGAACTATGGACTTGAGTTTCTGTGACGCTCTGAAAAATACTGTTTGTCCTGGATCAGGGGTTTTCTTGCTGGCGCGAATATTTCTTAAGCCCAGGGTGCCAAATCCACGAATAATTACATTTTTACCCTCGGACAACTGCTGGCTGAGAGCAGACAGCTCCTGCTTCAACATACGGCGAGCCTCAGCTCGGCTGATGTTAAGTTGTTCTGAGAGTTGCTTGATGAGGTCTGTGGTATTCATGTGGAGTGATTCTGGATATATGCCTACTATAGTATCAAATGCCTCTATAGAGAAGCGGAGTAATTGCAAACTGTTGATTGTGTTGTAAAAAATTTTATGTGGTTGATCATGCACCCGACCATGCCCAGACTGATATAATGTGCAGCTAGCTTAGAATGAGACCCTGAATTATGGCAGACCAGCAGATGCTGCTTTCGATAGTAGAATTAGGCGGCTATCCGGATTTTTCCAGCCTGTATCGGTCCAGAGGCTTTGAAGTGCAGCGAGCGGACAGTATGCGCAAGGCCATTAAATTGCTTAAAAAGAGGCAGCCTTCCGTGATCGTGGCGGAATTCAATTATCAGAGTGATTTCCGGGACCGTACCAGCAGCCTTGAGTCCTTGATGGCGACGGTGGAGCGTATGCCCAATACACGAGTCATCGTATTCTATGAGCTGGAGCAACGAGACAAGCTGGAACGTTTGCTGGCCAAAGCCCATGTATATGAAACCCTGCCTTTTCCAATCGAAGAGCAGGTGATTGCAGCGGTGATTGACCGTGCTTTACAGGAGGCTGCCTGATGTTCAGTACTAATCCCGGGGTCAGAGAACGCCATCTTAGACGAAAATACCAGAATCCGTTGTTTGCAGAGGCTGAGATTTCAGAAATAGACATAATCCAGGCTCGTAAGCAGGATGCTGAAGAAGTTGATGAATTCATGAACCATTTCCGTGATCTGGTGCAGCAGGCGTTAGAGCTTGATGCAAATACGGATGCCGATGTGGTGCTGAAACTGAAGGAGTTACTGGATAAGAGTTATGAGCAGTGCTCCGGTCTGGCCGGTGATCAGGGAGAAATAAAAACAATGATAAAACGCCTGCTGGCTTCAATTATGCAGGCCATGTGGAAAGGCGTGGGTCAGGATTTCCAGGCTCAGTCCAAGCTGGAGAATGAAGAAAAAGCCAGGGAATCCCATTTTGCCCTGCTGGAATATCCACTGGTGGCAGACCTGCTCCGGCCAGACAGCCCCATCGTGGCAGATGATCTGGTACGGGTGCTGCTCAGTGAATCGGTCGACAATCTGCGTATGGCAATGCAGATTTTTGTGCCGGAGCAACAGATTATGCTGGTTCAGCAGGCTCGGGAGCTGCTGGCTAAGATTGAACTGGATGATGAAAGCAAATCCGGGGCTGAGCAAAGGCTGGCTGAGATGGAAGTGCAGGTGACGGTAGTTTCTCAGGCCAGTAACTAGAATTTACGGGATCTACCCCAATATAAGTGTGTTGAAACCTGGTTAGCTTATCTGTAAAAAGCTAACTTCAAGCAATTAAGTAGCGAATTATGTCTGAAGAAAAAAGTATCAAATCTGAAACCGGGATCATAGAAGCATCCGATGATGCCAAAGCCCATGAATTTTTAGAGCAGCAGCTGGCCGAAGCCGAACAGCACCTGGCCGCATTACCAGCTACTGCAACAGCGGTCGACCGGGCTAAAATTTTACTGGAGCAGTCCAATGCGCTGCTCGGCCTGAATCGCAACGAAGAAGCCTGGAATACCGGTAAACAGGCCTTTGAGATATTTGTTGATAATGAATCCTGGCCTGAAGCGGTGGAAGCCTGTGATATCCTGTATCAGACTGATCAGCCAGCATCAATTGTGGCTCTGGCGCATGGAGTATGGTTATCGGTAACTTACCCGATTGATCCTGAGCAGACTATCGTGATGATGAACTATATCGTTGATGAAACACCTGATTCTTCCGATGGTGCTGCCGTGGCGGCGGTTACGGCCCATTACATCGTTGGCCTGCGTTGTGATGATGAGAAACACAAGAGCCTGAGTTTCCTCACCACCAACCTGATTGCTAAAGTCGCCCAGCGACATGGCGACGTGAAATCCCAGGAAGCTCTGGATTTCTGGATGGAAAAACTGGGGCTGAAAGACCCTGCAGTATTTCTGCCGCGTATGGGTATGATACTAAACGCCATTGTGGAAGAAGGAAACTGGTGGTTCGATCGCGATAAACTCAGGGAAAAACTGCCCGTTAACTAAGTTAATTTGCTGGAAAAATTAAAAGCAATAAATTTATCCGCAAATGCACGCAAATGGTCGCTCTAATGCATCCATGCAGTTGCGACATTAGTGCATCCATGCACGTCAACGCGAATAAAATCAAAAGCAATTATGGTTTGTGGGCCAAAGGCGCACAAATAAAGCATTAGCGTTTATTTGCGTGCATTTGCGGACATATTTTTTTAAATCCTTCTAAATGCTATTCCGCCAGACGACGTAGTTCGGCATCGGACCAGCGCAATCGGTCGCTGAGTTCTCGCCCCAGGCGCATCAGCAGTTTAACAGCCGTTTCAGGATATTGTTCCCTGAGTTGCTGAAAGCCCTTGCGAGTGAGCATTACCAGTTCTGTGTCGCTCATGGCCTTGGCATCGGCCGTTCTCGGGCCGGGTTTGAGGAAGGCAATTTCACCAAAAAAGGCACCGGCACCAAATTTCGATAACCGTTTATAGTGGCCTTTGCCATAGGGCAGGAGTATGTCCACTTCGCCTTCCAGTACGATGTAAAGCTCCTTGCCCATATCATTAATATGGAACAGCATTTCGCCAGATTTTAAAGTGAGCGGTTTGAGAACCTGATTGAGTATTTGAATGCTTTCAGAAGGCAGCCCATGCAGCAGGCTGCTGTCTTCCAGTTCCACTCTCTGGTGTTCACTGATCTCTTCGCCTAAATGTTTCAGCAGTCGGTTTTCTGCGTATTCGATAGCTTCATCGGCATCAATAAAGGTTTTGACAGGGTAGTCCCCGCTGTGATGAGGGCTGATCTGGCGCAGGGTTTTTTCAACTTTAGGACTCAGGCCTTTACCTCGACGAACATTGGTGAAAATTAGTTCGCCTCCGGCAGCCTTTAATCGTTCAGCCATCTGTTGCAGCATCCTCACAGCGGTTAAATCGACCTGCTGCACCCTGGCCATATCCAGGATAATTTGCTGAGGATGCTGTACATCTAAACTGAATTGCACGAACAGATGATCGACCGTACCAAAAAACAGGTTTCCCTTGAGTTCATAAATCAAGATCTGGTCAGCGTGTTTATCGAGAAGATTACGCTGTTCTTCGGGGCGTCGGCGTAAAGATGGATGTTGTTTTATATTCGATTGACGATGGATCACCGGTGACAAAATCTGCGATCGCAAAAACATCAAAACCGATAACATTACACCAAAACCAACAGCCACCATCAGGTCATAAGCGATGGTCACTCCCGTTACCAGCAGTGCCGTCAATGCGTCCATCCGGCTTGTGCGGCGTTTCAGCCAGAGCAGGATATCCCGTTCCAGCATGCCCAGAATGGCAACATGCAGAATAACTCCAGCCAGTACACTGATCGGCAGCAGGGCGGCAATGGGCCCCAGGGCAAGAATGATGAGCAGAATAATCAGGGCTGTAACTATGGAGGCCCAGTATCGGCCTCCGCTATTTACGGCAACCAGAGAAGCACCCGTAGTGCCAGCACCGGCTACGCCTCCAAACAGGGCTGCTAGCATTTGCCCGACTCCCTGCCCCGTTAATTCGCGCTTGGCCTGGTGTCGTTCACCGGTGGCTGCATCAACCAGGACAGATGTCAGCAGGCTGTCCAGCGAAGATAACACCGCCAGTGCCAGGCTCACCGGCAGGATTATGTGCCAGGCAATGTTGTCCAGTGATGCAGGGATGACCAGCTGGAGGCTTGAGAGTTTAGGAAGTTGCCCGACCACCCACTGCTGCGGATAACTGAAATGGGCCAGATGGTTGAGCAGATGAAAGCTCAGTGAGCCTGCGATCAGCCCGGAAATGGTGCCTGGTATTTTCGGTAGCCAGCGTGGAATAAGAGACATTCCGGCAAAGGTGATCAGCGCCGTTAGCCAGGGTATCCAGAGCTGGTGGCTGAATGCATGTCCAATATCGGTTAGCTCCAGCATGTTGATCTGAGAGTGAATCATTAACAGTGCTGAGCCGGTCATGAATCCCGCCACCACAGGATAGGGGATGAACTTGATCAGCTTGCCGCCGTTGGACTGGCCGATGATAATCTGTAACAGGCCGCTGATGAACAGCATTAATCCAATATGGATGACTAGCTGGGAGCCTGTATAGCCATTTATGGAAAGAGAAATCAGGGCACCACTGACCAGTACCATGGTCGGCCCGGTCGGAGCACTCACCATGCCGGTAGTGCCCCGGCTCAGGCCAGAGGAAAAACTCAGGGCGATGGCGGTGATTAATCCCGCCATCGCTCCCAGTGCAGGTGACTGACTATAGGGTGCCCAGAGTGCAATTCCAAAGGCAGTGGCCTGGGGCAGCATTACTGCGGATGCCGATACTCCTCCCCACAGGTCCCCTTCAAGGAATTTATATTTCAATGTCGCTGTTTAATCTTCTTTTTTGCTGGTGGTATGAAGTTTAACGACTTTGGATTTGGGTTTCTCGTCAACATAACGTGGCCGATGCTGGCTGGGCATGCCGGCTTCATCGGTAATTTCTTTCTCTCTGGCGGCTATCAGATTGAAGCACTGTTTAATGTCTTCCATGGAGCTATCGCTCAGTGGATGGCGCTGGCCGGGTGCCGGAGTGATATCCCGGATGATACCCGACAGTGCCTGGCGCAGTGTAACCAGTATTTTGTATTCTTTGGATGTTTCAGGATCCATTCGACTTCGCCTGTAATATAGTGGATTATCAAATAATTATATCTTAATTTGATCTGGATCGGCCCTTTCTCCTGTAAGGTTTTGCTGTGTAGCGGTCAGCAAGGTATAATACCCGACTGATTTACTTGGTTTTAGATGAGGCGGATTACCATGCCATATTATGTTTACAGAATCGAAAATGCAGAGATGTCCCTGCTTAAGCAACTGGATTTCGTACAGGATTTTGAATCCTTTAAAGAGGCTAAGAAATTTGCAAAAACACAGCGCATGGAGCAGGCAGAGACAGACACAGCTACCATCAAGGTAATATTTGCTAACAATAAACTGCATGCTGAAGAAATGCTGATGGAAAAACGTGAACAGCCCATCGTGATGGAACATGAAAAATAAATCTATGCAAGGTAGTTTGTGATTAATGGATGAAGATGAGTTTAAACAGGCTTATAAACGCATTAACAGCGTACCCTGTGTGTTTGAAAAAGCGCTCTGCTCACAGTTTTGTGCCTGTCCTCAGGGCCATATTTTTCGCATTGCCGACCGCCATGGCGCGAGCTGTAAGTCTCCTGCAGCACAGAAGGACTGCGCGCAGTTACTGGATCAGTTAAGAAAGCAGACCAGGTTTGTGTTCAAGATCAGTGAAATCGATGGGCCTCTGCCACATAATAAAGAAATCCGGGTGCAGAATGGGGGTGTCAGTGGTCTACAGAAATTAGTGGATCCTGGACATTCAGGAGAACCGGTGAGTGATGTACATCAGGTGGTGCAGGATGTACTGGAAAAATTCGGCTCCATCGACTCTGTTCCGTTTGATGTTGTGATGCAATCAGTGATGGCGTATAAAGCTCGTCCTAAACGCAGATCGCGAACATAATTTTACAGGTTATTTAGAAGGTATTTATGAGACGTGCAAGAACAGTAGATGAATATGTGGCCATGATAAAAGATGCCATCTATGAAGTTGACGAAATGCGTGCATCCATCGAATACGACGAAGAATATATGTCGCCGTCCAGCAAGATTATCGATGAGCTGGAGTCTTCTCTCAGAGAAATGATGGATGCAATGCAAAATGGAACCTACAACTGGCGTACAGGTGATCTTAAATATATCCCAATAATCAAAGATCTGGATGAGCGAGTTGTACCCTTTCGTTCATTGTTATTGCGCATAAACGATACTCATAAACATGGTCTTGAACCGGAAGATGAGGCCTGAGTTCGACTAGTCGTCATGATTCATATTTTCTGAGGAATCTCTGATCGAGTCCGGACGCTTTTAGCCTGCATAAAGTAATCACGACGTGACCATAGGCTTACCCCAGGCCTGTTCTTATATTTAAATTAAAGCGCTATTGATAGTGTTTATTTATTAGGGAAGCTCTGATTAACTTGTCATTTCGACCAGAGGGATGATAAAAAAGACACTTAATCAGAGGCTCCTTATCTCATTTGCCAGCCAGGTGAATATATAAGGTGTTATATGCATAATCCTCGAGTCGGTGTTGCCAGTCTGGTGCTGCATGACGGCCGCCTGTTGCTCGGGCCAAGGCACAAAATGCCTGATGATGGCAGCTGGCAGTTACCGGGCGGTTTCATGAACCCGGGTGAGTCTGTATTTCGGGCCGCAATAAGGCTGGCAGAAATAAAAGCCGGTGTTGCTATTCGCCCTCTCCAGTCCGGCCCTTCTACCAATAATATTTTTTCTGATGGAAACCATACTGTGTCCCTGTATGTGCTGGCAGATCTTGAGTCTGGACAAAATGCAGAAAAGCTGGCAGTTGGCTGGCAGTGGTTTAATCCGAATAATTTACCGCAGCCGTTATTTTATCCATTGCAGATGTTGTTCGAGCAGCATAACGACTGGTTGCAATCGTTGGGTATATTCAGGTAGTTTTTCACTGCAGTCCCGTTAATATGTTACTAACAGTGTCAAAACATTACAGGCAAAGGTAGAAAACATTAGCATGACTTAAAAGACATGAAAACAGTCTTGCTGTCAGCAAAGAAATATATCAGATAATAATCGTCATGCCGGCATGCTTTTAGCCGGTATCCACAATTTAGAGCGGCTTTTAGCTATAATTTTATTTTGTGCTGGTAGATGGATTCTGGCTTTCGCCAGAATGACGCGTTAACTGGACAGCAGTGGTAGTTTTTGATAAAGGAAGCCTGCCAGTCAGGGATCTATGTGAGAACTCATTTAACTGATCGATAAGCCAGAGCTGATGTTAATTTTTTAGTCTGTGTCACTTTTATCTGATAGAGCATAACAGTAATATATATGTGTCTGCTAATATGCATGATAAATAGCTTTAAAATGAGCTATAGGTAACAATAGTAACCACTATTATAGATATGGAACCGGTGCGTGGGGACAGAAAATAAGACAAATATGCAGCAGCTGTGGAACAGTTCCATACTGGATGCCGGGAGTGCGGCCTGGTTAGAAGGCCTGTACGAAATATATCTGAAGAATCCCAATAAGGTAGACAATCACTGGCGTGAGTTTTTCGAAACTTTACCCAGGGTCAATGGCCTGTCCGTAGAAGATGTTGCACACAGTTCGATCAGGAAACAGTTCAGGCAGCTTACACGGTTTAAGGGGGGCATTCAGGCTGTTGCGGCCAAATCTCTGGATGCAACTGCCTTCGAACATGAGCGTAAACAGGTCAAGGTATTGCAATTAATTAATGCCTATCGTTTTCGCGGTCACCAGAATGCCAGTATCGATCCTCTAAAGCGTCACCAGATGCCGGTGGTAGATGAACTCCAGCTGAAACACCATGGATTGAGCGACGCGGATCTGGATACAATATTTGGTACCGGTTCACTGGTGGGGGCAGAACAGGCCACATTACGGGAAATTTATAACATTATTCGGGACAGTTATTGCAGCAGCATAGGCACCGAATACATGCATATTACCGAAACCGAAGAAAAGCGCTGGCTTCAGCAGCGGATAGAAAGTGTTCGGGGTAAACCTTCACTGAGCAAAGAGCAGAAAAATAATATTCTGAGTCGTTTAACCGCGGCCGAAGGTCTGGAAAAATATTTACATACTAAATATGTAGGTCAGAAACGTTTCTCACTGGAAGGCGGTTAAACCCTGATTCCATTACTGGATGAGCTGATTCAGCGTGCCGGTAGTCATGGCATGAAAGAAGTGGTCATCGGTATGGCACATCGTGGACGACTCAATGTGCTGGTCAATATCATGGGGAAGACCCCGGAAGAGCTGTTCATGGAATTTGAAGGCCGTAAATCCCATGGTAATTCCTCCGGCGATGTAAAATATCACATGGGCTTTTCTTCAGACATGCAAACCAGCAGTGGGCCGGTACATCTTGCGCTGGCTTTCAATCCCTCTCATCTTGAAATTGTAGCACCGGTGGTGGAAGGTTCTGTTCGAGCACGCCAGGATCGGCGAGGCGATGCACAGGGCAAAGAAGTATTGCCGGTACAGATACACGGGGATGCCGCCTTTGCCGGCCAGGGTGTGGTGATGGAAACCCTGCAGATGTCACAGTCCCGTGGATTTTCTACCAAGGGTACATTGCATATTATCGTCAATAACCAGATTGGATTTACTACCAGCAATTTGCTCGATACGCGCTCTGCATATTACTGCACCGATGTAGCAAAAATGGTCAATGCGCCGATTTTCCATGTTAATGGTGATGATCCTGAGGCCGTAATTCTGGTGACCCAGATAGCGCTGGATTATCGCATGACCTTTAACAAAGATGTGGTGGTCGATATGTTGTGTTATCGACGTCACGGGCATAACGAGGCTGATGAACCTTCCGTCACTCAGCCAATGATGTATAAACTGATAAATGCCCTGCCCACTACCCGCGCTCTGTATGCAGACAAATTGATTGCAGAAAACATCGGCAGCAAGGAGCAGGTTGAAGATATGGTGAGCAATTACCGCGATGAGCTGGATGCCGGGCATTGTGTGGTGCCGAATAAACGCGATGTCAGTAGCCTCGATCATGAATACCATATGAACTGGCATCCTTATGAGCAGCCAGATCGTGACCTGAACATTAATACTGCGATTAGTCTGGAAACCCTTCGTGAACTTTCGCTGAAACTGGAGCACATGCCAAAAGGCTTTGAACTGCAGGCCAGGGTAGAAAAAATCATGACCGATCGGCACAAAATGAGTGCCGGTGCCCTGCCTCTTGACTGGGGTTATGCTGAAATTATGGCCTATGCCAGTCTGGTCAATGAAGGATATCCGGTTCGTTTATCCGGCCAGGATTCAGGCCGCGGAACCTTTTTTCATCGTCATGCAGTATGGCACAACCAGATCAATGGCCAGAGCTATGTACCACTGCGTAATATCCATGAAAACCAGGGTAACTTCCTGGTCATTGATTCTTTGTTATCTGAGGAAGCCGTGCTGGCCTTTGAATATGGCTACGCCACCGCCGAGCCAGAAACACTGGTGATCTGGGAGGCTCAGTTCGGAGATTTTGCTAATGGAGCCCAGGTGGTGATCGACCAGTTTATCGTTGCCGGTGAACAGAAATGGGGGCGCTTATGTGGCCTGGTCATGTTTTTACCTCACGGTTTCGAGGGCCAGGGTGCGGAGCATTCATCGGCGCGAATGGAACGTTATCTGCAACTCTGCGCCCAGGAAAATATCCAGGTTTGTGTGCCCAGTACGCCCTCGCAGATATTTCATCTGTTACGGCGCCAGATTATGCGCAGTTGCAGAAAACCACTGATTACCATGACGCCGAAAAGTCTGTTACGCCATAAGCTGGCGGTGAGCACACTGGAAGATTTAACCGAGGGTCGGTTCCAGCCGATATTGCCGGAAATCGATGAGCTGGATCCCAGTCAGATAAGTCGTGTGATCATGTGTAGCGGTAAGGTTTATTATGACCTGCTGGAACATCGTCGCAGTGCCGAGAAAAATAATGTAGTCATTATTCGAATCGAAGAACTTTATCCATTCCCGGCGGAGAGATTGAACGAGGTGCTGGGGCAATATGAAAATGCCAGTGAACTGATCTGGTGCCAGGAAGAGCCTAAAAATCAGGGTGCCTGGGATTATTTCGAGCCCCGGTTCGCGGCCAAGCTGAATCACCATTGCCAGGTGCAATATGTGGGACGAGAGCCATCAGCAGCGCCCGCGGTAGGATCGGCGATCGTTCATGCCAAACAACAAAAGGCGCTGATTTCCGAAGCGCTGCAAATTGAAATTCAATAATTCAGGATCGAGACATGTCCATAGAAGTGAAAGTGCCCAGTTTACCAGAATCCGTTGCCGATGCTGAGGTGGTGTCCTGGCACAAGCGTGTCGGTGACCGGGTTAAACGGGATGAGTCATTGCTGGATCTAGAAACGGATAAAGTGGTACTGGAAGTACCTTCACCGGTGGATGGTATTCTTTCGGAAATTATCGAGCAGGAAGGTGCCACTGTTACCGCGAATCAGTTGCTGGCAAAAATGGAGGAGTCAAATCTGAGTGAAGCTGATAGCGGTACTTCAGCCAAAGAATCAGCAAATCTGTCTGAGCCCGGCATTATAATTACCCCATCGGCACGCAAACTGATTGCTGAGCATGGTCTGAATGCGGTTGAAATTAAGGGCAGTGGTCGGGAAGGTCGTGTTCTGAAAGAAGATGTGTATAAATATTTGCAGGTCAGTGCAGAAAAACAAACCACAAAGCCAGCAGCAGGCACTAACAAAGTCGCGCAAAAGCCGTCCAGTGAAGCTCCTGCCCTCAGTGGAGAACGGATAGAGAAACGAGTGCCCATGACCCGGCTGCGCGCGCGTATTGCCGAGCGACTGCTGGAGGCGCAGCACAATGCCGCCATTCTCACGACGTTTAATGAAGTTAATATGCAGCCGATTATGGATTTGCGTAAAAAATACCAGGAGAAGTTCGAAAAACTTTATGGTGTAAAACTGGGTTTTATGTCGTTTTTCGTAAAGGCGGCCATCGAAGCCCTGAAACGTTACCCGGCTGTGAATGCATCCATCGATGGCAATGATATTGTCTATCACGGCTATTTTGATATTGGTGTGGCCGTATCCTCACCCAGAGGACTGGTCGTTCCCGTTCTCAGGGATGCCGATCAGATGAACCTGGCGGAAATCGAAAAGGCCATAGGTGATTTCGTGGAACGAGCCAGGGATAACCTTATCAATATAGAAGATATGACTGGAGGCACTTTTACCCTGTCCAACGGCGGTGTGTTTGGTTCGTTGTTGTCGACACCGATACTAAATCCTCCTCAGAGCGGGATTCTGGGAATGCATAAAATCCAGCAGCGTCCAATCGTGGAGGGTGAGCAGATTGTTGCACGGCCCATGATGTATCTGGCTCT
>CBDULX010000063.1:0-14671 GCA_965368175.1 uncultured Gammaproteobacteria bacterium | reverse complement strand
CTAAACGCAAGTGCTAGTGTACTTTGCCTTATTAATTTGCTCCTTGCAATGCTTTAAACAAAGTGGTTGAAGAACATGCGAAAAACACTCGATAATCAATTCAAACTCATCAGTAACTTCCTCGGCTAGTGCGCTATCTTTTGTTAGCTCAGCCAGCACACTGCGTGCAGTCGATCTGTTGACCCTGCATAGAACTGCCAGATGAATCGGCAACTGCTGTTCCAAACAAACGGTTAATGCCGTCTCATAAGATCTGATAGCCTCTTGCAGGCGATCTGAATTTTCTTCTGATTCAGCCAGATTATGCAGTACTGCACCACAGTTATTGTGTGTCGCTGCTAACTCGAAAGCATTATTATCCGCATCGAATTCTGCCAGTGCATTTTTATAGGCGACAACGGACTTTTGAAAGGTTCGGTTACCTTTTAAAAGCTTGCCATAAGAATGAAAAGCGATTCCCAGTTGATGCATGGCCGCTGCCCATTGTTCAGGCGTCTCTTTTCGCGACCATACCAATAATGCATTGGTATATGCATCAGCGGACTCTTTAAATAGTTTAGAGTTCTCCAGTTGCCGGCCCAGGGCCTGCTGTGCGGTTGCCAGGTTATTTTGGGTCGCTGCCCAGTCGAGAGGTGTCTTTTCCTGGTCAAACTCTTCTAGTGCATGGTTAAAACACTGAATCGCCTTTTCAAACAATGCACCATCTCTCAGCTGCTGCGCCTTTGCCGCAAGAATATTGCCAAGACAATTCTGGGTCTCGGCCCAGGCTAATGGCTCCTGAGCGCGATATGCATCTGTAAGCAATGCTTCAAGTGCCTCACGCGCACGGTCAAGAATCCTGGAGCTGAAACGATGCTGTTCAAAATTGCCCCGTGTATAAAGAAAGTTATCAGCCACGGCTATCCTGGTATCCGGAATCGCAACTTCGGCCAATTCTTCGCCAAACATGTCTAGAATATTTGCTATTGCAAGCTCCAGGGCCTTATTGTCCGGGTAAATTATGTAAGTATTGGAAAATTTCATATAAGGAGACTCTGATTTATTCTGGACAAAGTAGATTGTGATCTAAAATATTCAGATGCAAGGCGCGAATCGCACGTAATAGCAGGCTATTGCCAGGAGTTGCAACGCAGAAGCTGGATATTTTAGACATAAGATACGAGTTCATGAATAGATTAGAGGCTCCTTAAGCCTTGCTGAGGATTTCTTCCAGGTCCGGGTCGGCGTCAACCGCTCCGCCAAGGTCAAGCTCTTCTTCGGTAGCGTCACGTATCGTCAATATTTCCAGCTTGAATACGACATCTCTGCCGCACAGTGGATTATTTCCGTCGACAGTTAATGTTTTGTCATCGAAACGCGTGACGATAAAAGTCCTGGGCTCACCCTTTTCATTTTCCATGGTGATGGTTAAACCGATCTCTCGATACTCTTCAGGGACATTCTCGATGCGGTCGGTAAACACCAGTGATTCGTCTCTCTCACCATATAGCAGTTTAGTATCAACCGGCACTTCGATGATATCACCTACTTTTTTACCCTCCAGATACTTTGTCACCTGCTCAGACAGAACGTCATTCACACCATGCACATAACCCAGAGGGTAATCAACGGTAACCAGTACGTCACCGGTTTTTTCATCGATAACCTTATAATTTAGTTCAACGAATTTTTCGTTTTGTATTGTATCTGACATAACTAGAAAAACCTGTTTATGGATAAAGCGCCCCTATTTTGATCAATCTTAGCTTGACCAACCCTGAAACCGCCGATTTTAGAATAGAGTGGCCCCAAAAATTCTAACTTTGTCCTTTTCATATCCCAGCACCAGCCTGCCCAGCCATTCACCTTCTTTCTTGGTATGTCTCTGTTTATACAGAACCGTTACATATTCACCACGGCGAATAATGCCGAGATATTCGTAATTTTCAGACAAATTTTTTGTCAGTTCACTTCTGGCAAACTGTTTTCCCATCTCGATTTCATTTGCACCCATCAGCATAGATGCTGCGAAATGCCGGGTGAAAGCACCGTAATTTTGTTCATTCGAGTATTTAACAAGGTCAGCCCACATCGGGTTCGCCAGCGCTAAAATCTCTTCATCTGTTTTTTCAATAATATTCATGACTCTATTGTTCACTTAAAACATAGATTATGTTTCGCAGGACTATCGATCATACTTAGCTTGTATACTACAATCCATAGAAAAAAGACCAACACAAAATATGCTGGCCTTTTTTTAAGACAAGTAAAAAAGTACCGTAATTTTTACTCAGTCACCCCTATTCGTTATCTACCAGGTGGTAGAGGGGGGCTTTCTCCATAGTATATTCACCGGTGTTGCGATCACGATGAGAAACTGTCAGTACGTGCCAGTTTTCATCATCCAGTTTCATCGCATCACCACGGTAGTAGTAACCAGGCCAGCGTGTTTCTTTTCGGAACAATGTATGCTGGAACACACTTTCAGAAGTACGAACACGGTGATTTAATTCCCATGCACGCAACAGCTCGTGGATATCGCTAGCCGCAATCTTCTCCATGTCTTCTTCAAGCAGTTTTATTTTCTTGAGACCGATCTGGAGAAGTTTTTCGTTAGTCATATAGTTAACACCAAAACCACCACAATACTCATCCATCAGTTTCTGTAAACGATCCAGACCCTGTCTTGGATTGATGAAGTTTGGATTAACTGAACCTGCAACGACTTCATTACTATAAACTTTATACGTTTCTAGTGGTTTGTAAATCTTCTCTTTAAGATCAGATATCTGCTTATCAGAAACGACAATGCCTTCAGCTTTGCCATCATCAATATATTTACAGGCAGCTTTAGCTGCCAGACGGCCTTCAGTGAAAGAACCCGATGAAAATGCGTGCGGTGTACCACCTACCGCATCTCCCGCGCCAAACAGACCTTCAACTGTGGTCATGCGGTTATAGCCCCAGAAATATTCATCAGGAGAAACATCTTCCGGACCTGAACACCATGCACCACAACCCGTAGCGTGAGAACCCATAACATAAGGCTCAGAAGTTGTTAATTCAGGATTTTCGTATTTAGGATCAACGTCAGTTGCTGCCCAAAGAACCGCCTGACCAACGGTCATGCCCAGGAAGTTGTGCCAGCCAATTTCCTCAAGATGAGGATCCTGGAAGGCTTCCATGGTAACCATGTGAATAGGACCGCGACCGGCATTCACTTCAGAGATAAATGCATGGTTACGTAAACAGGTCGGAATTGGCTTGTGCGACAAATGCTGACCTTCGGTATCCAGGTATTCTTTACCGACCATTTCAGTCAGCTTAGGAAACCACTTGGATTCATACTCTTCACCCAGACCATTTTGGGTATAGGTCTTGAGATGCAGAAAGTAGGCGCCGACAGGGCCGTAACCGTCTTTGAATCGAGCCAGTACGATACGGTTTTCCATCTGTGTCATTTTCGCGCCTGCTTCGATCATCAGACCATAAGCAGAACCGGAAGACCATGGGGCATACCAGACACGACCCGCACCTTCACCTACTGAACGTGGTTTGAAGATGTTAGAAGCACCACCGGCGCCACAGATAACGGTCTTCGACTTGAATACGTGGTAGTTACCAGTACGCACGTTGAAACCCACTGCACCCGCGATGCGGTTCTCTTTGGCATCATCCATTAACAGGTGGGTTACGCAGATACGGTTGAATACTTTGTCTGCCGATTTTTTCGCTGCTTCTGCAACGATAGGCTTATATGATTCACCGTGAATCATAATCTGCCAGCGGCCTTCACGCAGATAATGACCCGTCTTGGGGTCTTTCATCAACGGCAGGCCCCACTCTTCGAACTGGTGAACAGCGGAGTCAACGTGACGTGCCATATCAAAGGCCAGGTCTTCACGAACCATACCCATCAGGTCCATACGAGCATAGCGGACGTGATCTTCCGGGTTATTTTCACCCCAGCGCGTACCCATATAACAGTTGATCGCGTACAGGCCCTGGGCTACTGCGCCGGAACGATCGATATTGGCTTTTTCTGCAATAACAATCTTTTTGTCCTTGCCCCAGTATCTTGCTTCAAATGCAGCACCGGTACCACCCAGGCCAGCACCTGCAACCAGGATGTCGATATCGTCTTCAATAATAGTTTTGTAGGCCATTAGTAATACACCCCTGCTTTCAATTTCAGCCCGTTTGACTCAAGCGTCTGCAAACCACCTTCATCCATACGGATATACTTAGGCTCGTTAAACAACAGCTCACCGTCACGCATTTCATTAGCTGGCGTTGCTTCGTTTGCCAGTTGAGGAATTGCAGTACCCCAGGGCTTAGTAGTGATAGGCGCTAAAAGCTCCATGTCTTTTTTGCCATTGCGGAACTTGATGCGCCACGCAATCGTGCCTTTTTCCTCATCACGGAGAACACGAACACTGTGACCGAGTGGAGCAAAATCAGCATAGCCACGTACGTCGATTGCCTGGTGAGGGCAGGCTTTTACACAGGAATAACATTCCCAGCACATGTCAGGTTCAATGTTGTAAGCACGACGAAGAGTCTTATCGATGTGCATGATGTCAGATGGACAGATATCAACGCACTGGCCACAACCATCACAACGAGTCATATATACAAAAGTTGGCATAATATATTCTCTCTATTCTTAAATAATCGTAATTAAATTAATGTTAGTAATGATTGGGTGCCTCACGTTTAATACCGAGCCCCATGTAAGATGGTTTCTTGCCCATATATTGCGGGATATCGGGAAATTTCTCTTGTACTGCGGGATCAGTCAAATCGTAATCAGCGGGTAAGTTCTCTCTTGAACCATCAGCTTTGGTAATACGTTTTTGATAAGCGGCGGCAGGTTTGAAGAACATATGGGCGAACTTCGACCAGAGTACGCTGGCAAAAAGTGTTGTGCTTGAGATGATAAACAAAACGAAGAACAAGGTTGACCATCCAGCCACACCCTGGGACTGTGTATAAGACCAGAGTAATGCGAAAGTTGCGGTGGTGAGCAGTGAAACAATAAACAAATCCGCACGTTCGAAGCGATACCACGAAAGGCCTTCCGCAGACACATCAACACGGATAAAGAACCAGAACCAGTACCCACCAATAGCCAACATCAGTGCGCCGATATGCCAGAGTTGTGGCAGGATAGCTGGTGTAGATGCCTCAGGTGTTGAATAGCCAAATATCATGATGGCGGTCGTAGCGACGAATATAATGAAGCCATACATGGTCAAAAGATGGGAAAGTCTGCGTTTCATATTGCAGAATTCACCAGACGTTAACACTTCGTTCAGTAGCACCTTAAATGCAATCGTTGCTTTTTCGCCAGTATCAACGTTACGTTTTGCGCTCTTTTTCGCTTTTTTCGCATTTTCAAAAAAGTACTGCGCGCTTTTCTTATGGATCATATCAAGTACTGTCCCGCCTACCACCAGCAGAACCATCAATACAATATAACCCTGCATAACCATGGTTGGTATAGACGCCGAAAGCTCGGAAAAGGGATTGCTCGTGAACATTAGATTATCCTCAAATTTGTTATCTTAAAACTGTTATCCGTTTGTTGCAAACCAGACTACCACGGTATGGCCACCTCAAGTCCACGCTCTGACCAGACGTCCGCATGAAACAGTGCTGATGAAGCGACATGGACTTGTAAGCGTACCACACGTTGCCTACTCCCTGTAAGTGGTGAACTTAAAATTATCACCAGAAATCGCTAACCTAAGATTGACGCTGAAACACCAGATGCCACTCTAAAATTTCACTGCTAAAAATCAGGGTTATTACCGCCTGTGTTAAACGACCAGCCATAGGTGCTATATTCTGCAAGCTTGCTTCCGAACATCACTAGTACTGAATTTTAGAACCCTGTCATTAACTTACATCAGTTAGAATGTACGGGATCAGAGATTGTACCAAGTCAACTCCTTATCCTCCATTCTACTTGTAAATAAATTAAGCTACACATCTGATAGCCCATTTTGGTGACTAAAAAGTGCGCACTAACCAGCGTGATACCCTTCACTACGCACTATCACCCCACAGGTCCATCAGCAATACCTTATTGAAATCTACCGCTGCAACATCCAAGGCACAAAAGCCACCGTGCGCAGCCTGGTAAATAGTGCCGAACTGCATTACTCACAAACCAGTGAAGACCGGCATCTGATCCTGACCGATAAAAATGCAGAACGTTTAGCGTCAATATCACGGCACGAAACAGGTGTCAGATATTAATTGTTTCTAATATTAGAAACAATTAATCTCTGACTCTGACACCATTACTTTATTACAAGAAAGGGGTTCAGTGACAATTGATAATCATTTCCATATAATAGATCTAACCTCAACATACTTAAAGTTGAAGGGGACGGAGTCCCCTTTAAAATATAAGAGGAATACACGTTTGTTATTCATCCCACATAGTACAACCCTTAATCTAGCTAGACTGCCTTATATTACATATTTTATCATCATACTTTGTCTATTCATTTATTATCAGCAGTCAGAAAATAATCAACAAGTACAACAGGCGCTAAATTCCTACTGTTCTAACGTATATGATCCAAATAGCGAAAGAGAAAATCTTGATTTCTTAACAGGTGATAGATTTGCCTGTGCTAACGTAATTAATTTCTTTCATAGAAATAATGATCTTGAGTTGTTTAAGAAATTAACTGGAGGGATTCAGTCAGATTCGTATTTAAGTGAGGAGCAGCTTAATCAGGCTTATCACCTTATAGAACAACATGTAATTAAATTTCAACAATCAGCACCCGTAAGCCTGGATGGCTTACTGATGTATTATCCAGATAGCTGGAATCCATTGCGAATGATTACTTCAGCATTCGCACATGGCAGCTGGTCGCATGTAATATTTAATCTCATATTTTTTCTTGCATTTGCAGCGGCACTGGAAATATTAATCAATAATCATCTTCGATATATCGCTATTATATTTAGTATTGCTATTGTTTCCAGTATCTCTTATTCAATATCGACTTTGATTAATGGCGTTCCAATGCCATCGCTTGGTCTATCAGGTGTGGTAATGGGGATGATCGGCCTGTCTGCCTATCTTATGCCCAATGCCCGTATCAAGGTGTTTGTATGGTTTCTTACTATTGTCAAAAATGTGCACATTCCAGCCTGGATTCTTGCGCTGTGGTACATCGGCTGGGATACCTGGGATATGTTCACCAGTGATGATTATAATGGAATTAATATCGTGGCTCATGTTAGTGGTGGTTTTGCTGGCTATCTGATTGGCTATTTCACGCTGAAAGATAGACGTGAAGAAATCCGTGATGAACTGGATGATGAAATCGAGTTTAGGCGCAGTCTTCGGTCTGATGGTAACAGCATGAGTAGTTATCATGGTGGTCGTAATAAATTAGAAAATGAACTAAAGCAAAAGCAGGCAGCCAAGCAATATGATAATTATCTTTCAGAGCTTTATCGATATGTCACAACTGATCGTGACAGTGATGCAGTTTTATTGATTATAAAGGATTATGATTTTCAGAAAACCAGCATCGAGATATATGAAGACATATTCACTAAAATGAGTGACTGGAAGCCATCTAGGGCTTTATTGTGTTTAGGGCGTTTGATTATTGATTTGTATATAGAGCAGTCCAAATTAACCAGGGCATTACATTATGTTGAAAAATGCCAGACTGTAAGTCAGGAGTTTGTACTGGCGAATCCAGCATATGTGTTGCTACTGGCAAAGCATGCAATTGCCCAAAACCAGTTTCAACTTGCATATAACATTTTGTCAAAATCAAGTCCGCGATACTCAGGTGAAATAGACTGGATACACTGTAAGATTTATGAAATAGACTTGTTATGGAATAATTTAAACAATAAAGATATGGCGAGGGAAGAGCTTAAATTACTTTTAATGCAACCAAAGAATGAATATCACACTCAAGTCATGCAATTGGCTAAACTGATGCAGGAGTAGTTGTTATATTTAAAAATGGAAAACATCTCGAATAAAAATAAATAGTAAACCCATGTTAAGACGCCAATAAAAGCAAAAGCTTAGATGCATTCTAAGCTTTTCTTATTGTGGATGTCCTGATAAGCTTGGCCACTTACTTAGGGTTAGACCACCAAATAAAGAATATAACATCAGAATCGGCAGTATATATGTCAATAGAATATAGTGTCTCACAAGATGGGTTACGAATAGAAACATTTCCAAAGGGTGTACTGGATATCAAAGAAACAATTGATTACTTCAACCGCATAAGCAGAGATACAACAATAAAGAAAGGTGCGGTTGAAATTGTTAATTTTAAGCATGTCACTGATTTCAAGATTTTTTATGTGGAAAGCAAAAAAATCACCCAAAGCTATCAGGGGCCGAAAAACACACTCTTAATCGACAAAACCGTGTTTGTTTGTGAAACAAAATTAGCCTATGGAATTGGGAGAATGTTGCAAACATTCCACGAAATCACAAACCCTGAGCATAAGGTAGAGCTTGTAACATCTGAAAGTGAAATAGAAAAACTTACAAATAAAGTCTAACAAAAAAATCAGGCTGGACGTGAAAAAAACACCTCAAGATATTTGGGGGCAGTTTCTTCTAGTATTAGCCATCTAAAAGGCAAATCTGTGCTCTGTCCTACTTATCACACACTATTTATTCTTAAATAACCAGTTATTCAAATCTTTGCCACAGAGACACGGAGTACACAGAGATTTTTATGTAATCTAATTTCTCTGTGTACTCCGTGACTCTGTGGCAATTCATCTTATTTTTAGCAGTGTTAACATCGATATAAGGGGAATGAGCATCTCACCCTGATGCCATTTACTTAAGGCAAAATATTAATGTACTGCGTCATTCCGGTATGCTTTTGGGCCGGAATCCATTGTTTATATAGCTGGATACCGGCTATAAGCATGCCGGTATGACGAAGCAACGGCAATATATTTTCCTTAAGTAAGTGCCATTAGCATCTGTCCCTGTTAAGTCAGGTTTTATTGTTCTTACTGGCCTGGTTCAACTGCCTTAATCTATCAAGCTTTTCCTTTATTTTTATTTCCAGCCCACGTTCAACCGGCTGATAATAAATTTTCTCACCCAGCTTGTCGGGGAAATACGTCTCACCCGCAGCGAAAGCATCTGCCTCATCGTGAGCATATCGGTAATCATCACCGTGGCCCAGCTCTTTCATCAGGCGAGTGGGCGCATTACGTAAATGCATAGGCACTTCAAGTGAGCCACTGTTGCGGGCATCGGCCATAGCGGTTTTATAGGCCATATACACCGCATTGCTTTTAGCCGCACTGGCCAGGTAAACCACGGCCTGCCCCAGCGCCAGCTCGCCTTCCGGACTGCCCAGTCTTTCAAAGGTATCCCAGGCATTCAGCGCCAGCTGTAAACCTCTGGGGTCGGCGTTACCAATATCTTCAGAGGCCATACGAACTATACGACGTGCCAGGTATATCGGGTCACAACCACCATCCAGCATGCGACACATCCAGTATAGAGCTGCATCAGGATTACTACCCCGCACCGATTTATGCAAAGCGGAAATCTGATCATAAAAATAATCTCCGCCTTTATCAAAACGCCTCAGAGTCTGCGAGGTCACACCTTCAATTATTTCGTCGGTTATAACACTCTTAGCCTCATCATCCTGCGCAAGTTCCACCGCTATTTCGATAAAATTCAGCGCTCGACGCGCATCGCCATCGGCAACTCGCGCAATCACTGCCAGCATATCTTCGCTGATCAGTATTGATTGTTGCCCAAGTCCCTGCTCTGTATCCGATAAGGCCCGCTGTAAAAGTTTTACAATAGCCTTTTCATCTATGCGTTTTAAGACATAGGTTTTACAACGAGAGAGCAGTGCATTATTAAGTTCAAAAGAAGGATTTTCTGTGGTAGCACCAATAAAAAATACCGTGCCATCTTCCACAAAAGGCAGAAATGCATCCTGCTGAGATTTATTAAATCGATGCACCTCATCCACAAACAGAATAGTGGGTTTCTGGTAGGTATCAAAAAAAGCGTGTGCCTTTTCTATGGCCAGGCGGATATCCTTTACACCCGACATCACAGCAGAAAGACTAAGAAACTGCGCCTGACTGTAATTAGCAATTAAACGCGCCAGGGTCGTTTTTCCAGTACCCGGTGGCCCCCAGAATATCATCGAATGCAGGCGGCCCGTTTCTATTGCTTTTCGTAATGGCTTTGAAGGCCCCAGTATATGATCCTGACCGACATAATCCTCCAGCTCATCCGGCCGCATACGATCGGCCAGTGGTCTGAATTCACGATCAGGCTTTTCGCTCATCTCAGTTAAAAATCCCCGACAATATCGGTACCACTGGGTGGTACAAATTCAAATAAACCCTTTGCGAGCTTGAGATTGGTTTTGAGATTGGTAAACACCAGAGTGGTCGTTTGATCGAAATTATCGATCAACTTCATGGTATCCAGATTATCGCCAGCCATAGCGATTTTAATCAGTTTGAAATCATTTTCGGCGGTTTTTGGTTTCAAGCTTACCCAGTATAGCCCAGCCTTTTTTCCAAGCTCAGATACGCTAAAGTCCTGGTAAAGAGATTGTTGTTTATCCAGCAATAATACCGGTGCACCGGTCA
This sequence comes from uncultured Gammaproteobacteria bacterium, assembly GCA_965368175.1. Taxonomy (GTDB): domain Bacteria; phylum Pseudomonadota; class Gammaproteobacteria; order SZUA-229; family SZUA-229; genus CBDULX01. Next base: position 4,036 of record CBDULX010000063.1, on the reverse strand, counting down.
GTACCTGATCGTATTTCTTAATCGACACCTGTTCCAGCTCAGAGTCATAAACCCAGATTTTAATACCATTGGAAATGATTTTCTGCTCATAGGGCCGCACGTAGTCCCAGAGAAATTTACCTGGACGTTGCAAACTAAATTGTCCCGCCGATTCCTGCAGCAGAAAACCATGATTATCATGCAATTGCTGTTTAAACCCGGCCTGCATGGTTGTGGTTTTCTTTAAAAATTTTTCCAGTAACTCAATACCGGTTTCTGCTTTCAGGGGCAGACTGCCAAGCAGTAAAAATAAACAAACTGTCAGTTTTTGAAACATTATCAATAATCTCTGAGATTAGTATTAAATTAAACCGGGTGCCTCTGATAACTCAGGGACACTCTGGTCAGGTCATGATTTGTCATCCCGACCGAAGTGGATGGGTCTTAATTTTTTGATATTGACGTAATTTTTACGAAAAAGATTTCTCCCTATAGTCGAAATGACAAATTAAACAGAGACCCCTAAACTGGTGGTGGTGCCAGCACTTCACGCTGCCCATTGGACTGCATGCCACTGACCACGCCAGACGCTTCCATATCCTCTATCATACGGGCGGCTCGGTTATAGCCGATTTTCAAACGCCTTTGTACATATGAGATAGAAGCCTTGCGTGATTCAGTCACTATCTTGATAGCCTCATCATATAAGGGATCGGATTCAGCATCTGCTGCTCCGGCGGCCGGTGCCTCGCCCGGCAATAAAACCGAACTACTGCTGTCACTCAGGATCTCTTCCATATAATTAGGCCGTCCCTGATTTTTCAGATACTCGACCACACCATGTACTTCGTGATCCGCCACAAAGGCTCCGTGGACACGTTCAGGAATACTGCTGCCGGCATTGAGATATAACATATCACCATGCCCCAGCAATTGCTCCGCTCCCATCTGATCCAGGATGGTACGGGAATCCACTTTGGAGGAAACCTGGAAGGCCACTCGACTGGGGATGTTGGACTTGATCAAACCGGTAATTACATCAACCGATGGACGCTGTGTGGCGATGATAAGATGTATTCCTGAAGCCCTGGCTTTTTGTGCCAGACGACAAATCAGCTCCTCAATTTTCTTACCCACCACCATCACCAGATCAGCAAACTCATCCACTATCACCACAATGTAGGGCAAGGGTTTAAGAGTGGGCACGACCTGATCTTCACCCATAAACTCCTGCGGAGTAAATAACGGGTCTTCGATGGGCTCTCCGGCCACTATAGCTTCACTCACCTTTCGGTTATAACCCGTAATGTTACGCACACCCAGTGATGACATCAGCTTGTAACGGTTTTCCATTTCACCCACGCACCAGCGTAAGGCGTTAGCCGCCTCACTCATGTCCGTCACCACAGGTGTTAACAGATGAGGTATGTCATCATAGACATTTAATTCCAGCATTTTCGGGTCGATAAGAATCAGTCTCACATCTTCCGGGTTACTCTTGTAGAGCAGGCTCATCAACATGGCATTTATGCCTACCGATTTACCAGAACCGGTGGTGCCCGCCACCAGCAGATGTGGCATTTTGGCCAGGTCTGCAACCAGTGGATTACCGGAAATGTCCTTCCCTAAAGCAATGGTCAGCGGCGAAGTGGACTTTTCATAAGCCCGTGACATTAAAATATCACTCAGCGCAACCACTTCTCTGTGCTCATTGGGAATTTCCAGTCCAACCACGGTTTTACCCGGGATAACTTCTACCACGCGGACACTGATCACAGACAGTGATCGGGCAAGATCTTTTGATAATGCAGTAATTTTACTGGCCTTGATTCCCGGCGCCAGCTGCAACTCGAAGCGAGTAATCACCGGTCCGGGATGAACTGCCACTACTTCTACTTCAATATTGAAGTCAGCCAGTTTCCGTTCCAGCAAACGAGATAAAGCCTCCAGCGATTCCTTTGATAAACCCTTATCAGATTTCACCGCATCATCCAGCAACCTTAAAGGAGGCAATTCCACATTATTAGACAGAGCATCATCAAACAGGGAAATCTGTTTTTCCTTGTTGATTCGCTCACTCTGCACAACCTTTGTGATTACTGGCTCGATACGAACCGGCTGTTTACGGCTTTCATTCTTGATCTTTTCAATACTGATAGCCGCTTCTCGTTGCAGCCGTGCCTGTTCACCCTGTTTAAGCTCCTGACGGTATTCTATGCGTTGCTGAATTTGCGATACGACCCATTCGTAAAAATTCAGAATACCGGAACCAGTCATGTCCATTACGCCAATCCAGGACAATCCTGAGAAAAGTGTAATACCGGCCAGAAAAAGAGCCAGCAGTAACAAACTGGAACCCAGCAGACCGAACATACCGGCCAGCTCATCCCCCAGCCATCGACCCAGAATACCCCCGGCGTCCAGCGGCATAATTTCCGGTTGTAATAGAAAATGCAGGCTGGACAGTGCGCAACCCGCCGCCAGGGTAACCAGGAAACCTGACCAGCGCAGAGCCAGTATTCGATAATTGATTGCGCCATCTTCCTGGGTGCCCCGGAACACCAGCCAGCCACTGTAACTGATAATCACTGGAAACAGGAAAGCCAGATAACCAAATAGATAAAACAATACATCACTAAACCAGGCACCGGCCACGCCTGCCATATTATGGATCACCTCACGGGGCCCGGTATGGGACCAGCCAGGGTCATCCACACTGTAGGTAATCAGGCCAAGCAGCAGAAACAGCGCCAGCGCCATGAATATAACCATCGCCGCTTCCCGTAGACCATGACTAATGTGTATGGTCAAACCTGAAAAACTGGACTCTTTTTTACGGCGTGCCTGGGCCAATGAATACATCCTTTGCTTAGAAAATAACTTAATCTGATAAATGTAAGATTCTGATTATTATAATAATCCTGGAATTATACCCTATTAGCCAATCAATTCAGCCCCAATGCCTGTTTTATGAGAGGACTATCTACTTTTCCATTACGGATATTAATACCATCCTGCAAGTCCCGATAATTTTCCCAGCCAGCTTCACACAATCGGTGAACATAGGGAGAAATGGCCGCCGACAGGGCCTGAGATGAGGTACGGGGTACCGCACCCGGCATATTGGTCACACCAAAATGAAGCACATCATGCTTTCGATAGGTCGGATTACTGTAATCCGTAGGTTTAATGGTTTCGATACACCCCCCCTGATCCACGGAAATATCCACAATAACACTGCCTGTTGGCATTGCCTGAACCATGGTTTCAGTGACCACTCTGGGGGCATGCAAACCCGGTAACAGCACCGCACCAATCACCAGATCCGCACGAGTCAGTGCATCCGCAATACTGTGTTCATACGCATACAGCGTTGTGATGTTACTGGCTGTTTTATACAACTTATCAAGGGGCGCACGTTGCTTATCAAACACCGTGACATCAGCCCCCATGGCACTGGCCAGTCGGGCCGCTGCACCACCGGCCTGACCAGCCCCCAGTATCACTACCTGGCCACGTTCCGTAAATGGCAGTCCGCCCAGCATAAGCCCACGCCCCCCCTGCGGTTGATGCAGCAGGTGTGTGCCAATCTGTATGGCCAGTTTACCGGCGATCTCACTCATCGGTGTTAGCAAAGGCAAAGCCCCAAATGAGTCGGTGACGGTTTCAAAGGCCACCGCCGTCAGGCCAATATCGCAGAGCCTGTTTGCCAGATCAACATTCGCGGCCAGGTGTAAATAACAGAATAAACAATGATGGGGTTTAAGATACCGCAAATCCCCGGCCAGAGGCTCTTTTACCTTCACGATGAGTTCGGCCTGGTCATACAGCTCCTCGGCATCGGGGACCAGGCCTGCACCCGCCTGAATATAGGCCTGATCAGAGTAACCACTGAGTTCTCCGGCCATTGTCTGGATGAACACCTCATGTCCTTTTTGCACCAGAGAGGCGCAGGCTTCGGGGATAAGCCCTACCCTGCCTTCCAGGGTTTTGATTTCTTTGGGAACACCGATTTTCATAAATTGTCTTTATTCTTGTTGTCCAGGGAGCCTCTGAT
>CBDULX010000062.1:0-14783 GCA_965368175.1 uncultured Gammaproteobacteria bacterium | reverse complement strand
ACTTACAACCCGTCTTTGACATCGAAGTCAAAGACGACAGGTTTCAGCCGTTCTTTACTCTTATCAAACTCAAACCACAATTGAGCGTAGCTTTTGCCGGTGACTGGGTGTTTCAGATCGGGCGCGACTTCGGCCAGGGGCCATAGTACGAATGCACGGTGAAGAATTTCATCACGAGGGATTTGCAAACCGGGCTCATCAAGTACCATTTCGCCATACAGTAGTAAATCCAGATCCAGGGTCCTGGAGGAAAATTTCGGCCCACTGCGATCCCGACCATAATCCTCCTCGATCTGACGCAAGCGCTGGGCTACCTGTTCCACAGTCTCATCAGTCTTAAGGGCGATTACCATATTATAAAAACTGTCCCCCTCAAAGCCTACCGCTTCACTTTCATATACCGACGACAAAATCAGTTCACCATACTGTTCATACAAAGCCCTGACCCCGGCTCGGGTATTACTTTCCCGCTCGATATTGCTTCCCAGACTGATATATACCCATACCACTATTTTTCTCGCTCAATAATGACACCCACATCCTGTGAGCCAGTCACAGCTCCGGGTTTACTCAGACGTAGCTTCATCCATGGCACCTCATATTCATTCAGAACTATGTCTGCGATACGCTCAGCCATGGTTTCAACCAGCTGGAATTCGGAGTCTCCCACAAACTGAATCAACCGTTTAGCCACGGATTTGTAATCCAGCGTATCTTCGATGCTGTCGGATTCCGCCGCCTTTCGGATATCGGTACCCATTTCCAGATCCAGACTGACTGTCTGGCGGATTTCCCGCTCCCAGTCGTAAATACCAATTACTGTCTCAATGCGCAGATCGCGTATATATACTATGTCCATCAAATTCTTCTTATCACTTCTTTTAAAAGGGGGATACAAGCCTGTCAGGCCCTGATACTATAACCGCAAAGCCCCGCCGAGCCAAAATCCATCGTTTTTGGATGTTGTGCTTGTCAGGCCTGTATAAATCGGCTATTATCACGCCCCTTTCGGATTTCAGACATTTGTCATGCCCTGGCTTGGGTGACAGCTGTCCAAATTGAGTATTTACTGGAGTCTTTCATGGCCAGAGTATGTCAGGTCACCGGCAAACGCCCGATGACAGGTAACAATGTATCACACGCGCATAACAAAACGCGTCGTCGTTTTTTACCAAACCTGCACAACCATCGTTTTTGGGTGGAAAGTGAGAAACGTTTCGTAAGACTGCGTGTTTCAACTTCAGGTATGCGTCTTATCGACAAAAAAGGTATCGACACCGTGCTGGCAGAAATGCGTGCACGTGGCGAGAAATTTTAAGGAAACTAGCCATGCGTGAAAAAATAAAACTGGTTTCATCAGCGGGTACTGGTCATTTCTATACCACTGATAAAAACAAAAGAAACATGCCTGAAAAGATGGAAATCAAGAAATTTGATCCTGTTGTACGTCAATATGTAATGTATCAAGAAGCCAAGATCAAATAATCTGATAACAAATCAGGCACAAAAAAACCCGCAGTAGCGGGTTTTTTTGTGCCTGAAGAAACCTGGGAAACCTCTGATCAGCCATCAACAAAACGTCTATACTCCTAAATCATACCAGATAGAAAAAACTGGAAATCAAATGTCCGAGATATTCGTTGGCCGTCAACCCATCTATAACAGGAATCTGGAGATTTTCGCCTATGAGCTAATGTCCCGCAACAGTCGCTCCGGCAAAGATGAGTATGCCAGCAATGACGATGACATCTCCAGTTCACGGCTTATCCTCGGGGCATTCCTGGATATTGGTATTGAAAAGCTGGTAAATAACAACATAGCATTTGTCCGACTGACAGAACATATCCTGCGCAGCAATCTATTTCCGCCATTATCGACGCAGAATATCATTCTTAAGATACCTGGCCATATCAATGTCGACACGGAATTAATTGAAGGTACCCATCAGTTACGAGTAAGAGGCTACAAACTGGCGATCGACAATTATCTGTTTCACCAGCATCTCCAGCCACTGGCTGAATTTGCCCATATTATCGACATTAACATCCAGCAGCTGGATGCAGATCTGTTGCGTTCTCATGTCAAACAATTACGAAAAAACCATCCGATTCTTCTGGCAGACCATGTAAATACCTACGATGAATATGAGGACAGTAGAGATTCAGGATTCGACTATATCCAGGGGTATTTCCTCAGTCGTCCAAAAGTCATTGCCGGCAGCAGAATGTCGAATAACCAGATGACAATCATGAATCTGTTATCCGTTCTGCATAACCCGGAAACCGATATCGATACTATCGACGATGTAATAAGCAAGGATGTTGCCCTGAGTTATAAAATTTTCAAACTGATCAATTCAGCCTTTTTCGCCCGTGCTAATGAAATAGAATCCATCAGACACGCTATTGTTATGCTGGGACGTAAGCAACTATGCAGCTGGGCCTCAATGATGGCCTTAACCGGTCTTGATGAAAAACCCCAGGAACAGCTGCGTATTGCCATGTCCCGCGCCAAAAATTGTGAACTTCTGGCAGAACACGCAGAACTCACGGCACTGGACTCGTTTTTTACAGTAGGCATGTTCTCAGCTCTTGACCTGTTAATGGATCAAAGCCTGGAAAATCTGATTACGCCTTTGCCACTGACCGATACCATCATCGGAGCCCTGCTCAACCGTGAAGGCAAATTTGGTGAAGCACTGAATTGTACCCTGGCCCAGGAAACCTCAGACTGGGCCAATATACGTTTTCAACAACTTGATGCGCAACAACTATCCAGCATTAATATGACAGCATTGAACTGGGCTGATGAAGTGTTAAATGCGATTTAAGACCCCATATGGAACTTCTGATTAATTCGGGACAAAGCACCATCAAGATTGACTGAGATGCAGGTTACCCCAGTCATCCACAATACCCTGCCATCCCTTATCGACAAATGTGGTGGCCAAAGCTTCAACCACCAGGGCTGGACCCGACACCTGTTGCCCGGCAGCCAGCTCATCTCGCATAAACACGGGCACCCGTTGACTGACCCCATACAGGGGTGCCTGGTCATAACTAACCGAGTCCGGCTGATTGAGGTTTCTTTTTGGTAGACTGAAGATAGGCTGAGGCCCACGTACACTGACTCGAATATTCACCAGTTCCACAGGAATATTCAGTCGGTGTCCATAATGTGCCTGATGCAACTGGTGGAATTCTTCCGTTAATGCCGACAATGAAGACCAGTGATGATTCAGAGTAAAACTTTGCCCACGATAACGCAGGTCTAGCGTATAAATGGCTTCGGCTTTTGCGCCCGCAAGCTCCTCCGCCATTTCTTCAATCGCCCTGGCTTGCAGGCTGTAAAAAGCCTGTTCTAAAATCTTATCGTCAAGCTCCGTTATCAACCCGGTCATTGTCTGGGACATTTCTCGAGCAGGTGTGGCCACCAGCATACCCAGTGCCGAAAGCACACCGGCCTGAACCGGAACCATTACCTTATTCATATCCAGCGCTTGCGCCAGCGCACAGACATGCAAGCCACCAGCACCTCCAAAAGACACCAGTGTAAAGTCCCGGGGGTCATGACCCCGCTGCACCGATATCACTCGCAAAGCTCGTACCATATGTTCATTGGCGATTCGAATTATGCCTTCTGCTGCCTGCTCTGGCGTTAGCGACAATTGCCCCGCAATAGGCTCGATTGCTCTGCGGGCCGCATCGGCATCCAGAGCCATATTGCCCCCCAGAAACGCCGATGGCTGCAATCGCCCCAGCACCAGATTGGCATCGGTTACTGTTGCCTGATCCCCACCTTTACCATAACAGGCTGGACCGGGACTGGCTCCGGCCGACTCAGGCCCAACCAGCAACAGACCACCGGCATCCACTCGAGCAATAGAGCCACCACCGGCGCCTATGGTATGCATATCCACCATGGGCACAGACACGGGGAAGTCACCGATTTTGCCTTCCGAACTCAGACCAATCTCACCATTGATGACCGCTACATCAGTGGAAGTGCCCCCCATATCAAAAGTGAGTAATTTTGACTGCTGGCCAAGTCCCGCGACATAACTGGCTCCTTTCAGGCCACCAGCCGGACCCGATAACAACAGATTCACTGCATGCCGCCCAGCTCTGCTCGCCTTAATGGTGCCGCCGGAACTTTGCATGACAGATAAGCGAACATCCCCAAGCGCATCATCCAGCCGCTGTAAATAACCCTCCATCAGCGGCCCAACATAGGCATTTAACACAGTTGTCATGCCTCGCTCATATTCCTTGTATTCGGCCAGCACATCCGATGAACGGGAGACGAATATATTGTCCGCAATGACGGTTTCAATCGCTTTTTCCTGTGCATCATCCAGGAAAGAAAACAACAGATTAATAGCCACGGCATCAGGCTTGAGACTGCTAATTCGATCACCCAACTCAACCAGCTCTAATTCGTCAAGTGGCTGTATAAGTTCGCCACTGGCCGCCAGACGTGTGTTCACTTCCAGACAGCATTCCGGCTCCAGCAACGGCGGCTTTGCCAATGGCTGCAGATTGTATAACTCGGCCCTGGCCTGGCGACCAATCTGTATCAGGTCCGCAAATCCACGATTGCCTATATACACCGTACGCACACCCTTGCCCTCAAGCACAGCATTGGTCGCTACCGTGGAGCCGTGTACCAGCTTCAGGCCACTGGTAATTATCCCCAGCTCTTCAATACCCTGAAGAATCGCACGCTCTGGTGCTTCCGGTGTCGATAATACCTTATGTGCTTTGACTCTAGTCCCATCAAAAAACACAAAATCGGTAAAGGTCCCGCCGGTATCCACACCTAGCCACAAATCAGCCATAGTTTTCATCTATCAGTTTTATTAGAGTCTCAGCAATATACCTTATGCAGGGTCATAAGTTGAGCCGCCAGAGCCACTGACAATATTTACCTGATGGCCATTGCTGTGCATACTGGTGAGAATTGCCAAACTGGAGTCACTGTCATGAAGCTTCGATTAATGATTTCTCTCAACCTGCTATTAACCGCCTGTAGTAGTACTCCGGTCACTGATGAAAACTCCAGCTTATATATTTTACCGGTCGGCTCTACCCTGGAACTACACCAGAGTCTCAGTATTCAGCCTCATCGTGCCAGAAGCTTTATCCAATATGGCAAGGTCACCGAAAAGAAATCTATTGACAGATATTACCCCTATTGTGAATTTGAGATCAGCACCCTGAGTGAGCAGCCACAAATTATAAAACCGGATCGATTTGAAATTTATAGAGTGAATGACAACGATCACGAAGTTAATCGATATTTCCTGTATGCAGCTATATCCCTCAGTTACTCCGATGGCCCGGTAATTCTGGGCTTTGCCACCGAGTTTTATCTTCGATCTGAAATACAGCCTCAGGTTCGCAAGCTGATTTGTCTGCACTGGGATGAACCAGGCCCCGGGAAGTACCTGAAACTGCCTGACATCCGCAAGACTCTGGGAAATATTTTTTCTATTTATCCTGCATATTAGGCGTTTCGATGAGCCACCTTGTGAGCGACACTGCGCAAGTTAAGCAATCGCTTAATCATCTACCTTGCCTATCCGCCCTTAGCTGATTACTATTCATTGCCATGTCAAAACTACTTATTCAGGCAGAAAACCTGCATCGAAATTATGGCCAGACCCATGCTGTCATTGACCTTAGCTTTGAATTGCAGAAGGGTGATGTACTGGGCTTTCTGGGCCCTAATGGTGCGGGCAAGTCCACCACCATGCAAATGCTGGCCGGGGTACTGCCACCATCTGCGGGCCGAATACTTATTGATGGTATCGACCTGCGTGCAAATCCCGCTGCTGCCAAACAGAAAATTGGCTACCTGCCCGAGACTCCACCACTATATCCGGAATTAACGGTTGATGAATACCTGACATATTGTGGTCGTTTACGCAAATTAAGAAAACTACAGCTGCCCGTTGCAGTGAAACGGGCTAAACAGCAGTGTGGGCTAAGCCAGCAGGGCCGGTGCCTGATCGGCCACTTATCAAAAGGCTACCAGCAGCGGGTGGGTATTGCACAGGCTATCCTGCACCAGCCGGATGTGGTGATCCTCGATGAACCTACGGTTGGCCTGGATCCAAACCAGATTATTGAAATACGCAAATTAATTGCCGAACTGGGGCAACACCACGCAGTGATTTTATCGACCCACATACTGCCGGAAGTTCAGGCGGTATGTAACAAAGTGCAGATCATCAACCAGGGGCGACTGGTTTATAACAGCAGCATCCAGGCTATGAACCAGCATACGGGCAGCGGTTTTCTAATAGTCGCTTTCGAACAGCCACCGGAAATATCCAGTTTAACCGCGGAAAACTTCATCAGGAACTGCACAGCTATCACCGCTAATCGGTTTCGTATCCAGGCCGATGATATAGAAACCGCCGCACAGCAAATAGCTACGCTGGCGGTCACCAGACAATGGGGATTGCTGGAACTGATTCCTGAAGCAACAGCACTGGAACGCATATTCGTTGAACTGACCTCCGGCGAAACGATTACAGGAGATCAGGCCGCATGATCTTACATATTGCCATGCGTGAATTTCGCAGCCTGTTTCTATCACCTCTGGGCTGGAGTATATTGGCCGTAATGCAATTCATCCTGGCCTGGATATTTTTTGCACATATCGACGCTTTTTTTGCATTACAGGCACAACTATCCGCCATGGAAGGTGCACCCGGCGTCACCGACCTGGTGGTAGCCCCCATGTTCAGTTCTGCCAGCATTTTATTATTAATGATCTGCCCATTGCTCACAATGCGACTGATTGCTGAAGAAAAACGCAGTGGCACACTAAATCTGTTGCTGTCATCACCCATCAGTATGACCGAAATCATTCTTGGCAAATATCTTGGCATCCTTTTCTTTTTATCAATTCTGCTTATTCAGATGACGCTGATGCCCCTCAGTCTTTTCTGGGGCACCGATCTTGATAGCGGTAAACTATTAGCGGGTGTACTTGGACAGTTTTTATTGCTGGCATCCTTTGCCGCGGCGGGCCTGTATATTTCGACCCTGACCAGTAACCCCGTAGTGGCTGCAGTGAGTACCTTTGGCCTGCTGATCATGCTGTGGATTATAGATGCCGCCGCCAGTGGCAACGAAGGCAGTGTGTTTGCATACCTGTCCATCATTCGTCATAACACACCGATGCTACGAGGTATTATCCACAGTGTTGATTTAGTGTATTACCTGCTGTTTATCCTGAGTTTTATCATTCTTAGTATTCGCCAGCTGGATACCCAACGACTGCAATAATATGAGCTTATTCGATAAAACCAGATTTTTAAACAGGCTTAACTTGCTGATATTTATCAGCCTGTTCAGCATAAGCATTGGACTACTGGCCTGGCTAAGTACCCAGTACGGTTTCCATAGCGACTGGACGCACGGCAGTCGTCACTCTCTCAGTGATGATACTCAGAAATTACTCAATGGCCTGGATGGACCTGTACTGATTCGCAGCTATCAATCCGAGGATCCGGCGCTGCAACAGGCCGTGAATGAAATTCTTCATCGTTATCAAAGAGTCAAGGCCGACTTTAATTTCAGCCTGATCAACCCGGATCTGGATCCGGATCTAGCCAAAGCAGATAATATAACTCGTTATGGCCAGACCATTCTTAAGTACAGGCAAAAAACCGAAATTATCGACAGCCTCAGCGAACAGAATATCAGCAATGCACTGTTACGACTGTCACGTGAGCATAAGCCGACAATATACTTTTTAACCGGCCATGGTGAACGTAATCCAACGGACATATCGCCATTAGGTTACAACACCTTATCCAGCCAGCTGGTCAGCCAGGGCTTTGAATTACAATCGCTGCAACTGCTTAAACAGTCTCTAAAGGACATTAAAGGTACACTGGTCATAAGCTCACCCTCGCATCCATTGCTGGCGGGTGAAATTGAACAGATAAAACAGTTCATTGATAATGGAGGCAATCTGCTCTGGTTACAGGACCCTGGCGAACAACTCGGACTGGAAGCTATTGCCGAACATTTACAGGTGCAATTCATCAATGGTGTCGTAGTGGATGATGACCAGAATCTGCGTACTGTTCTGGGTATTACCCATCCTGCCAAACTTCCCATCCTCAGTTATAAACTGCACCCAATAACTGAAAAAATGAAGTATTTCACCCTGTTCATCACCGCCACTGCCTTATACGCAACGAATAACAGTGACTGGAATAGCACACCTATACTGCTTACTCAGGATAGTAGCTGGTCTGAAACAGATGGTTTCGTTCTGGAAGCAAAATTCGAACAGGAGCAGGGCGATATAAAGGGCCCATTGAGCATAGGCCTGGCACTGCAACGCGAACATGAAGGCAGGCAACAACGCATTGTAATTATTGGTGACACCGATTTTATATCTAACAACAATATTGGCCAGGGTGCGAATTTATTACTAACCATGAACAGCCTGAACTGGCTAACCGAAGATGATAAACTTATTTCTATTTCAGTCAAAAACGCCCCTGACACTCAACTAAATCTTGATGACATGCAAATTGCTATCATTGGCTTCGGCTTTCTCATCCTGCTGCCATTACTACTATTAGCAGCTGGCTTTTACATCTGGTATAAACGCCGTAATCACTAATGAAAACTCGTAACCTGCTAAATCTGTTACTGCTGTTAATCGTATTCGTATTAATCAGCTTCACTATTCAAACAATAAATAACAAACAGTCTGCAGATATTTCCCTGCTTACTATCAAACGCAATGATATCAGCCAGATCACTATACCTCGTACTCAGGGCGACATTATTTTAAATAAACACAATAACGACTGGCTAATGAGCCAGCCTTATTTCGCTCGTGCTCATAGTTTTAGAATTAACAAATTACTGGATATCCTGGACACAAAAATTGACAAAATTTATGAAATCAATCCAGAAAAACTAAAAGCATTTGGTCTTGACAAACCCCGTGCCACCATATTATTTAATAATAAGCCGTTATACTTCGGCAAGACCAATCCGCTTTCTAATAAGCGTTATATACAAACCGAAAGTTTCATCAGCCTTATCGAAGATCAGCTTTATCCATTAATTAGCTCACAACCCAGTAGTTTTATTGATCTAAAAATACTGGACGATAAACATCGTATTATCGGCCTCCATCTACCCGATTTTAGTCTGACACAACAACCAGATGGCAGCTGGATCAGCACCGGCCCACAGCAACCAGAGCCTGATCAGATACAGACCCTGCTCGAACACTGGCAACACGCCCAGGCATTTGCGGTTCATGCCTATATGGAAAGAAAACACCTGGGAGCAGTTGGTATTGAACTGAGTCCTGATAATATAGTTGAATTTGATATTAGCGATACCAGCCCCTGGCTGATCCTGGGCCAAAAACAACTGGGCATCGAATATCATTTCGACAGCGGAATGTATAACCGCCTGTTCAGTTTCGATACACCCGTTGCATTGCCATAAAATTAAATATGCCAGAACTACCCGAAGTAGAAACCAGTCGCCGTGGCATTGAACCGCATATAGTTCAGCAAACAGTGACCGATGTTATTGTTCGGCAGCGACAGTTACGCTGGCCAATACCTGTCACATTACGAAAACAGTTAACCGGTCAGATCATCGAACGTATTGATAGACGTGGAAAATATTTATTGCTATACACCCGGACGGGCACCGTAATCATCCATCTGGGTATGTCGGGTAGTTTACGCATTTGCCCAGCCAGTAGCAGTGCCGAGAAACACGATCACCTGGACATAGTATTTGCTAACCAGAAAATACTACGCTTACGCGATCCCAGACGATTTGGTTGCGTATTATTCAGTAAAAAGGACCCATTGCAGCACAAATTACTAAAATCACTCGGACCAGAACCTTTATCCAGTGTATTCGACAGCGATTATTTATATAGTGCTACTCGCAATAGAAAGGCTGCCATTAAGTCAGTAATCATGGACAGTCATGTAGTGGTGGGTGTTGGCAATATTTATGCCAATGAATCCCTGTTTAAATCTGGAATCAACCCTAAACGCGCGGCCAGCAAGATTTCTTATCGACGTTATCAAATTCTGGTTAAGGAGATCAAACAGGTCCTGGCTGCATCAATCAAACAGGGTGGCACTACACTGAGGGATTTTACCCGTGAAAACGGTCAGCCTGGCTACTTCCAGCAAACACTATCTGTTTATGGCAAACACAATCAGCCATGCCCACTATGTAATCGGCCAATACGTATGATCAGACAACAACAACGTGCCACATATTACTGCCCTCACTGCCAGACCTGAAATCTCTACCAGGGAAAACGCCCTAAAACTCCAATATTTACTAATTCGAAGGCTTAGCACTTGATTTAATGCGCCTTTTCAATAGGATATACAAAAATTACTATAAAATGGCCAGTATTGAATGAGCAACCGCAAGAATCGCAAAAAACTCGATATAAGCGAGTTCATAGGTGCCATTATTTTTATTGCTCTAATATCAGGCCTGATCCTGCTTGGTATGGCTTATACTCCAGATAGTAATTTTTCCAGCAGTTTTTTTGATGATGTATCTAATGCCGTACAGTGGAAAAAATAGATGCATAATATTCACATTGTCCAGAATGATATTACCATGTTAGATGTTGATGCCATCGTCAATGCAGCCAACAACAGTTTACTGGGAGGAGGAGGTGTTGATGGCGCAATTCATGCTGCAGCTGGCCCCGAACTTCTGCAGGCATGTAAATCATTAAATGGCTGTGCTACCGGCGAAGCCAAAATCACGAAAGCTTATCGCTTACCCGCGCGATACATTATTCATACCGTTGGCCCAGTCTGGCAGGGCGGTGACCAGGGTGAAGCACAGTTACTGGCCCACTGCTATCAGAACAGCCTGCAACTGGCATATGACTATCAAATAACCAGCCTGGCTTATCCTGCCATAAGCTGTGGTGTTTACGGCTATTCAAAGCAACAGGCTGCCAGAATTGCAGTAACAGAAATTTCTTCATTCATGGCAAGCCATGACTTCCCTGAAACCGTATATCTGGTTGCGTTTGATCAAACCATGTTCGATATATTGAACACTGCTCTAGAGGTCTAATAATGCTGATCTTACTCATCATATTTATACTTATCAGTCTGACCACCACCGCACTCTGGCTTAACTCAAGCAGAATTCTTAAACAGCAGCACAATAAATTAAATCAGGAAATCGAAACCCACAAACAAATCGAGAAGAAATTACGTACGTCAGAACGCGAATTGAAAGGAATTCTGGATAATTTACAGGATACTTATTATCGTACCGACTCCGAGGGTGAATTAACGTTTGTATCTTCATCAGTCAGACCACTACTTGGTTATACACCTGATGAATTCATGGGTCATAACATCAAGGAATACTATACCCATCCCGAACAGCGAGAAACTTTTCTCAAGGCACTGGCCGATAATGGTGGTCATGTAGAACAGTACATCATCACACTACGTCATAAAAATGGCTCCACTGTATGGATGTCCACTAACGCACATTTCCTGCTTGATGAACACGGCAATATCATAGGCGTTGAAGGCACCGGCCGCGATTTTACTGCTAAAAAGAAAGCTGAAGAAGCTTTGATTAATGCCAAAGAACAGGCAGAACGAGCCAACCAGGCAAAAAGCCAGTTCCTCGCCAATATGAGTCATGAAATCCGCACACCTATGAATGGCGTACTGGGATTCACCAAACTGTTAACCCATACCGAACTGGACGATACTCAACGTGACTATGTCGACACCATCAATACATCACTCAATGATTTACTCACCATCATCAACGACATTCTCGATTTTTCCAGAATAGAATCCGGTAAAATGGAATTACAACTCCAGCCCATAAAAATACATAATTGCCTGGCGCCTGTGGCACGACTGTTTTCGGCTGATGCGACCAGTAAACATCTTACTCTTGAATTTAATGTAACCGACGATATACCTGAGTGTTTATCCACAGATCCCTTGCGCTTACGCCAGGTAGTATCAAATTTAGTAGGCAATGCTATCAAGTTTACTGATCAGGGTGGTATTCAGCTTAACGTTAGCCTGCACCCGAAAAAAGCCGACCAGCACCTGCTCATAGAAGTCATTGACACCGGCAAAGGCATAGATAACTCCGATAAAACGCGTCTGTTTGACGCCTTTACCCAGGCCCAGTCCAACACCACTCTTTATAAACACCAGTCAGGGACAGGCCTGGGGCTGGCCATTTCCAAACAACTGGTTGAAATGATGGGAGGCGAAATCGGAGTACGCGACAATCATCCCAGAGGATCACGGTTCTGGATCCATCTACCCATTTTGGAAATTTCTGATTACCAGGAAAAAACTCTGCGTATACCGAAGCAGGAGCCTAAACAGTATAACGGCCTAAAGGTACTGGTAGCCGATGATAACGCCATTAACCGCAAGCTGATTGCAACTTTACTGGGGCAGAGAGGGGTACTGATTACAGAAGCGGATAACGGCAACGAAGCACTGGATCATGCCATTAGATGTGAATTTGATTTAATCCTGATGGACATACGCATGCCTGGCATGAACGGTGTCGATGTTACGGAAAAACTACGGGCTTCTGAACAGGGCAAACGGCATACGCCAGTAATCGCCCTTACTGCCCATGCATTACCTCACGAACAGGAAGCATTTATGGAAGCCGGAATGGACGCCTGCATTACCAAACCTATTCTGGATCATCAGTTATTCGCATTAATCGATGAATGGGCACTGGCATCTACAGTCGCTCCCACAAATTACACTATCAATTAAATAATGAACATAAAAAAAGCCCGCATAAGATTAGCGGGCTTTTTTATTTAACAAACTAATTTAATTACAGTTTGTCGGCTTCGGATGCCAGATAACTAGCGACACCATCTGGAGTCGCAGTCATGCCTTTATCACCCTGACTCCAGCCAGCAGGACAAACTTCACCATGCTCTTCAGTAAATTGCAGGGCATCGATCATACGTAGCATTTCGTCTACATTACGACCCAGTGGCAGATCATTTACCACCTGATGACGAACCATACCCGCTTTATCAATCAGGAATGAACCACGGTAGGCTACTGCACCATCTGGTGTTTCGACATCATAAGCTTTACAGACAGCATGAGTCATATCGGCAACCAGAGTGTATTTAACCGGGCCAATACCACCTTCATTAATCGGTGTGTTACGCCATGCATTGTGTGCGAAGTGTGAGTCAACAGAAACACCAATAACCTCGACCCCACGTTTGCTAAACTCTTCCAGGCGATGATCGAAGGCAATCAGCTCAGAAGGACATACAAAAGTAAAGTCCAGTGGATAGAAAAAAACTACAGCATATTTACCGTTTGTAGCATTTTTGAAATTGTAATCTTCAACGATTTCACCATTTCCCAGAACAGCTGCTGAAGTAAAATCTGGCGCTTCGCGACCAACGAGTACACCCATGTCAGGCTCCTATTTTTAATATTGAGGGAACCTCTTATTAATTTATCATTTCGACCAAAGGGACGAGCCCATAGATGAGCGAAGGTAGTGTAGGGCAACGCACGACGCAGTTGCCCGACTACTTACATCCGTTAAAGCATCCATTTAAGTCGGGATGACATATTAATCAGAGGTTCCTTAGTGTATTGAGTGAATTAATCATTCTACAATTAACTAACTCTGGAATTCTTATTCATTCAAATCAAGTGCATAACATAAAGCCTATTCAAATTATTTCAAGCGGATAAAGAGAATATAAGCCAATTTATATTTATCAATGCTATAGGTAAAATCAATCAAGTATTGCCAGATTACTCAATACTCACGCTAAGCAATTGATATACTTAACAGCTTTGCTATACCCACTATTTATACTGATGCCATCAGATATGAAAATTCTTCCAGATATTTTTTTTAATCAGGACGCCTGTGTACTGGCCCAATCACTGTTAGGCAAACTGATTCGCCGAAAATACAAAAATACCTGGCTGACGGCTCAAATTATCGAAACCGAAGCCTATTATTTAACTGACAAAGGCAGCCATGCATCTCTTGGTTTCACAGAAAAACGGAAAGCACTGTTTATGCCTGCGGGCACCATTTATATGTATTATGCACGGGGCAAAGATTCACTGAACATCAGTTGTCGTGGTGCAGGCAATGCGGTACTTATCAAATCAGCTTACCCCTGTCTTCAGGCAGGCGGCCAGACTGATGACATGATTTCTCAAATGCAAAGACTCAATCCTACAGCATCTGGATTGCTGCGCCCAGTTCACAAACTATGCAGCGGCCAGACGCTGTTATGCACATCGCTAGACCTGAAAGTGACAGCCTGGGACCAGCAGGGCTTCGATGAACAAAGTTTTTATTTTGCCGAGCAGGCCTACCAGCCTGAAAAAATCATCCAGACCACACGACTGGGCATACCCCAGGGCCGAGATGAACACCTGCCCTATCGGTTTATTGATTACGACTATGCCCAACACTGCACCAGCAATCCATTGACCAGGCGTGGCTGGGTTGAGGGCAGGGAATACGAAATCATTAATGGCAATTAATAGTTGCAAGTTATAAGTTGTAAGTTACAAGTGAAAAAACCCTAAAATCACATGAATAGAACCAGGCTGCTGATTCATTCTTGTAACTTACAACTTGTAACTTACAACTTACGACTTAAAACCTATTTCGCTTTAGGACGAAATGCCTTAATCACACCCTCGTCAGTTTCCAGGTAAGGCCCTT
>CBDULX010000061.1:0-14790 GCA_965368175.1 uncultured Gammaproteobacteria bacterium | reverse complement strand
TTGCAAGACGCAAAGCGCAGTTAATGGCCTTAGTCCTTAACAAGGTTTGCAACGCGGCAAATGTGCGTTTCAGGCATCGCCCGAAGGGGCTTACAGGCTTGTCCGTGCTCGGCGTTATGACTTTTCGACAGGTGCCCAACCTGCTTTCAAAACTTGCCGCATCCTGCTAACGCCCCTTGCCTGCATCCGTGTAGGCAAAGTCATGCCTTGATCACGAACAAGCCTGTAAGCCAGAAGCATCATATACTTGATCAGAGGCTCCTTAGATTTAATTTACATCTCATTTGACCTCGAACAAGCCTCTAGATCACATCAGTCCTTTTTCGCTCTATAATAAAATTTGGGCTTAAAAATGGAACAATTATGGCTAACCATTTTTTTCTACCAGGCACACAACTGCAGCAACTGATTGAGCATATGCAATCACTCGGGTACAGGTGTGTCGGGCCCAGTATATACAATGACTGCATTGTCTATGATGACATCAATAACCTGCAGGATCTTCCTTCTGGTATTCAGGACAGCCAGAACCCGGGGCAATATCGTCTACAACAGCATACCCATACCCGACACTTTGCCTGGGCGAATGGTCCACAGGCCATTAAACCATTGACCTTTGCAAGTCGTGAAACTCTCTGGCAGTGCCAGCAAACCAGTACCGGTGAGCTGCAGTTTAAGGACTCCCTCCCGGGACCTGAAAAAATTGCTTTATTTGCGGTACGTGCCTGCGATTTAGCGGCCTATGAATTACAAAAAGACCATTTTTTGAATAACAAATACCCAGACCCCTGGTTCAAACAACGGACCGAATCACTCTTCATCATTGCCGTGCATTGCAGCCATCCTTCGGCTAATTGCTTCTGCGCTTCCACTCGCGATGGCCCACAAGCTTCAAGTGGTTATGACCTTGCGATGCATGAACTGGATGAGGGTTACGTGATTGATGCTGCCACAGAAGCCGGCGAAGATGTCATCGAGTCATTATCACTGGATCAGGCAAGCGCACATCAGATTAAGCAAAGCACCGAACAAATCCAGCATGCCACTAACCAGCAATTTCGTCATTTACCCAGAAAAGACTTCAAAGCGGCTCTTTTGCAACAACTGGATCACCCACACTGGAAATCCATTGGCGAGCGCTGTCTGTCCTGTGGCAACTGTACCGCCGTTTGTCCGAGCTGTTTCTGTCACCAGCAGCATGATGAAGTCGATCTAACGACAGCCACGGCCAGTCATTACCGTGACTGGAGCTCCTGTTTCACTCACAACCACGGCTATCTTGCGGGTTATCAGTTACGGCCGGATAGCTGGCAACGTTATCGACAGTGGCTCACCCACAAATTCGCCAACTGGCAGGATCAGTATGGTCGTATAGGTTGCACCGGTTGTGGCCGCTGCATCAGCTGGTGCCCGGTGGGTATAGATGTCATTGAAGAGCTAAATTATTTTTGCGAGACTCAGACATGAGCCAGCCATACGATTATCATCAGGCCGACATAGTCGAACGAATACAGGAGTCGCCGGATATATTTACCCTGCGCCTGGCCTTCAGCAATGAATCTGTGCATAAACAGTATCGTTTCCAGCCCGGACAGTTCAACATGCTGTATCTGTTTGGAGTGGGAGAGATTGCCATTTCCATCGTCTCAGATCCTGACAATGACCTGTTTGATCACACCATTCGCTGCGTCGGTCGTGTCAGCAATGCCATCTCTCAACTCAAAACCGGCGATAAAATTGGCATACGTGGTCCTTATGGTAGAGGCTGGCCAATTAATGATTACACCGACCATAATGTATTACTGATTACAGGTGGACTGGGCTGCGCTCCTACTGTCTCTGTTATTCATTACGTACTCAACCGACGCGAGCAATTTAAAAACCTCACCATCCTGCAGGGAGTTAAAAAGAGTAATGATCTGATATGGCGTGAGCAATATCAGCAATGGGCCGGATTACCCGACACTGAAGTATTATTGGCCGCAGATATTGTTAACCAATACTGGCCATGGGACCAGGGCCCCGTTACCCGTCTGTTTGAGAAAGCCCATGTAACTGCGCGTAATACGGTTGCCATGATGTGCGGCCCGGAAAAAATGATGCAGGTAGCAGCTGATGAACTGGCCAGTCGAGGCTTTGCCGATGAACATATTTATCTGTCCATGGAGAGGAACATGCAATGCGCCATAGGTCAGTGCGGTCATTGTCAGCACGGCGCACACTTTGTCTGCAAGCAGGGGCCCGTATTTCCCTACAGCGAAATACGGGACAGCATGTCGATACCGGGGTATTGATATGATTAAACCACAACATAAAGTCCGTATCTCGGTACATAAATTTAGTTCCTGCGACGGCTGCCAGTTAGCATTTATCAACCATGTAGCTGATCTGTTGAAGCTAAACGACTGGATTGACATAGTCCATTTTGCAGAAGCCGGCCCCTGCAAACCGGATGCCATTGTCGATATTGCATTTATTGAAGGCAGCATTTCCACCACGGAAGATTATTATCGTTTACAGCAGATACGCCAGAACAGTCTCAAACTGGTGAGTATCGGTGCCTGTGCTACCAGTGGTGGTATACAGGCCTTACGTAATTTTGCTAATCATGACGAATGGGTAAAGTCAATTTATGCCAGTCCAGAATATATCAACACCCTGGATCATTCGACAGCAATCAGTGATCACATATCGGTGGATTACGAAATCAGGGGCTGCCCGGTAAACCATGAACAACTGTTCAATGCCATAAATGCCTGGTTAATGGGCAGCGAACCGGAACCCGTATATGACAGTGTGTGTAGCCAGTGCAAGGCCCTGGGCAATGTATGTGTCATGGTGAACCAGAACAAAGACTGCCTTGGCCCGGTTACACTCAGCGGATGCGGTGCATTGTGCCCATCCATGAATCGCGGCTGTTACGGCTGCTTTGGCCCGGCCAGTTTCACTAATGGCCAGTCACTGGTTGGCAAGTTTAAAAAGATGGGTTTATCCAGTGAACAAATTGCACATCGTTTTCTCAACATCAACAGCCAGGCAAAACCCTTTTTATATACCGCGCAGACACTGAAAAAAAATGAGCAATAAACGCCATATTAATATCACTGTTCCGGTCCTCACTCGAGTGGAAGGTGAAGGTGCGCTTGAACTTAAAATCCGCGACAACAGCATCGATCAGCTGCATCTTAAAATTTATGAACCACCCCGCTATTTCGAAAAATTCCTGGAACAACGCAGTTACCAGGAGGTACCGGATATGGTGGCCCGTATCTGCGGAATATGTCCGGTGGCCTATCAGATGAGTGCAGTCCAGGCCCTGGAACAGGCATTCACTTTTACGGCCGACCCTGTTACCCAGCAACTTCGTCGCCTGCTTTATTGTGGCGAATGGATACAAAGCCACAGCCTTCATATACACCTGCTGGCGGCACCGGACTTTCTTGGTTACGACAGTGCTATAACCATGTCGCAACAGCATCCACAACTGGTGCATCGAGGCCTGGCCCTGCAAAATGCCGGCAATGAAATCATTCGTTTACTGGGCGCACGTTCGGTACATCCAGTAGGTGTTTCAGTGGGAGGGTTTCACTCCATGCCTACTCACCAAAAAGCCCAGACACTGCTCACCCTGTTAAAACAGCAACTGGATAACAGTTATCAATTAGTCGAATGGTGTGCAGCACTCAGCTTACCGAACAATAGTCAGCCTACGGATTGTGTGGCTCTGGTCAACTCTGAAGAATACCCCATGTATTCTGGACGCATTCAGAGTACATCGGGGCTGGATATTACTGTCGATGAATTTGAACATCATTTCAAGGAGCAGCATGTGGCACACTCTACCGCTCTGCATGCACTGTTCAACGGCAAGCCCTACCTGGTTGGTCCACTGGCACGATTAAACCTTAACCTTTCTCTGTTGCCGAAGGAAATTACACAGCTATTGCTCAACGCAGGTATCAGTTTTCCCAGCCAGAATATGTTCCACTCGATGCTGGCCCGGGCAATAGAAATTTATATTGCGATGAATGCAGCCGTTGATATTCTGGAAAGTTATCGACCACCAACGAATATAAAAAATAAATTAACTCCTCAGGCAGGCACCGGCTTTGGCTGCACCGAAGCACCCAGAGGACTACTCTGGCATAAATATAAAACAGACCCTGAAGGCAACATTGAACAGGCTATTATCATTCCACCCACCAGCCAGAACCAGGCTCGTATCGAAGACGACCTTCGTTTTTCACTAAACCAGTACGGGCTGGATCGGAACGAAGATGAACTGAGAAAATACAGCGAAACCCTGATCCGTAATTACGACCCCTGTATTTCCTGCGCCACTCATTTTCTAACACTTAAAGTTGATCGATGATACATCTCTACGCTATAGGCTCACCTATGGAGCAGGATAATTTAGCCTGGTTACTGATTGATCAACTTCAGAGGCACTTAACATTCGAATTCCCGCAACTGCGCATAGAGTATTTTGACCGCCCCGGCATACAACTGGTCAACGAAATGGCTGGCAAAAAGGGCCTAATCCTGGTCGATGCTCTGTTATCTGATGAACCTGGCGATGTCTATTTGCTACAGGCTAATGACCTTAAACTGCAATCAAGCATTTTCTCCAGTCACGGCTTAGGTGTAGCCGAAGCACTGGAATTAAGCCAGCAGTTAAATTTATTGCCTGAATCTTTATGGATACTGGGTATTCCGGTAATACCGAATAGAAATATCAACAGCCTCAATACTCAACAATTATGCAAGCAACTACTGCAACACATAGAGAATATACTCAAACTACCCGAGACTAATACAACTCAATAATCGTATTTATTCCAAGCGGCTCCTGATCAAGTCGTGATTGTTTTATGCCTTGACTTAAAACTTACGACTTACGACTTACAACTTACAACTATCTTCACTCCTGTTTTTCAAAATCCAGGGATGCAGAATTAATACAATACCGAAGACCGGTTGGTGCCGGGCCATCCTCAAATACATGACCCAGATGTGCAT
Source organism: uncultured Gammaproteobacteria bacterium (assembly GCA_965368175.1). Taxonomy (GTDB): domain Bacteria; phylum Pseudomonadota; class Gammaproteobacteria; order SZUA-229; family SZUA-229; genus CBDULX01. The sequence continues at coordinate 9,771 of CBDULX010000061.1, read as the reverse complement.
CGCAGCTGGCACATCTAACTTCAACACGGCGCATTCCATGGCTGGTATCAACCAGCTCGGTAATACATTGATCATTAATTGGCTGCCAGTAACTGGGCCAGCCGCTGCCGGAATCGAATTTTTCCGCCGAACGAAAAAGTGGTTCGCCACAACATATGCAATGGTAAATACCGGTTTCTTTGTTGTTATACAAAGCACCTGCAAAGGCATGTTCCGTACCGCCTTTACGGGTGACCCGGTACTGCTCATCAGTTAACTGTTGTTTCCACTCATCGTCAGTTTTTGTGATTTTGGCCATAGTGATCTCAGTAAATAGTTTTAAACTTTATTTATTTCAGGGAACCTCTGAATCTGTCTGTTTAACATCTTGTCTCATCCAGGGCAGCTGGCCCAGGCGTATGCGACTGTCTTCCAGATCTTTAAGTTTCCCTGACTCATCTGCCCGAAGCAAACAGTCCAGAACCGGGTAAACTTTCTCCCAGTCATAGGCCACTAGCAACAAGTCCATGCCAGCGTTCAGGGAAAGGATCGAAGACTGGCACAGGCCTCGATTATAAACGGCAGCCATGGTCATGTCGTCACTAATCAAAATTCCATCGTGTTTCCAGTTTTCGCGAACAATACCCGACATCAGCTTATGAGACAGGCTTGCCGGAAAATCAGGATCTACTTCATCAACGATAACATGGCCAACCATGAGCAGGGCAGGAATTTGACTTAAAATAAATCGAAACGGGTACCAGTCTCTCTCTATCAACTCCTCTAGTGGAAGTTTAAGCCGGGCACTAAAATGATGGGTATCTTCTAATACACTACCTAAACCCGGGAAGTGTTTAACCGTTGGCATGACTCCCTCTGCCAGCAAACCGCGACTGTAAGCAAGCGCTACCCGTGCCACTGTGTCAGGATCTGCCGCAATAGTCCGTTCCCCAATGCGAGTATGAAAATCCAGTGCCCCGCTCTCACGGCTGGGCTTTAGATCGACAACCGGACTAAAATTGATATTCACGCCAAGGTCTGCCAGGGCGGTAGCCTGCTCAGTACCATATGTTGTTGCACTAAGTTCGATCTGTGCGCTGGAAACGTCAGCAGTTAATAAACTTGCCAGTGAAGGTTGTCGAGGCAATGGTGGCGATAATCGCGATACCGGACCACCCTCCTGGTCACTGACAATTATCAGGGGAGCTAACCCAGCATCCCGACGCAGGTTTTGAAAATGAACAAGTTCTGCACGTAACTGTTCGAGGCTCTTACCTTTGGCGTTACGTCTGGTCACGAACAGACCAGCTATAAAACCTTGGCGTACAAGTTCGCTGATATCATCGTTGTTGCCATAACCCACCACCAGATGCTGCCCTAAAGTTCGCAGTCGATGTGCATTTTCGGAGCTTGCCGTTAGTATGCCTTGCTTCTGACTGCGAAATTTAAATTCACTACCAGCAACCATACCCAACACTGCTAACCAGGCAATCATATACGGCAGCTGTTTCCAGCCTCGGACATGCACAGCGGATAACGACACAACCAAGCCTGTCAGTGCCACCAGCAGCATCAGCGGCGCTTCATATTCGCGCACATGTAACAGATGCGGATCCTTAAGATGACCAGCCAGCAACAGGCAAAACAGTGCTAACAAGGCATGTACCAGGTTACCGAATCGAATCATAAAATACTCAAGATTAAGGATGGCGATTCTATCAAGCCAGATGACTGTAAAGGCAGGGAGATGACTACTTTCTTACATTTCACTAATTACCCTGCCAAAATTTTCAACATGTTCCCAATTTGTAAATTCTGTAACCGATTTAAGATCGGTTGGGCCGTTTGTAAGGTACATTATCAGACGTATCATAAAACGATCGAAGAAACTGTATTTCTGATAATCTATTTTCCCGGCGAAAACCGCCAATTGGTCAGGTCGCCAGGAAATTTGTTCCAGAAATTTTAGTAAATACGGATTATTATCAGGCTGATTCTTGCCAGGCTTTCGTGCAACGACATTAACAGTGAAAAATGCGGACGGTTTATTTTCCAGCACTTCCTTATTCTGCTCAACAAAATCATAAACTTTTTTATTGTGTTTTCCATAGCGGATACTCGCCCCAATAACAATCTTATCAAACAACTCAGTATCCACAGTATGATGGTCATCAATTGACACTAGCCTTACTTCGTGAAAACCCTGTTCTATTACCGCCTGTATTCTCTGACAGATCTTTATTGTATGACCGTCAGTAGTGGAATATAAAATGAGGATATTTGACATTATTACATACCTGATTATTTCATTTGTTTCGCTATGCTGGTCTCGAATCACATTGTATATATAAGTTTTACGCCAACAGTAGAGTCCATTTACTATTACCCGGGATAGCCAGGGAAGTTCGGATCAGTAGTGATAGTCTTATGCTGGCTAAAAGCTTATCATGATGACATACTCATGGATATTGCCATAAAGGCCTTTTATAGACAGGGCACCTGATTAAATGCACCACAAACAGAATACGATATATCAGACACATGAAAGCGAACCTGATACCATTGACTTCTGGGTTTTTGATATACGTCAACACGTCGCATATCTACTAATACCCAAAACCTGATAGCTTGTTATAATCAATAATACAACTCTAATATATACGAGGTGGTTTGTATGTTTCGCCAGATAATAACTTTGACCGTATTGCCACTTATAATGGCCCTGACCTCTAGTTGCAGTAAGGAAGTCAGTTATGCCAGGGATATTCAACCCATACTGGACACACATTGTTCAGAATGTCATGCAAAGGGTAAAAAGGGCCATCAGGATAGCGGCCTTAGTATGGATAGCTATGCCGACCTGATGAAGGGCACTAGGTTTGGCCCAGTGATAGTCAAGGGTGACAGCGTCTCCAGCACCTTGTCACGATTAATTGGCCATAAGGCAGATAAAGCTATAAACATGCCTCACAACAAACAAATGATTCCTGCCAATAAAGTTGAGTTGATTAACACCTGGATAGATCAGGGTGCCAAGAACAATTAATTAAATAACCGAGTAAATAAAGCATATTCATTTACTTGGTTATTAAAAAAATTCAATTTTTATACGACTTTATAATTAAAAAGGGCAGCAACAATATTACGCTTATTGCCAAATTCTTTATATAACTTCTCAAGCTGGGAACATCAGATCAAGTCGTAATTGTTTTATACTGGCTAAAAACGTCCAGACTGAATCAGATGTTCCCTGGTTACTTTTATTTCGTACTGCCAGCTCCTATCTCTACTCACCAGCTTGCCTTACCTGGCGCGACGCTTTTTTTGTTCACTAATATTAAGATTATGTATAAATGACTTCACCTCTGACTGGCCCCACTCCTGAGCTTCGGCTTCCGTAGCAAATCCACTCTGCGCCTTTGAAACTACCGTTTTCTTTGATGTTACTCGCCTTATAATTTCCGCGGCCCAGCAATCATTGTCCTGCACAACCCGATATTCGTATTTCTTACTTTGTGTCATTATTTAATTTCCTGCAGTTTCATCTATAGCCAGACTCTGATCTAGTCGTGACTGTCTTATACTGGCTGAGTATCCAGACTAATCAGAGACTCCCTGAATATTTCACCTTCTAATTATATAATCAAAACTCAACACTGTTCCCACGGCAATCCTCGAAACCGCCAACCACCAGAACTACTACGCTGATGGTGTTCATTTAATTCGCCCTCGAAGCCTTCATCGATGTGGTAGACATTCTGAATTCCAGCTTCAATTAAGGCGATTCCGGCTTCTTTCGATCGCTTGCCACTGCGACAAATCAGAATCACCGGCGGGCCACCATCCGATTGCTCACACACCCCACCCAATAATAGCTGGCGAATTTCTTTAACAAAATCCGGGTTCACCAGCCAGTCCGGTTCATCGATCCATGGCACATGTACTGCACCACTGGGATGACCGACAAATAAATATTCCATGCTGGAGCGTATATCTACCAGGAGGGCACGTGAATCAGCATTCAATATATCCATGGCCTGCTGGGGGCTAATTTCATTCAAATGTTCGGCTTTCTGCGTCATCAATTTTTTTCCTGTCCTGTTGTCTTACCTGATGAAATACCTGACGAAATATATCTACCCAGTAGGCACTAAACTGGCTATCCGCCTGCTTACTGATTTCCATCGCAGCACGTAATAACGGGCGTTTCATTAAAGAAACATGGGCTCGCTCATGGGTACGAGCATCTACGGCATCCGCTATAGCCAGAATTTTAGCACCATCACAAATTTCATTTTCCTTTAATTGATCTGGATAACCTTTGCCATCCATTCGTTCATGGTGTTGCAATACGATTTGTGCGGCCTCACCCCAGTCTTTCATATAACGCAACAATTCGTATCCCACTTCTGGGTGTTGCTCGACCTGTATCTGTTGATCGGGCGTCAACTCACCAGTGGCATTAATAATACTGGCTGGTAACAATGCCATACCGGCATCATGTATATATACAGCGGCCGATAGTTGATTGGGGTCGACCGGACGATCTGCCAGATCATTCATCTTGAGCGCCAGCCGCAACATTCTCTCGCTGCGTCCCTGCCAGTATTTGGCTCGAGTTTCCAGTGGCTCCGACAAGCCCCTGAAAAAAATAAAGTCGTTGGTTTCTTCCACCCCATAAGAGGCCAGCTCCATGCTATCCGGAGCGGAATTATTAAACAGATCTGCCAGGTAATTATCTTCATTGTCATCATGAATCAGGATTTCAGTACTGGGATCCAGTAACAACAGTGTATCCCTGATAAGTTGTTCTCGATGAGAAAAATCGGTTTTTCCTATTAACTCCAGTGCTTCACATACCTTAGGTAGACGCCCAAGCATCACACAATGTTCAGTGCCATCTATAATTTTTTCAAGTATTGATTTTATGTCATTCACGGCCAGCAGTATAATATCGCTGATCACTGTTTCGAACGGAAGTTTAGCCTGGCTAATAGATTGCAGCAGTAGATTCAGGCTCTGAGTGAGCCGGGCCAGCTCGTTGAATTCAATTTTCTGTAATGAATGACCAATGTCGTCCATCGAATTCATCAACGCACTGATTTCCTCGGCATCGGCAGGATCGATTTCGAGCATGAGCAATGACTGCTCGATTTGTTGATAGATGTTGGAAAACTGCTGAAAAAAACCCACTATTGCCGATGCATCAAGAGTATCCACTACATAGTTGCTGGTAGGTTTTGTCATTTGAATTTCCTGGGCTTGCAGGCATATACGCTCTATACGATTATAGGCAGCCACCTGCACAATGCCACCCAGGTTCAGACTAGCGGGCTAAATTTGACTCTAAAGTTTCCAGCTCCATGGTCAATTCAAGCCATTGCTCTTCTGTTTCAGCCAGCTGTTTAAGTAAACTTCCCTGCTCCTGACTAAGTGCCTGCAGGCGTAGACGATTTTCAGCATCATACATATCTGCCTGTGTCAGCTCAGTTTCAATTTGAGTTTTACGCTGATTCATCGACTGGATCGCCTGATCCAGTTTTTTTACCTGGTTTTTCAGTGGCTGTAATTGACGACGAAGTTCTGCCTGCTCCTGCCGCTGCTCCTTCCTCGTTGATGTCGACTTATCAACCAGGGATTGCTCGTTTGCTGCCATTTTGGGCTGCATCAACCATTGTCGATACTGATCCAGATCACCGTCAAATTCAGCCACCTTTCCCGCATCCACCAGCAAGAACTGATCGGTAACCGCCCGCAACAGGTGCCGATCATGGGACACCAGGACCATAGCCCCTTCATAGTCCTGCAGCGCCAGGCTCAGAGCATGGCGCATTTCCAGATCCAGATGATTGGTGGGTTCATCCAGCAATAATAAATTGGGTTTCTGATATATCAGCAACGCCAGAACCAGTCGTGCCTTCTCTCCCCCGGAAAAGGGCTGCACTGGCTGCAGCACCTGATCACCATGAAAATCATAACCACCCAGATAGCTCCGTATTTCCTGTTCGCTAAGCTTTGGGTCGAGCCGCTGCATATGTAACAGTGCACTGGCCTGCATATCCAGTAATTCCATCTGGTGCTGGGCAAAATACCCGACCTTCAATTCCGAGGACGCTCCATATTCACCTGAATGTGGCTCCAGTTCGCCAGCCAGTAATTTAATTAGAGTAGATTTACCGGCACCGTTGTGACCCAGCAAACCGATACGTTCACCTGGCATTAAGCTCAGCTTCAATTTACTCAGAATGATTGTATCGCCATAACCGATAGATACCTCATCCAGTCGCAACAGCGGGTGTGGCAACTTACTCGGTTTAAAAAACTTAAAATGAAATGGCGAGTCGACATGGGCCATGGAAATCAGTTCCATGCGTTCCAGGGTTTTAACCCGGCTCTGCGCCTGTTTAGCCTTACTGGCCTTGGCCTTGAAACGGCGAATGAAATCTTCAATATGATCGATTTCACGCTGCTGCTTTTCGAACATCGACTGTTGTTGCGCCAGTTGTTCAGCACGCATTTTTTCAAAGGTGGAATAATTACCGGTATAAAGCCTGATACCCTCATGTTCGACATGAGCGATGTGGTCGGTGACCCGATCCAGGAAATCACGGTCATGGGATATCAGGATTAATGTGCCGGGATAATTCAGTAGCCAGGACTCCAGCCAGATCACCGCATCCAGATCCAGGTGATTGGTGGGTTCATCCAGCAACAACAGATCGGAGCGACATATCAGTGCCTGTGCCAGGTTCAATCGCATACGCCAGCCACCGGAAAAGTGCTTTACCGGCTGTTCCAGCTCTTCGGATTTAAAACCCAGACCTAACATCAGTTTACCGGCCCGGGCTCTCGCCGTGTAAGCATCGACATTATCCAGCAAATGGTGGCATTCTGCCTGTGCTGCACCATCATCTTTCATTTCAGCCGCCAGCAGTGCCCGCTGTATATTTCGCAGTTCGGCATCACCATCCAGCACGTATTCGATGGCTGGCTTATCGACCGCTGGGGTTTCCTGAGCTACATGGGCAATTGTGATACCGGTGGGGATTTCCACATCGCCTTCATCACTGTGAAGTTGCCCCAGTAACAGGGCAAACAGACTGGATTTACCACAACCATTAGCCCCGGTTAAACCCACTTTGTTACCCTGATGAATCGTAAAATTCACCCCATGGAACAACTGGCGAATGCCACGACGAATGGCTAGATTGGAAAATTTCAACATAAGAAATCAGGTTGGTTGTTAATGGTTAATGGTTGATGGTTGATGGTTGATGGTTTATTGTTAACAACATCTGGATCCCTTATTGGAAATTAACGACGGGCTTTTAAACTATTAACCATCAACCACAAACCATAGACCTCAAGCGCTTAGCGCTTGAACGCCTGCGCCAGGGCGTCGGCCATGGCTGAATTAGCCACATCCGGCTGCTGCTTTTGCGGTTGTTTCTTGCGTTTATTTGCACCGTCTTTGCGAATATCCGCCATCTGCTCTCGACTGTCGTCTTCCAGTCGCATGCTCAGGCCAATGCGACGTCGCTGAATATCCACTTCCATTACCTTCACCTTCACTACATCACCAGCTTTCACCACCTCACGAGGATCTTTCACGAAGGTATTGGACAGGGCAGATATATGTACCAGACCATCCTGATGCACACCAATATCGATGAAGGCACCGAAATTAGTTACGTTGGTGACCACACCTTCCAGCACCATGTCCGGCTTCAGGTCTTTGATATCTTCCACCCCTTCCCTGAATTCTGCGGTTTTAAATTCCGGCCGGGGATCGCGACCCGGTTTTTCCAGTTCTTTTATGATATCGCTCACCGTGGGCACACCAAACCGGTCATCGATGTAGTCTTGTGGGCGCAGTTTTTTCAGGAAACTACTGTCACCCATGATCGATTTAATTTCACGGTTCTGTTGGGCAATAATTTTTTCTACCACCGGGTAAGTCTCTGGATGCACTGATGAACGATCCAGGGGATTATCACCATCCATGATACGTAAAAATCCGGCTGCCTGTTCGAATGCTTTGGGACCTAACCTTGGTACATTCAGCAATTTCTGACGATTAATAAAGGCGCCGTGCGTGTTACGGAATTCGACAATATTTTCTGCCATGGTCTGGCTCAATCCAGACACCTGCGACAACAACGGTACCGAGGCCATATTCACATCGACACCAACGGCATTAACACAGTCTTCTACTACCGCGTCCAGTGATCGGGCCAGTCGGGTCTGGCTGACGTCATGCTGGTACTGCCCCACACCAATGGCTTTTGGCTCGATTTTTACCAGCTCGGCCAGTGGGTCCTGCAAACGACGAGCAATAGACACGGCACCACGCAGTGTTACATCCAGTCCCGGAAATTCACGGGCCGCCAGTTCGGATGCCGAGTACACAGACGCACCCGCCTCAGACACTACCAGTGCGTTCAGTCCCAGTTCGGGATACTTTTTGATCAGCTCCTTGGCCAGCTTGTCGGTTTCACGGGAAGCCGTGCCATTACCAATACTCAGTAATTTCACATGGTGCTTAATGGCCAGAGCCGCCAGCACGGCGATGGACTGTTCCCACTGATTTTTAGGGGCATGGGGGTAGATGGTGGCGGTGTCTACGACCTTACCTGTATCGTCCACCACCGCGACTTTAACCCCGGTGCGCAGGCCAGGGTCCAGCCCCATAGTCGTTTTTGGCCCGGCAGGTGCGGCCAGTAGTAAGTCATTAAGATTGGTGGCAAAAACCTTGATAGCTTCCTGCTCTGCCGCTTCCTTGAGGCGCATTTTCAACTCCACATCCAGATGAGTGAATATCTTGATTTTCCAGGCCCAGCGTACGGTATCCTGCAGCCATTTGTCCGCCGCTCTACCCCGATCTTCCAGATTAAAATGACTGGCAATGATCTGCTCACAGGGGTGACTGCTCATTTCTTCTTCACCGGTCAGTTTCAGATTCATCTGTAGAATCCCTTCATTACGTCCACGGAACAGCGCCAGTGCTCGATGGGAGGGGATCTTGCTTAATTTTTCGTCGTATTCAAAATAATCGGTGAACTTGGCACCTTCTGTTTGCTTGCCCTCAATCACTCGAGATTCAATGACGCCGTCATTCCACAAAAATTCCCGAAGTTTCTGTAACAGGTCTGCATCTTCGGCAAACTGCTCCATCAATATCTGTCGTGCACCATCCAGAGCCACCTTAGTATCGGCCACACCCTTGTCGGCATCGATATACAAAACCGCCTGCTGTTCCGGATCTAAAGCAGGATCTTCGAACAGGGCATGGGCAAGCGGTTCCAGTCCCGCTTCACGGGCGATTTGAGCTTTGGTACGACGCTTGAGTTTATAGGGCAGATAAAGGTCTTCCAGACGGTTTTTGGTATCGGCCTCCATGATAGATTTTTTAAGCCCATCCGAAAGCTTGCCCTGCTCATCAATGCTTTTCAGAATAGTATCCCGTCGGTCATCCAGTTCCCGCATATAGCGTAAACGCTCTTCCAGGTTTCGCAGCTGGGTATCATCCAGTCCCCCGGTAACTTCTTTTCGATAACGGGATATAAAAGGAACCGTAGAACCTTCATCCAGCAAACCGACTGCTGCCACTACCTGGGATTCTTTTACGGATAATTCTTCTGCGATTCTTAAGGAAATGGATTTCATAGTTAAGCCCTGACTAAAACTGGCGCTATTGTAACGAATTGGACGGTTTAAAAGCAGTTAAAAGTTGTAAGTTTCAAGTTGTAAGTTAAAAGCTGTGAAAGAACAGGTAATTGAGGTCTGAGGTCT
>CBDULX010000060.1:0-14790 GCA_965368175.1 uncultured Gammaproteobacteria bacterium | reverse complement strand
TCAACATAAATGATCTATTTTAAGGTATTTCAAAGTGTAAAGGTAATTCTGCACCGTTTCTAAGCACAGTAATATCCATGGATTTGGCATTCTGTAACTTTCGCAGAGCTTTCAGGCTACGGTTCGGATTATTTAATTTAATACCATTTAGCTCAACAATGACATCGTTTGGGTCCAGTCCGACTTTGTCAAACAGTGCGCGGTCGCCCTGTGGTTGCAGTCGATAGCCTTTCAGTTTGCCGTTTTCGTTATAAGGGATGGGAATTGCGTAATCACCAAATGACGTTGGGTTTTTCAGGATTTTTGAGCGGATGTCACCCAGAACGCCGCCAGGTGTATCGGCAGCATTGTTTGTGGATTCTGTTTCAAAGCTACTGGCTTCTGGTCCCGTGTCGGCAAATTCCCTGGGTAATGTCAGTGTTTCAAATCGGCCATTGTTTTCCAGAATAACTCGATCAGCATAAATTTCTTTAACCGTGGCACTGGATACACGGTCGCCGACGCTATAGGAGTCTTCATTACCGCCTTTGCCCAGTGCAATAATGGCACTGGCATTTTGCATAGAAGTAGCAGACAGTAAACCTTTCAGTAACAGATTGAGTCGGGTTTCTGGAGCATCGGTTTGAAGAGGAGCAGTTACGGCATCGCTTTCGTAGTTGCCGAAAAGGTGGCTTTGTGGAATTTGCTGGATTTTGCGCTGTAGTTCGGTTTGTCTGGTAGAAATTCGTTGCTGCGTGTTTTTGAGCTGGGCGGGTTGCTGGCTGGTCTGGTTGAGTGGAATCAGCATCCAGCTTAATTGTGACAGACTATAGGTACAGGCCAGTATGAATAGTATATTCAGGACAATGGGTAGCCGGTTATTCAATAATCGGTAGTCAATAGATTTGGGAAGTCTGAATGCCAGGCTATTCATTGATTTATTACACTATTTTAAAACACAGGTATTATCTTATTCTGAATTAGATCAGTTAAAGACTGTTATTTCTGCCAACGGTTCCATGGTTATAGTTATATGTTGACGACTATAAAAAAAAGCCCGGTAGACCGGGCTTTTTTTGAACGGTTAATATTTCTATTATACCATATCCTTCAGGCCTTTCAGTGGTAGAACTTTTACGACCTTGCGAGCCGGTTTGGCTGCAACATCCATAAATTCTCCTGGACGGAAAGGGTTGGGGACGTTTTTACGTGCTTTGGTTGCTGGTTTTTTGACTACTTTGATTTTCAACAGGCCAGGCATGTTGAAGAAACCGGGACCACGAGGCTTGACACTTTTTTCAATCAAACCTGCAAGGCTATCCAGCACAGCAGCGACTTCTTTACGACTCAGTTCTGTTTCACCGGAAATGTGATTCAGGATTTCTGTTTTAGTTGGTGCTTTATTTGATGCAGTTGCAGCCACTTTCTTCTTTGCTGCTTTTTTCTTTGCAGCTTTTTTCTTAACCGCCATACGGAACGCTCCTCTGGTTATTCATTCTTCTATAACATTGTGAATAATGGATATGTTAAGCATAATCGCATTATTGCTAACATGATTGTTAGTTCTTTTTATCAGTAATACAAGCGTTTTTGTGAAAATATATTATATATATGCATGATTTCAACTATTTGACGGCATTTATTATAGGTTTGATGGGTGGTGTGCACTGCGTAGGCATGTGTGGCGGTATTGTGGGCGCCCTTAGTTTTAGCCAGTCAGATTCGTCCAGTCGCTCAAGGCTGGGCGTACTTCCCCTGTTATTGTCCTACAATGCTGGACGTTTGTTTAGCTATACCCTGGCGGGTGCCTTAATGGGAGGTATAGGCTGGTTAGCTACGCATTGGCTGGATATACGTCAATTACAGCTATTATTGCAATTGTTGGCTGGATTGTTCATGTTATTGCTAGGTTTGTACCTGGCTGGCTGGTGGCCGGTTTTGTCACATATAGAAAAAATTGGTGGTGTCCTGTGGCGCAGAATAGAACCTTTCGGTCGCAAATTTTTACCCATTCGCCGACCTGCGCAGGCTGTTTTTCTGGGACTGATCTGGGGCTGGTTACCCTGTGGACTGGTATATAGTGTTCTGGTGTGGTCTGTGTCTGCAGGAGGTTTTGTTGAGGGTGGTTTATTAATGTTGAGTTTCGGACTGGGGACTTTGCCCAATTTGCTGGCCATGGGTTTGTTTGCCAGTCGTCTTGGTAACTGGTTGCATCATGTCTGGGTCAGGCAACTGGCGGGTAGTTTAGTAATGATGTTTGGCGTCTGGAGTCTATACAGGGTGATTGTTTCGGTATAGTTAAGATTTTGTTACTCATCTGTAGTAATAAAGTTGGGCAAATGTTCAGGTTGTATGATTTTAATGCGTTTATCACGGCCGGTTTCACCACTGAGTATTAGCACCTGTTTCTTTGTTACCTTGAAGGTTTTTGCCAGTAGTGCAATTAAATACTGATTAGCCTTGCCATCAACCGGAGCCGCCGTTATGCGTAGTTTTATGGCATTGCCGAGTCGTTCTGCAAATTCATCTTTTGACGCCCGTGGCTGTATTTTGATATTGAGAAGAAGGTCACCATCCTGCCATCGATAAAAATCAGGCATTTATAGGAAAGCTTTAACCAGGTAGTGAATCGACTGCTGGATAAACATAATCGAAATGATGGCAAAAATCGGTGATATATCAAATCCACTGATGGGTGGTATCAGTTTTCGAAAATGTTTGAGTATCGGCCAGGTCAGGCTGTTGAGTAAGGCGACGACAGGATTGTAAGGGTCGGGGTTAACCCAGCTTAGGAGGGCCTGAATGATAATGGCAAACAGGAAGATATTAAGTAATAAATCTACAACCTCCAGCACTATAGTAATGATGAGCAGGCCGCTAAATAAATTGTAGCCAGACAGACTATAGACGATCAGGATCTTGATGGTAGTGAGGGCGAATATTAATACCAGGGTGGCGAAGTCGATGCCAAAAAAACCAGGTATGATCCGGCGCAAGGGCTTGACCAGTGGGTTGGTGATTTTAACGATGAACTGGGATACCGGGTTATAAAAGTCGGCTCCTGCCCATTGCAATATCAGGCGTAACATTAAAATCACAGTATATAAATGAAACAGTATATCAATCAGGAATACAAATGGATTCATTGGTCTTTTCCTAGAATATCAGCCAGCTCGATTGCACGATCACGCGCTGAGGTTAAAGCATCTGTGACCATATTTTCAAACCCTTGGGAAAGAAAACTGTTAATAGCCGCTTCTGTGGTGCCTCCTTTGGAAGTCACTTTTTGTCGTAATTCAGTAGCGGTGTCACTGCTTTCTATAGCCATGCGTGAGGCGCCCAGGGCAGTTTGCAGACTCAGTTTTTGTGCAGATTCAGCATCCAGCCCAAGTTGTTGAGCGGCTTTTTGCATGGCCTCTATAAGCAGGAAGAAATAGGCAGGGCCGGAACCCGATACTGCAGTGACTGCATCCATCAATGTTTCATCATTAACCCACAGGGTCAATCCGGCAGCTGATAAGATCTGCTCAGCCAGGTTGTTTTGTTTGTCTGTTACCTGCTGATTGGCAAACAGGCCGGTGGCTCCGCACTGGATTAAAGCAGGTGTATTGGGCATGCAGCGTACAATGGCGCAATGATTACCCAGCCATCGGTTGATGTCGGAGCTGCGAATTCCAGCGGCAATGGAAATTATCAGGGGTTTTGTCTGTTGCACAATTGCAGCCAGATCTTTACATACTGTTTGCATAATTTGTGGCTTGACGGCCAGTACTAGCACGTCAGATTGTTCAACAGCCTGCTGATTGCTGGTGGTTGTCTGGATAGCGAATTGATGTTGCAGCTGGTCGAGTTTGTCCTGATCAGGCTCGGCGACGGTAATATTACCCGGGAGAAATTGATTGGCAATTAAGCCGCCAATTAAACTGGTGGCCATATTGCCACCGCCTATAAAGCAAATTTTGTTATCCATTGTTATTATCTGTAAGTTCTATCAGTTGTGTGTTCGTATTTAATCTCTACTGCCAAAGATAGCTGTGCCGATACGTAGCATGGTGCTGCCTTCTGCAATGGCAGCTTCCATATCATTGCTCATGCCCATGGAAAGGGTATCAAGATTTGGGTAAGTTTGCTGTAAATGTTCCATGGCCAGACGGATTTTTTTAAAATTCTGCCGTTGCTGATCCAGTGAAGTTGATTTGACCGGAATCGCCATCAAACCACGTAATTTGAGTCGATCTAGTTGGCTAAGCTGTTGTGCAAGCAATTCGAGCTGTTTGATGTCGGCGCCGGATTTTCCGGTCTCCTGGTTGATATTTACCTGAAGGCAGATATTTAGGGGCGGCCGTTCAGGTGGGCGTTGATCATTGAGTCGTTGCGCAATTTTGAAGCGGTCCACACTGTGTACCCAGTCGAAATGACGAGTGATATCACGGGTTTTGTTGGACTGGATATGCCCAATAAAATGCCACTGGATGTCAAGATTATGCAAAAGTAACATTTTTTCAAGTGCTTCCTGCAGGTAACTTTCACCAAAATCCCTTTGGCCACTGTTATATGTATCTGTGATGAGGTCAACGGATTTAGTTTTACTTACTGCCAGAAGTTGAATATCCTCGACCGACCTGCGATATTTATGGCAATACTCAGCAATTTTTAGTCGGATTTGCTGAATATTTAGTTCAATATTGGGCTTTCTGGGCATAAAAATCTGAAGCCTTCAAAAAAATTGACTATAAAAAATACATTATAAGCTTAAGGAACCTCTGATCAATTATATGATGCTTCTGGCTTACAGGCTTATTCGTGATCAAGACATGACTTTGAAAGCAGGTTGGGCACCTGTCGAAAAGTCATAACGCCGAGCACGGACAAGCCTGTAAGCCCCTTCGGGCGAGGCCTGAAACGCACATTTGCGGCGTTGCAAACCTGGTTAAGGACTAAGGCCATTAACTACGCTTTGCGTCTTGCAACTGCACGTTTCAGGTCACGCAGAAGCCATCATATAATTGATCAGAGGTTCTTAAATACATACCTACCAGGGAGTACTGATGGATATTGCGCAATTATTGGCTTTTGGTGTGAAAAATGGTGCATCGGATCTCCATTTGTCTGCCGGCCTGCCACCCATGATTCGTGTTGATGGCGATGTGAGACGTATAAATGTCGCAGCTATGGCCCATGAAGATATTCATGCCATGGTCTATGACATCATGAATGATAAACAGCGTAAAACCTTCGAAGAATTCTGGGAAGTGGATTTCTCCTTCGAAATTCCAGGTCTGGCACGTTTTCGTGTTAATGCTTTTAACCATAATCGAGGCGCCGGCGCGGTATTTCGTACTATACCCTCCAAAATTTTGAGTCTGGAAGAACTCAATGCCCCTAAAATTTTTCAGGACATATCCGCCACACCCCGTGGCATTGTACTGGTGACCGGACCCACGGGTTCCGGTAAATCCACCACCCTTGCAGCCATGGTGAATTATGTTAACGAGAATGACTATGGTCATATACTGACCATCGAGGACCCGATTGAATTCGTGCATGAAAGTAAAAAGTGTCTGATTAATCAGCGTGAGGTGCATCGTGATACCATGGGCTTCAGTGAAGCACTGCGTTCAGCCCTGCGTGAGGATCCTGATGTTATCCTGGTGGGTGAGATGCGTGACCTGGAAACCATTCGACTGGCCTTATCCGCAGCGGAAACAGGGCATCTGGTGTTTGGCACCCTGCATACCAGTTCGGCGGCAAAAACCGTAGACCGTATCGTGGATGTGTTCCCGGCAGCGGAAAAAGATATGGTGCGGGCCATGATGTCGGAGTCATTGCGAGCAGTAATCTCACAGACATTGATGAAGAAAATAGGTGGAGGTCGTGTTGCCGCCCATGAGATCATGATTGGCACGGCGGCGATTCGAAATTTGATTCGTGAAAACAAAATTGCCCAGATGTATTCCGCAATACAGACGGGACAGTCTATCGGTATGCAGACCCTGGATCAGAACCTGAAAGAACTGATCGACAAAGGGATTGTTTCTCGAGCCGAAGCCATGCTCAAAGCCGCAAATAAAGATAATTTCTAATTATATGAGTGTTACAGAGTATGATTTCTAGTTTATTTGGAGACAGGAATGGATAGAGATAAGGCCATCCGATATATGCATGATTTGCTGCGCAAGCTGGTACAGGAGGATGGTTCTGACCTGTTCATCACTGTTGGTGCAGCACCATCGATGAAGGTGCATGGCAGAATGACACCTTTATCCAATCAGGTCTTATCACCGGCTCATACCCAGACCCTGGTCCGTTCCATCATGAACGACAAGCAGCTCGCAGAGTTCGAAGCGAGTCAGGAAGTGAACTTCGCCATCAGCTTACCGGGCATTTCCCGTTACCGTGTCAATGCTTTTACCCAGCGTGGCTCTATGGGCATGGTTTTACGCGTTATCCAGTCAGACATTCCAAATTTTGAAGAGTTGAATTTGCCACCTATATTGCAGGATGTAGCTATGACCAGGCGTGGTCTTGTGATTTTTGTGGGCGCAACTGGTTCCGGTAAGTCTACTTCACTGGCATCGATGATCGGTTATCGTAATGCCAATAGTTTTGGCCATATTATAACTATTGAAGACCCAATAGAATTTGTGCATCCCCATCAAAACTGTATCGTTACACAGCGAGAAATAGGGGTAGATACCGACAGTTATGAAGTTGCACTTAAAAACACCTTGCGCCAGGCGCCGGACGTAATCCTGATCGGTGAGATTCGGGAGCGTGAAACTATGGAACATGCCATTGCTTTCGCCGAAACCGGTCATCTGTGTCTGAGCACACTGCACGCCAACAGTACCAACCAGGCACTGGATCGTATTATCAACTTTTTTCCGGAAGATCGTCGGGCGCAGTTATTAATGGACCTGTCGTTGAACCTTAAGGGGGTAATATCGCAACGTTTGATTCCATTGAAGGGGCAGGAAGGTCGTGTTCCAGCGGTAGAAGTTATGCTGAATACTCCGCTGATGTCAGATCTGATTTTCAAGGGAAATGTACATGAGATGAAAGAGCTTATGTCGAAGTCCAACGAGTATGGGATGCAGACATTCGACCAGGCACTGTTTAATCTCTATGAAGATGGTTTCATTACTTTCGAGGATGCATTGAGAAATGCTGATTCAATTAATGATTTACGCCTGCGTATCAAGCTAAAGGGTAAAGATGCCAGCAATACCAATCTTATGGGGGAAGTAGATGGTCTTCAGATGGAAGAGGACGACAAAGATAACTCCCATAAACTTCGTTAGTTCAACCGGAAAATTATAGTTTTATGAATCTCCAGCCTTATTTAAAACTTATGGCCGATCGCGGTGGCTCCGATATATTTTTTACCACAGGAGCTCCAGTCAGTATGAATATAGAAGGGAAGATGCACCCGGTAGGTAAGACCATTATGGAGCCGGGCATGGTAAAGCAAATTGCCTATAGCATTATGGACGATAACCAGCAGATGGGTTTTGAGGCAACCCTGGAAATGAACCTGGGATTGTCAGTGGCGGATATTGGCCGTTTTCGTGTAAATATTTATATGCAACGTGGCGAAGTGTCCATGGTGATTCGCTACATTAAAAGTGAAGTGCCGAGCCTCGATTCGCTGAATTTACCGAGTGTACTCAAGGAATTGATGCTCGGTCGTAAAGGATTGATCCTGGTGGTAGGCGCGACTGGTTCTGGTAAATCAACTACATTGGCTTCAATGATTGCTCATAGAAGTCAGGCCATGCCTGGCCATATCCTTACTATTGAGGACCCGATTGAATATACTTTCGAGCATAAGAAGTCGATTGTCGGCCAGCGTGAGGTAGGGCTGGATACATTGTCTTATGAAAATGCACTGCGAGAAGCCATGCGTGAGGCGCCGGATGTGATTATGATCGGTGAGGTGCGAGACCGGGAGACCATGGAGGCGGCTATTCAATATGCAGATACGGGCCATCTTTGCCTGAGTACATTACACTCGGTGAATGCCAATCAGACGCTTGATCGTATACTCAGTTTCTTTCCGCCAGATTCACGTAATCAAATTCTTATGGATCTGTCACTAAACCTGAATACCATTATTTCCCAACGACTGGTGACATCCTTAACTGGTAAACGAGTTGCGGCCATTGAAATATTATTGAATTCACCATACATATCAGAATTAATAAGAAAGGGTGATTTTCATGAAATTAAGGAAGTCATGGAAAAAGGGGAAGGCGATGGTATGCAGACATTCGATCAATCGTTATATGATTTATTCAAGCAAGGCCAGATAGATTTGAAAACGGCCCTGTCACATGCCGATTCACGAAGCAACCTCGAGTGGAAAATCAATTTTGGCGGCGGCGTCAAGGAAATGGATGCATCCAAAGCTAACGATACCCTGAAATTTCAAAGTGGTACAGACGACCTGCCGGAAGTAAATTAAGAAATGGATTGAGCTAAAAAATGGCAATTTTTGTAAAAAGCCTTGAAGCTTCCGCATCCTGCTTACGCCCCTTGCCCAGGTCCATGCAGGCAACGCGGAGGCGCAAAGGCACAGAGAAAACATATGAGGTTTTGTAAGAGGATTCTCTAACTCAGCCCTGTACATATCCATACGCACTAGTGATTATAGTGTTCCAAAAAATAACCTGCATCTCTGTGCCTCTGTGTCAAAGCTAAAGGTTTTTAATCAGCATCAAACAATCACGACTTAATCAGAGGCTCCCTGGAGTTCCAGTAACTTGCTCTGGTCGGGTGCAATCAAATTACCTGTAATCAATCAGAGTATATTGATAAATAAAGGTTGAAATATGTTACGTACTGTCAGTTTTCTGTTGTGTATGTTCCTGCTAACAAATGCTAAGGCCGAAACAGATTTAAAATGGAGTCGAACTTTACAGAAAGTGGCTAATTCGGTGGTTACTCTCAGGGTAGATGCATCCAGGGCATTTGATACAGCCTCTAACAGTACTACCCAGGCGACGGGCTTTGTGATCGATGCCAGTCGTGGTCTGATTCTTACCAATCGGCATGTAGTTCAGGCTGGGCCCGTGACTGCAGAGGCATTATTTTCGAATCGTGAGGAGGTTGATTTGAAGCCTCTGTACCGTGATCCGGTGCATGACTTTGGTATTTTTCAGTACAATCCTGCCGATCTCAAATTCATAAAACCTGAAGCGCTCAAATTACGTCCGGATAAAGCTCGCAGCGGACGGGATATTCGGGTGATTGGTAACGATGCCGGTGAGCAATTATCAATCCTGGCGGGTACTCTGGCTCGCCTGGATCGGGCTGCACCCAATTATGGAATGGGACGTTATAACGATTTTAATACCTTTTATTACCAGTCCGCATCTGGCGTTTCAGGAGGTTCATCGGGCTCACCGGTGGTAGATATCAAAGGCGATGTGCTGGCATTGAATGCTGGCGGTAATCGAAATGCGGCATCCAGTTTTTTCCTGCCACTGGAGCGAGTGCTGAGGGCGGTAAAGTTAATACAGGCCGATAAGCCCGTACCTCGAGGAACATTGCAGACCACATTTAGTTACCAGCCCTACGATGAAGTAAGGCGATTGGGTTTGCGGCCAGAAATCGAAGCCGAGTTGAGAAAAGTTAACCATGGCGACGGCATGCTGGTGGTTAGTCAGACGCTGCCTAAGGGGCCAGCGGAAGGCTTGCTTAAACCTGGTGATATAGTGCTAAAAGGCTGGGCCGCCAGGAAAAAGTCGCAATGGTTAAGGCGTTTCGATGAGCTGGAAGCTCTACTGGATGATCATGTCAATCAAACCATTGTGTTGTTACTGGAGCGACAGGGTCAACCAGTGGAAATAAAGCTAAAAGTCGGCGATCTGCATGCGATTTCACCGGCACGATATATCGAGTTTGGTGAAGCTGTGGTGCATGACCTGTCTTACCAGCAAGCGAGGCACCTAAACCGCGCGATCGAAGGTGTGTATGTCGCACAACCGGGCTATGTATTTTCTACTGCAGGTGTGCCTTATGGGGCAGTGATTCTGTCTCTGGATAACCAGCCAGTGGCGAACATGGATGAATTTGAAAAAGTGCTGGCGACTCTGGCTGACGGCCAGCAGGCAATGATTCGATATATCACATTCCAGGAACCACGGCGTACCCAGGTGTCGATTATGACCATGGACCGGCGCTGGTTTGCCATGCAGAAATGTTATCGTGATGATGAGTCAGGTCTATGGCCCTGCCAGGAACTGGCCCAGGGACCAGAACCCAAAGCCCTGGAAGCGGTTAATGTTGAGCTTGTGAAGTACAGGGACCGGCGCAGGAGTCGTATGTCATCATCTATGGTAACTGTGCATTTTGATATGCCTCTTCACATTGATGGTGTTCAGGAATCCCATTATGTTGGCTCAGGCCTGGTGATCGATGCCGATGAAGGTCTGGTTGTTGTAGACAGGAATACTGTACCCGTATCTATGGGTGATGTTCGACTGGTGTTTGCCGGAGCGGCGGAAATTCCCGGTAAAGTATTATTTGTTCATCCTCTGCATAATCTGGCAATCGTTAAATACCAGCCAGAATTACTGAGTGAGGTGAAAATAACATCGGCCAGATTGAAGAGTAAGTCTCTAAGTCCTGGAGATGAAATCTGGCTAGTGGGTACTCGCGCCGATCAGAATTTGCTGGCAGAAAAAATGACTGTCGCCTCCATCGAGCCTCTTGAATTTTCCATGCCAAAAATACCTGTTTTTAGAGAATCTAATCTGGATGTAATCAGCATTAATAATGCGCCATTTAGTCACGGTGGGGTGCTGACGGATGATGATGCTAATGTACTGGCAATCTGGGCCAGTTTTTCTTATGGAACAGAGAATGATCTGAAGCAGTTTGAGTGGGGCATCCCCATTGAGCTGGTGCAGGAACTTCTGGATCAGTGGCATTGCTGCAAGCAATTCAAGGTACGTTCACTTGAAGTGGATCTGGCTACCTTGTCCATAGCCCAGGCCAGACAGCTGGGGTTGACCGATCAGTGGTTTGAACGTTTCCAGGATACCGAGCAGAAACGACAGGTACTGGCGATTTCACGGCTGGTTGCTGGATCTGATGCCAGTATTAAACTGCAGGAAGGTGATCTGGTTGTGGCTATAGACGGTATTCTGGTTAGAACTTTCCGTGACGTGGAAAGGCAAAGCCAGAAAGCGGCGCTTGAGTTAACGATAATTCGTGCTGGCGAGGAAAAAATACTGTCAGTAGAAACCCGGGATCTTAGTATAAAAGGCACCAGCCATATTGTGCAATGGGCAGGTGCTTTGATTCAGCCCCCTCACAGGGCGGTATCTTCACAACGGGGAGTTAAAGCTGATTCAGTATATGTATCATTTGTCTGGTGGGGTTCGCCGGCCAGTCGATATGAATTAAGTGCCTTATACAGAATAATTGAGTTTGAAGGAGAGCCAATTGCCAGTCTAAAGGATTTTATTCGGCTTGCAAACGCCAAACAAAACAGCAAGTTTGTTCAGCTCAAGGTACTGGATTTACTTGAGCGGGAGTCGATAATTACGCTTAAACCCAATACGCATTACTGGCCAACCCGAGAAATTTATTTTGACGACGATAAATGGCAGAGTCGGCTGCTGTAGTTTTAAGGAGAAAAAGCCTTGCCGCAGAGACACGGGGGGCGCAGAGAGATTTGAATTTTTATATTACCAGGGAACCTCTGATTAAGTATCTTTTTTTTCGTCCCTCTGGTCGAAATGACAACTTAATCAGAGGTTCCCTGGCTAATACTTCCATAGTATAGATCTTCATGAAAGTTTTAAATCGGGTTTAGAATACATTTCAAAATCGCCTGAACAAAAAAACACTCTGCGTACTCCGTGTCCCTGTGGCAAAAAATAATGTTTAACTCAGTAATTTTCGTTCGTAATCTTATGAACATGGTTATGGCGCCATAACCAAATCACCATTAATAATGGTGTGGCTGACTTTGCCTTTAAAACCCCAGCCTTCAAAAGGTGTGTTAAGGCCGAGGCTCAACATCCTGCTGGTATCGAGTTGCCATTCCAGCTCCGGATTTATAATGCATATATCTGCTATTTGTCCTGGGCTTAATGTTCCGGCGTTAATGCCAAGTATAGCGGCAGGTTCTGAGGTTAAACTGGCAATGGCTCTGTCTATCGTAATAACATCCATTTCCACAAGCTTAAGTGTCAGGGGCAAAAGTGTTTCCAGTGCCGATATACCCGGCTCAGTAGACGGGAAAGGTGCCAGTTTAGCGTCGCTCTCGTGGGGCTGGTGATCTGAGCAAATAGCATTGATGGCACCTGAAAGCAGGCCAGTGCGCAGGGCATTACGGTCGCGCTCACTGCGCAACGGCGGAATCACGTGACAATAACTGTTGAAGCTACTGATATCCATTTCTGTTAAATGCAACTGGTGTGCGGCGACATCGGCAGTAACATTCAGACCACGGGCCTTGGCCTGTGCGATCATTTCCACACTACGGGCCGTGGATAGACGGCAAAAGTGGGCGCTGACGCCGGATTCTTCGATGAGTTCCAGTTGCTGAGCGATGGCGGTGGTTTCAGCGGATACGGGTATTGCCGGTAAGCCCAGGCGGGTGGCTATCGGGCCTTCATGGGCGCAGCCATTATTGGCCAGACTGATGTCATTGGCTTCGATGAAAATGGTAATGCCATGGGTGGCGGCATACTCGAAAGCGCGTCGTTGAATGAGCAGGTTTTGCACCGGTTGTTTTGCATTGCTCAGGCCAACACAGCCGGCAGTTTTCAATGAAGCCATTTCACTCAGGTGCTCGCCCCTGAGGCCTGCAGTCAATGCGCCCAGAGTGACGACATTGCCGTGACCGGCGTTCTCTGCCTGACGATGGATCAGTTCGACCACAGCAGGTTCGTCGATGACCGGATCAGTATCAGGTGGCACACATAGAGTAGTAATGCCGGAAGCCGCCGCTGCTATGGTTTCCGAGGTAATGTTGGCCTTGTATTCAAGGCCTGGTTCACGTAGCCGGGCACATAAGTCAATAATACCGGGTATCACCCAGTGGTTAGTCGCATCAATCGTTTGCTGTAATTCGAAGCCAGACGGAGCCTCGTCTATCGCAATGATGCGGCCGTCTACAATGTACAGATTGGTTATCCGATCGATCTGGTTGGCCGGGTCTATCAGACGACCATTCTTGATCAACAGTGTCTGCTTCATGTACGGACCTCCCGTTTGAGGTCCTGGTTGCTATGGCTGCCCAGAGTCATAGACATGATGGCCATACGTACCGCAATTCCATAAGTAACCTGGCTCAGGATTACTGAACGTGGTCCATCAGCAACGGCCGAGTCAATTTCAACACCGCGGTTAATGGGGCCTGGGTGCATGACAATGACATCATCCCTGGCGGCCTGCAGTTTTTCCTCTGTGAGTCCATAGAGCTGGAAATATTCCTGTTCACTGGGGAGCAATGCGCCCGTCATTCGTTCTTTTTGCAGACGTAACATGATGACAACATCGGCGTCTTCAATACCCTGTTCCAGATCCTGATAAACGCTGACACCCATTCGCTCGATGTCTTTTGGGATCAGGGTTTGTGGGGCGACAATACGGACATCACCGGTGTTCAGAGTATTCAGGGCATGGATCTGGGAGCGAGCGACCCGTGAATGCAGAATGTCGCCGACGATAGCGACTCGTAATCGCCCGAAATCTGCGCCTTTGTTACGGCGGATGGTGAACATATCGAGCATGGCCTGGGTGGGATGAGCATGTTGACCATCACCCGCATTGAGCACACTGATATGGGGTGCGACATTATTGGCAATAAAGTGAGCCGTGCCCGAGTCGGCATGGCGGACGATGAACATGTCGCATTGCATGGCTTCCAGGTTTCGCAGAGTATCCAGTAGAGACTCACCCTTGCTGGCGGCCGAAGTGCTGATGTTGATATTAAGTACATCGGCCGACAGGCGTTTGGCGGCCAGTTCAAAGGTGGTGCGGGTTCGGGTGCTGGCTTCAAAGAACAGATTGACGATGGTCTTACCACGCAGTAGAGGTACTTTTTTTACCGATTCATTAACCCCGGCAAAGCTTTCGGCAGTATCCAGTATCTGGTTTAGGATGACAGAGCCGAGGCCTTCGGTGGTCAGAAAATGTTTCAGCTTGCCATTGCTGTCCAGCTGGATATTCCATTGGTCCTGGCCTAACAGTGAATGGGTGGGGCGTGAAGGTTTGTTGACCATATTAATCTGCTTTTTTACTATCTATGCGTTTAATCTCCCAGGCCAGTGGTTCAGGCCCTGTGAGCTTGATATGTTCGTTGCTGGCAAGTTCGAGAGTCTGGCCGACGGCATCGGCCTGGATCGGCAGTTCACGGCCAGTACGTTCGACCAGGCAGGCCAGTGTGATAGATGCCGGTCGTCCGTAATCGAATAATTCATTCATGGCTGCGCGAATGGTGCGTCCAGACTGCAGTACGTCATCCACCAGAATAATATGGCAGTCTTCAACCTGGGGCGGTAATTTAGAGGTTTTAACCTGAGGGTTCATACCGATGCGTGAAAAATCATCGCGGTAAAAACTGATGTCAAGACAGGCCAGCGGTTGCTGGATATTCAGTTTTTTGTGAAGTTGTTCAGCCAGCCATGCACCACCGGTGTGTATTCCCACCATTAGTGGATCGGTAATGTGCCTTTGTTCCATTAAGTTTTCCAGATCAGTGGCCAGTTTTTCCAGCAATTGGTCGGGGTTTGCCACATGGGTCATATATTTTGCTCCAGCCAGCTTTGGACGATGATGGCCGCCGCCATT
>CBDULX010000059.1:0-14846 GCA_965368175.1 uncultured Gammaproteobacteria bacterium | reverse complement strand
ATATAATCGGATAACAGGAAGGTGGACAGATTCAGTTTACCGGCACGGATGCTGGAATCAGGCGTAACTTTATAACTTAAATATGCCCATTCTGCTTCAACGTTGAAGTTGCTGCTATCACTGGTGGCGAGTAATTGTGCAGCGCCTGTTAGACGGTCATGCACCTCGGTGCGGATGTTGATGCCATAGTGGGAGTCATTTTCCAGACTAATATGGTTATTGATTCGATTCAGGTAAGTGCCATCGTCGTTGCTGCTGGTAGCCAGACCGAGGGTCATGAAGCTGTTGATTTCAACATTGTCGCTGGCCATGGTATTAGCGCTTAAACAGCACAATATGGCTGCCGTTAAGATTTGACTCCTGGATTGCATATCTACTCCAAAGTATTCGAATTGTTTGTTGTTAGCGTCATGACATATTAATGTATAAATTGGTAAATTTCTATATTCTTAATAACTTATAGATGATCGGCATCAATAAGCAGTAACAACAAGGGCTTTCTTGAATTAATAATAGTGACGATAAAACATGTTACTGGGCAACATTCAGCTCTTTGTGCAGCATGTCGGATCGAATTTTTCATATACTTAGATGATAAAACTTGAATTTGATAATTAATAAATTTGTTTGTCATATAAAAATTAGTTATCAATGGGGCATTCTATAATTCAATTTCCTGTTTTATGGCATGTGTAAATTTAAATCATTAAGTTCGTAAAATGATACTGAAATAAAATCATGGTTTATGATGAAGGCTGTGGACTAAGACTGGGGAAACTCCTTTCCAGCCCAACAGAACATGAATTATGAATTTAAATCATGAGTTTAAATGTGCCGTTTATGAAAAATGGATCAGAGGCTCGAAACTTGCCTGTTAATTCTTCAGAATTGCCCTATACACTGAGTGAAAACCAGGTAATGGAAAATCTGCAGTCATCCGCTCATGGTCTTGAGCTGGATGAAGCCAGTCACCGCCTGGAACAGTATGGCCCAAATCGCCTGCCTCGCAGTAAATCACCCGGAATACTCAAGGTTTTTATTCGGCAATTTATCAGCCCGTTAATCTATGTATTGTTAGTGGCGGCAATCATTTCTTTATTAATACAGGAATGGTCTGATGCCGGTTTTATCACGGCGGTGTTATTGATCAATGCAATCATAGGTACAGTGCAGGAGTATTCAGCACAAAAGGCAGCAACTGCATTACAGGAACTGGTGTCTTCGAGCAGTCGGGTATTACGGGGTGGTGATACCTATGAGCTGGATGCTGAATTACTGGTGCCCGGTGATATTGTTCTGGTTGAGTCTGGCGTACAGATACCCGCCGATATGCGGTTATTGAGTTGTCATGATCTGGAAGTGAACGAATCCTTGCTGACAGGTGAGTCTGTTGCATCGAATAAAAAATCTGATCTGCTGTTTGAATCCGATACCTATCTGGGTGATCGACAAAATATGCTTTATGCCGGCACTCTAGTGGTACGGGGTCGGGGCAAGGCTATAGTAACGGCTACGGCAATGGCCACTGAATTGGGTCAGATTGCCGCCGAGGTATTGAATAAGCCTTCACCTAAACCGCCACTACTGGTTCGGATGGAGAGATTCACCCATAAGGTAGCACTCATAGTTGTGATTGCAGCCATATTGATGGCGCTGATTGCATTCAATATGGGCACACCCCTGGATGAAGTCTTTCTGCTGGCCGTGGCCCTGGCGGTGTCAGTGATCCCCGAAGGTTTGCCCGTGGCACTTACGGTTGCTCTGGCCATAGGCATGCGCCGAATGGCGAAGCGGAATGTAATTATCCGGCGCCTGATTGCTGTTGAATCACTGGGTTCCTGCACATTTATTGCAACCGATAAAACAGGCACGCTTACTGTTAACCAGTTAACCGTTACACAAATTGTATTACCCGATGGTGAGGTCTTGCATGTTTCTGGTGAAGGTCTGGAGCCGGAGGGTGATATCACCAGTGATGGCGCTAAACTGGATGATCAACAGAGCATACAATTACAGAAAATTTGTTATGCAGCCGTATTACCTAATGATGCTTTTATTGGTCAGCGTGATGGTAAATGGATTCAACACGGTGATGCCGTGGATGTAGCTCTGTTAGTCATGGCCCATAAAGCGGGGGTAGTTAAAGCCGATACCAATAATCAATATCGGGAATTATCGGTGATTCCCTTTGAGTCTGTGCGTCTGTTTGCCGCTAGTTTGAATCAGGTAGATAAACACCAGGTCGCCCATGTCAAAGGAGCACTGGAACGATTGCTGCCAATGTGTTCTACGATGAATATTAAAGGTGCTCTGGAGCCGGTGAATGAAAACAGACTTTTGGAGCAGGCGCAATCACTGGCTAGTCAGGGCTACCGGGTGCTGGCGCTGGCCAGTGGTATTACGCAGCTGGATGATAAGGAAACATGCAGTGAGGAGCATTTAAAAGAACTTGAACTGCTGGCACTGGTGGCCATGATCGATCCACTAAGGAGTGAGGCGAAGGCTGCTGTGGCCAGTTGTAAAAAGGCTGGTATACAGGTGGCAATGGTCACCGGTGATCATCCAGCTACTGCACTGGCGATTGCTCGTGAGCTTGATCTGGCCAGTTCCGTAGACCAGATTGTGAGTGGGCCGGATTTACGTCAGACGGCTAATCAGACGGATTTTGACAGGCTGACATCTCAGGCGCGAGTGTTCGCCAGGATCGAGCCGACGCAGAAACTGGAGATTGTGAAGTCGCTGCAACGCAATGGGCATTTTGTAGCGGTGAGTGGTGACGGTGCCAACGATGCGCCGGCACTTGGACAGGCTGAGGTGGGTGTCGCGATGGGGAAATCAGGCACTGATGTGGCACGAGAAACTGCCAGTTTGATCATTACAGATGATAACTTCAGTTCCATCGTGGCAGGCGTGGAGGAGGGTCGTGTCGCTTATGCAAATGTACGAAAGGTGATTTTTTTGCTGGTATCCACCGGGGCTGCTGAGCTGGTGCTGTTCACGCTGGCATTGCTTACCGGTCAACCCCTGCCGCTACTTGCCGTGCAGTTATTGTGGCTGAATCTGGTTACCAATGGCATACAGGATGTGGCCCTGGCCTTCGAGCCAGCCGAGGGGAATGAGCTTGCACAAGCTCCACGAGCTCCCTCGGAGTCGATTTTTAATCGACTGATGATCGAGCGTTTAGTGGTATCAGCGCTGGTTGTTGGTATCGTCAGTTTCTTATTGTTTCAGATGTTGCTGGCCCAGGGGGCCAGTATTGAACAGGCTCGAAACGAGACTCTGTTGCTTATGGTTTTATTCGAAAATATTCATGTTTTTAACTGTCGTTCGGAAACTCTGTCGGTGTTTTTTCATAGTCTGTTGCGTAACCCATTTTTGCTGTTTGGTACTGTGATAGCTCAGTTGATTCATATTGCTGCTATGTATACACCCTGGATCAGTGATGTTTTACATATTCAGCCGGTTAGCTTCAGTGAGTGGTTAAATCTGTTAATGATGGCCTTTAGTATTCTTATGGTGATGGAATTACATAAACTTTATCGGCGGTATTTCAGCTATAAATAATTGAACTGGACCAGTTGATCTCTGTAACAGGTTCAATAAGTATCATCTTCTGTTAGCATTATAATTTTTGAATTAGACGACTATGCCAATTATTGATGTTTTGATTTCCCAGGGGAAGTTCGACCAGTCTCAGCAGGATCGACTGGCGAAACAACTGACCCAAACCCTGCTCAATTGTGATGTCACGAGGGATAACCCAAAAGCACCGGGAATAAACTGGTGTTATATCCATGAGCAGCCAGTCGGAACGATTTATGTGGCTGGCGAGCAGGAACACAAAGCTCACTATCGTATTGCCATAACCATTATGCAAGGCGCCATGTCTGATCCAGTAAAGCAGCAGGTGGTACATGATATGACTCAGGTGTTACTGGCTGAGGAGGGTACTTCATTCAATCCTATGAATGCTGCCAGGGTATGGATTACCATTCATGAAGTAGAGGAAGGTAACTGGGCTGCGGCTGGGCAGATATATCGACTTAAGGATCTGATGAATTACCTGTCCGATGATTAGAGGCTCCCTGGTGACGGACAGAACATTGCCATCCTCATCCGTTATACTCTATTAATATAATTTTTCCTCTGGTGCTTTTATGCATTACAAACTGGGACTGGTCAGTGATGTGCATGCAACGCCTGAGCCGTTGGCTCAGGCACTGGCGCTGCTGACCGAAAAGGGGGTGGATCAGATAGTCTGCCTGGGTGATATTGCCGGTTATGGCGTGGAGCTGGATCAGACCGTAAAACTGCTGGAGCAGTATCACTGCCAGTCAATTCTGGGGAACCATGATCTCTGGTATATGGTTAAGCATGAAGGCGATTCTGATGATAATGTTCTGCAGTATTTCAGTGGCTTACCACGTTATTATCAGCTCGAAGAGCAGGGCATTGGTTTATATTGCGTACATGCTAACCCACCGGATGCGCTCATGGGGGGCATAAGGCTCTATGATGAATACGGTGAGTTGTTGCCTGGACAGGTAGCAGAATGGACGCAGGTGCTACAAGGTTTCGACTATCAGTTTCTAATAGTAGGTCATACTCATCAGTACTTTGATCAGCCATTGGCGAACACCCGGATAATCAACCCTGGTAGTACCAAGTTCAATAACAGTTGCGCAATGCTGACTTTACCTGAACAGCGAGTTGAGTTTTTTTCACTGGGTGGCCAGCCACTGGTACGCAGCTGGAACTGGTCGAAAGTATTCGCTAACAGGGATTCCTGATTCCTGAGGAGCCTCTGATCAACTCTTGATTGTTTTATGCGGGCTGTGCGTCCAGATTTTTCCCGATTTCGATGTAATAGAATAAAATCGCCTTACTTCGTGAAAAATATAAACACTCTTCACAGCCAGCTGCAATCATACTAAATCAGAGGTTTTCCAGGATATAATCAGTACCTGTAATACCCAGGAAAACTCTGAGGGTTGTTATTTCGACCAGAGGGATCACATAACATAAATTACTCAGAGCATCCCTAAGCTTGTTAAAAATCAATACGAGTCGTCAAACTATCAACTATTCTTGAATAATTAAAATATTTAATCGCTGGTGATGCTATCTAACAGGGATCGGAAAAATGACAAGGGCATGTGATCAATATTCCAGATGACTGGATACGGGAGGTGCACTGTGAAATCCTATACGAAATATGAACAGCAATTACGGGAGATGCGCGCTGATTACGTAACACGTAAGACAGCCATCCATAAAGATACTCATCATGAAGATCAACCGGTTGAAAAAGACTTTGCTGAGCAGGTAGTGCAGCGGGAAAATGATGATGTGCTGGAAGCACTGGAGGTGGAGGCTAGCCAGATGATTATGAAAATAGATAATGCCCTGCTTCGCATCAAATCTGGTAGCTATGGAATCTGCAAATATTGTGGTATGGAAATACCCGAAAAACGACTCGATGTAGTGCCCTTTGCAGAACTCTGTGTCGATTGTGCAGAAGACGAAGTCAGGCACTGAGCTTATTTACAATGCCCAAAAACACCCTGAAGTAGTCTTTTGATATTAACTACCAAACAGATTGAATAAGTTGAAATTATTTTTAAACGGCACTAATTTGGCAGAGGGGATTTTTTTATTAATAAGCGCTATGTAAAGAGTCATTTGATGATTAACTAGATTGTTTTCACTGAGTGGCTCTTGCGTGAATTTTGTGGCACGTAGCATGCTGTTAAGACCATTCAGAACGGCATATGTGGTATCAGGGAGCAGGATCACTTCTTTACCCAGGTGCCAGTAGATGTCGAGATTATTTAAATCCACGGGATCAAACGGCGGCACTAAAGGGACCAGGTCTTTCTCTGTCACTACCCGGGTAACATTTAAATGTTCAAATTTATTAGCACCGGCAATGTTTGTGGCCTTCGGTTGACCAAAAGTAATTACCTGCCCGATATTGTAATTGTCGATATCCAGATACATGGCTAAAATCAGGGCGACTGCACCACCCAGGCTATGGCCGGTAGTGCTGATTACATAATCCGGTTTGATCAGGGGTTTTATTTCTGTATAAATTGCCTGTGCTGCCTGTGAGAATCCATTATGTAAAAGCACACCTGCATGCTTGTCTGGAGTTAGTTTAAGGGCAACATCGACAATGGCGTTTTCAATATTGGAAGTGCCACGTACCGAAATAATTTGGGTTTTGCTGGCATCATTGGTCGCTAAAAAATAGGAAACCTTAATTTCAGGGATATTGCTGTAACGGGTGAGCTTATAATTCTTTTGCAGGCTGGTTTCATGGATTTTGGACGCCGTCAGGTAGGCTGCGTTGGCGAAACTGGCATAGTCCTTAATTTCTCGAAAGTTTGTGTCATTTTGATCTGGCTGCACAGCGGCAAATACACTGCTCGTAGCAAGGAGCAATGCCAGGACAATGGCAAGATTTGTATAATTTAATAAACGTTGAATAATCATATAATGGACTTGGGAAATAACCAGGAATGGTTTTTTAACTGTCCGAAAAATAACATGTTTTTCAAAAAATAACTCGGCTCATATCACAATTTCAGCTAATTTGAGAAACAATTGCTCTTTTCGTGCGATTTACTATATAATTCGACCAGCTTGAAAGTACTTCTTATATTTATGCACACCATTTCGATGCTTTATCTATTGTCCTCGTCCTGTTCTTCATAAGTAATAGCAACACCTTCTAGCCAATATGGCCTTATTTTAAAGGCTTCAATTACTCATGAATTAATAGGATTTATTATGTCTACTACTACCGGCACCGTTAAATGGTTCAACGAATCTAAAGGTTTTGGCTTTATCGAGCAGGAATCTGGTCCAGACGTATTTGCTCATTTTAGCGCTATCTCCAGCTCAGGTTTCAAAACTCTGGCTGAAGGTCAGAAGGTTGAGTTCACTGTTACTCAGGGTCCTAAAGGCCCACAGGCAGAGAACATCGTAGCACTCTAATTTTCTGATTGCGGTATGGCCTGCATTGAATACAATGCAGGCTAGCCTGAAACTCCACCGGGGTTGAAGGCCAAAAGGGCATGGCTAAGGTCGTGCCCTTTTTTGTTGCTTGTATATAATGTGAGTTATCAGCCCTGCACTTAAAGGACAGGCAATATTATGCGTACATTTTGACTTTTAGACGTCATGTCTTTTGCTTAGGTATTATTACCAGCTGACACATGATCTTTTCCTGGTCAGAACTACCTTAAGTACAGCACCTACACAGGCCGATTATTTTGACTCAAACTGCTTTTTCATCCCTTAAGATACATCCCGCCCTGCTTAAAAATCTAAGTTCTCTGGGTTATAGTGCCATGACGCCTGTACAGGCGCAGAGCTTGCCCAGTATTCTCGATGGCAAAGATGTTATTGCTCAGGCTAAAACCGGGTCAGGCAAAACCGCAGCTTTCGCTCTGGGAGTGCTGGACAGACTCGATGTAAAGCTATTTAAAGTTCAGTCTCTTATACTTTGCCCGACTCGGGAGCTGGCAGATCAGGTCGCGAAAGAGGTCCGTAAACTGGGCAGGTCTATCCATAATATCAAGGTACTAACCGTTTGCGGCGGTATGCCATTCGGTCCTCAGATTGGTTCACTGGAACACGGTGCACATATTGTTGTGGGTACACCAGGGCGCATAGAAGAGCATCTGCGCAAGGGCACGCTCAGATTAGACAGTTTAAATATTTTTGTGCTTGATGAGGCCGATCGCATGCTTGATATGGGTTTCCAGTCGGCCCTGGATGCGATTATTGAGTACATGCCGTCCAGGCCCCAGACCCTGCTGTTTAGCGCAACTTTTCCCGAACAAATTCAGTCCATTGCCAGGCGAATCATGGAGCATCCGATACTGGTAGAAGTAGACTCGACTCATGATAATGACACTATTCAGCAGCATTTGTATAAAGTAGATGCCGATCTGGAGCTTCTGACCGCTGTGCGTCTGCTGCTTTTACACTACCGTCCTGAATCGGCTGTGGTGTTCTGCAATACCAGACGGGAAACCCAGGAAGTAGCCGATGAGCTACGCAATCATGGTTTTAGTGTGCTGGCATTACATGGTGATATGGAACAACGAGATCGAGACCAGGCTCTGGCTCGGTTTGCCAATAAAAGTGTCTCAGTGCTGGTTGCTACGGATGTGGCGGCTCGTGGCCTGGATATTGATGCACTGGATACTGTTATCAACTACCACATCGCTAGAGATGCTGAAGTGCATGTTCATCGTATCGGTCGGACAGGCCGGGCTGGCTGCACCGGTATCGCCTGCACTTTATATAATGAAAAAGAATGTTATAAAGTTGCAAGACTGGAAGAATATCTTGGTCACACGATTAATACCGAGCCTATGCCAGCTTTTAGCTTATTGAAAAATTCTACCTATAAACCGCCCATGGCAACATTACAGATTGATGGAGGCAAAAAACAAAAAGTGAGACCCGGTGATATTCTGGGTGCGCTGACAGGGGATAATGGCATTGAGGGAAAACAGGTTGGAAAAATTCAGATTTTTGATAACTGGTCTTATGTTGCTGTTAAGCAGGAAGCATCAAAATATGCACTAAAAAAATTAGAAGAAGGAAAATTGAAGGGACGTTCGTTCAGAGTCAGACGAATATAAAGTTATTAAGGTTTGCTGATTTCTCTGGTTCTATTTTTTACCGAGCAAATGAAAAACATATCGCAAAAAATATACTGATGTTTTATTAAGAAGTATTTAAGCAGCCTCTGATTAACTCTGGTTGTAATAGGCTGCGATAAAAGTGTTTAGATTTTTCCTGGAAAGTAAACTGTAACACAGTGGGTATAAACAGGTGATTTGGCTATTGATATTTTATCCTGATATAGTTACTTTGTGTGGTTAGGCTTAAACACGTTTTTTGTTTAAATTGAAATATATAGAATCTGTTAACGCATTTAAATGACCAGGGAAAAACATGGAATCGACACATCAGTACAAACAGATTATACAGCATGCTTTTGATACCGTTGCAGCTGGCTACGATCACCCCTCGTTGTCTTTTTTTCCGGAAACGGCTGCAAATATTATGCAGCAATTAAAACTTGAAGATGACCTTCATTTGTTAGATGTATGCACTGGTACAGGTATGGTAGCGCTGGCGGCGGCCGAACTGTTACCACGAGGCAAAGTTACTGGTATTGATCTGTCTTCAGGTATGCTCGCAAGGGCCAGGGAAAAGGCGGCACAGAAAGGTCTCTCAAATACTGAGTTTATGCAGATGGATCTGGATTACCTGGACCTTGCAAAAAACAGTTTCGATGTAGCGACCAGTAGTTTCGGACTTTTTTTTCTGGAAGACATGCAGACAGCATTATCCAATATCGTAGCCACAGTAAAACCCGGTGGTCGTGTTGCGATCACCAGCTTTACCGGAAATGCGTTTGATCCATTTGCACAAATTTTTCTGGATCGTTATCAGTCATTTGGTATGGAAGTTCCTGACCTGTCCTGGAAACGGCTGGCGACGCCTGACAATATTTCTGCTTTGTTTGAATCTGTGGGTCTGGGCACTATACAGTATCACCATATTCCACTGGGTTATGATATAGAGCAGCCACAACAGTGGTGGGACGTGGTCTGGAATGCCGGTTATCGTGGTTTACTTAATCAGCTTACGGAGGAGCAGCAGGAACAGTTCAAGCATCAACATTTTAATGAAATTACAGAATTGTTAAAAGATGCTAAAGTCTGGATGGAAACCGAAGTAATACTTGCCATAGGCCAAAAAGCCAATGATCATTAATTCATGAATAAAATCGTTAAAAATAGCATTATTGTTAGCTTTACGCTGTTGGTGATCCTGGCTGCCCAGCTAAACTGGGTGGATAAAATTGGTGAGAATTATACCGAACAGGGGCTCAAGCGAGCGCTGATTACCTACGGCATCGCTCGAGGATTGAATGCGGTAATCTCTGTCGCACAGGGCACCGAAGTTGCTATCGAACCGGTAGGTGTGGGAGTGACTTTTACCCCCGGTCAGATTCTTGACCCGATTAACGACCTGGTCGAGCGATTCTCCTGGGTGGTCATGGCCAGTGGCGCTTCGTTGGGTGTGCAACGGATCTTATTGCAGATGACATCCTGGCAATGGTTCAGTGTGCTGGTGTCACTGTCATTGATACTTGCCCTG
The DNA here is from genome assembly GCA_965368175.1 of uncultured Gammaproteobacteria bacterium. GTDB lineage: Bacteria > Pseudomonadota > Gammaproteobacteria > SZUA-229 > SZUA-229 > CBDULX01. The sequence continues at coordinate 4,655 of CBDULX010000059.1, read as the reverse complement.
TTTATATATTATAGACAGAATGGTCTATCGCCTGCTATTCGTCTGGCCTTTTACAAACTTGCGCTGGTACTGGTTATCATCCGTTTTACTGTCCCGGTGATTGCCATAATCAATGAAGGTATTTACCGGGTATTTTTACAACCTCAGTATGAAGCTTCGTCACAGATGCTGGAGCAGGCTACTGTTAATCTCGATAAGATAAGCCAGGAGGACAATGACGCGAAACCACTGGCCTCAGATCAGTCTTTCATGGGGCGACTGCAAACCCTGTATCAGTCGGCGACCAGCTCAATGGAAATCCAGGGTAAGCTGGATGCTTTTAAGCACAAGGCTGCAGAAATCAGCGAATATACTTTAAACATAATCGTGGTGTTCGTTATTCAGACACTGCTGTTCCCGTTGCTGTTTTTGTGGCTCGCGATTAAACTGATTAAACGTGTAATGAGTTTCTAACCATGAGCCCTAAAGAAATCAACCCTCCCACCTGTTCAATACCTGAGCCACCTGATTATACCGGTGTAACTATTGTTGAGATCAATCCTGAACATCCGTTGCTAGATTATCTGGCGGCAACTCAAGTGGCTAATGCTGAGGCTGAAAAACGACTTGGGGATTATATGCTGATATCATGGTACGATCAGGATCGTGATTTTGAATCACCCCAGCATTCCAGTGAATGTCACGAAAACAGTGCGATACCCGGCTACGTCGATTATGGTCTGTATCATGGCGCAACGCTGAAAATTGATATCGAACAGGGCCGGTTTGTATTCTTTTATCTGCCTGTTGATATGTAACCCGGGAATCTCAGATTAAGTCTGGTTGTAGCAGGCTGCTAGTATAAAATAATCACGACTTGATTATAGGTTTCCTGATCTATACTGGCTCAGACTTCATCTGACAGATCGATGAACTCATTTTGATATCATCTAACAGTTTGCAATGGTTTAAGTTAGTCAAAAGCAGCTGTAATAAAAACAACCAAACATCCTGTCGCAAAGACACTAAGGCGCAAAGAAATCCTAAATGTTATTTGTAGATGGCCTTTATGTGTATTTTTTGTTTATAAAGGTACACCACCTATAACACGATCTGTCCTTAATATTAAAAATTTTGCGTCTTAGCGTCTTTGCGACAGGTATTTTAATACTTTTATCTTCAGGCTAAACTGTCTGATCAGCTCCGATACTATTTGGTAATGTGTCAGATTAATTCGAAACTAATATCCCTGCTCTAACTAATATGGCGTTTTTGACGTAATACCGTTCTCTGTTCGGTTCGTTTATTAAGCTTCTGCTGCTGTTTCATAAATCCAGGTTGGCCTTTGAGTCCTGATGCCTGGAAGTCCTGCATTAAACATTCGTTTACTGAATCTATATCCAGTATGAATAATTCAGTTAAGGCCTGATAAATCAGATTGAACAAACGGTTGAGTGAAATTTTATGGGTTTGTCCGGTTTGTTCGTATAACCAGTCGTTAAGGGCCAGAAAATTCTCGAATGGGCTATCGCCCAGTAACAGGTGTTTGCTGTATTTAAAACGTCCAGAGTTAATGATCATATCCCAGTAGCGTGCAAAGCGACTCAGCCGTTGCATAGTTGGGAAATCGATCAGGCCATTGCTCAGAATATTGAACGGCGGTAAAGGGCTGTATCGAATATCACAGACACTGGTGTGTCGTATAATAGGCGTGCCCTTCAGGCGTTTCAGTATACCCACCTGTATTTCATGGGGGTTCATGGCATAGAGCTGGTTCAGCCCACTGGCGAAACTTTCGATATCTTCGCCTGGCAGACCAATAATCAGGTCAGCATGAATATGTGCCTGGCTATTGCTGGTGATCCATTGCAGGTTCTGTCGAGTTTTTTCCGTATTCTGCTTACGACTAATAAGTTGTTGAACTTCCGTGTTCAGACTCTGGATACCTATTTCAAATTGCAGGCTGTGTTCGGGGAACTGGGCAATGACGGATTTGAGTCGTTCTGGTAAATGATCGGGAATCAGTTCGAAATGCAGAAACAGGTTCTCGTCCATCCGCTTCAGAAAGAATTCCATAATACGAATACTGGTATCCACTTTGAGATTAAAAGTGCGATCGACAAACTTGAAGTGGCGTACTCCGCGATCATAGAGTTGTTGCATCTGTTCCAGGAATGCATCCAGATTGAAGGGTGATACGGTTTTATCCAGTGCTGACAGACAGAACTCACACTTGAATGGGCAACCCCTTGAGGCTTCTACATAAATGATGCGGTGGGCAATATCTTCATCGCTGTAGTATTGATAAGGTAAGGCTATATCATCCAGCTTAAATGGTAGTGGGTGAATAACTTTCTGCAGTATGGGTTTACGGTCGAGTATGTTTTCACACAATTCAGCAAAGGCCTTATCGGCCTGGCCGGTGATCAGGTAGTCTGCCGCCTGGATTATGGCCTGATCATCGTATTCGTAGCTCACTTCAGGGCCGCCAACGACAACTGTTACCTCTGGCGCCACGGCTTTGAGTAACATAATCACCTGGGTACAGGCTTCAACATTCCAGATATAGATACCAAAGCCGATAATTTCAGGTTTATGGCTAAGCAGGTCTTCTACTATATCTATTGGTCGGCTGCTGATATTGTATTCAAGTAGCCGGGTATCTTTCTTAAGTAGCCCCATATTTGCCATAAGGTAACGTAATCCGAGGGAGGAATGGATGTAACGGGCATTTAAGGTGGTCAGTAATATAGAAGACATGGATTAGAGTCGGTCAGAACGAAGCGGGTTTATTTTACCTTATTTATAAAAAATAGGGTGGCTGCCTATATAGCAAACACTACCTAAGTGATTAAATCACATACACTCCACCGTGCTTGTGAAAGACTAAATTAAAATACAGGGTATCAGTATGTGTCTTGCAATAGGTCATAAAGATTATGCGCATCGAGGTATATTGGCACGTCAGTGGTGGAAAATAGCCGCACACCCTTTAAGGTTGTTTGTTTTCTCCGCATTGTTCCATACTGCTGTGCTGCTGTTGTTATGGCAACTGGGTACAGTTTCATATCAGCAGCTTGGTCAATCATCGTCTATGCCTGTACTGCTCATTGCCATTCCAGGTGGGCTAATTCTAGGGGTGCTGTTCGAGAAACTACCCGCTATTCTTGTAACTTCAGCGATTGATTACAATGTGTTCGGCACCAGTTATAATCTGACTTTTCTGGGTATTTTATTGCTCGAGATAAGCTGGTTTTCTTCCAGCGTAATGTCTGTAATTGCCACAGGTTTACTGTTACTTGCCTGGCTCATGGCCGTCCGTGCCTTATACTGGAGCCAGCAATGGGCCAAACGTGGTCCGGTCTGGCTGGTATCCTCTATCATGTGGAATCTCTATGCTGTACCCGCACTGCTGACCATTATTCTGCTGGCTCAGTTTGCCAACCAGGGCAGTGTGTTCCATATGCTAACTATCTTCTCGCTGGTTTTATTGTCATCATTGCTGCTACAGTTCCTGTTATTATTTAGACTACGAGACTGATCTGTAACAGCTTGATAATCTGTAGGAAGGCGAAAATGAAATACCATAAACTGGGAAATACTGATATCGATGTCAGTGTGATTTGTCTGGGCACCATGACTTTCGGAGAACAGAATACCGAGCAGGATGCATTTCAACAGCTCGATTATGCGGTATCTCAGGGTGTTAATTTTATCGATACAGCGGAGCTTTATTCGATACCACCAAAAGCTGAAACCTATGGTCTTACCGAAACTTATATCGGGAACTGGTTAAAGAAAACCGGTAAGCGCAATGATGTGGTACTGGCAACCAAAGTGGCAGGTCCATCAGATGACTGGTTACCTCATATTCGAGAAGAGAAAAGCCGTCGCCTGGACAGAAAAAATATAGAAGCGGCGATCGATGCCAGTCTGAAACGATTACAAACCGATTATGTGGATTTATACCAGCTTCACTGGCCCGATCGTAAAACCAATTTTTTTGGTCAACTGGGTTATAACCATGTGGATGACGATAGCAGTATTGAAATAGAAGAAACTCTCGCTGTTCTGGCAGATCTGGTACAACAGGGGAAGGTGCGTCATATTGGGCTTTCTAACGATACTCCATGGGGGGTTATGAAGTTTCTGCAATGGGCAGATAAACTGGATTTGCCATCAGTAGTCTCAGTACAAAATCCATATTCATTGCTTAACAGAACATTTGAAGTGGGGCTGGCTGAAGTGGCCATACGAGAGCAGGTTGGTTTGCTGGCGTATTCGCCTTTAGGTTTTGGTGTTTTATCCGGTAAATATTTAAATGGAGAGAAGCCTCAAGGTGCTCGGTTGACACTTTATCCGGATTACAATCGCTATATTAGCCCGAATGCGGTGAGTGCTACTGAGGCCTATGTAAATCTTGCCAGGCGTCATGGGCTAGATCCTGCCAAAATGGCACTGGCCTATGTAAACACTCGGCCATTCCTTACGGCGAATATTATTGGTGCGACCACCATGCTACAGCTTGAAACTAATATTGCCAGTATTGATCAGGCTTTAAGCGAAGAGATACTGCAGGCTATAGAACTCATCCATACTCAGTATCCAAATCCAAGTCCTTGATTATTAAGAGCGAAAACATATTTTCAATATAAACAGCTTTCCTGTTATAGTTT
>CBDULX010000058.1:0-14983 GCA_965368175.1 uncultured Gammaproteobacteria bacterium | reverse complement strand
ATCTATCATAATTAATTTAATAACAGTATGCTATGCTCGGTTTTAGTATGCTAGATACAAAATATAATTATTTAAATATATTCAATTCGATAATTATTTAAGTGCTTGATTTCAATCTTTTTTACTTATGGAGTCTCTGATCAAGTCTATGATTGCTTCTGCGTGACCTGAAGCGTGCAGTTGCAAGACGCAAAGCGCAGTTAATGGCCTTAGTCCTTAGCAAGGTTTGCAACGCGGCAAATGTGTGCTTCAGGCCTCGCCCGAAGCATCATATACTTGATCAGAGGCTCCTTATGTAAGATATTTCTTTTAGACATTAAGAGAGGGCTGTTTTTGGATGTAAGTTAGTTTCATATCCAGCAGATTTGAAATGTATCAATTTCACCAAATTAAAGTAGATGTCCGTACCGTCTCACAAAAAATGATCTTAAGATTATTTTTAATCACCCTGTTCCTTGTCTTTTCTGCTGTATCTTCAGCCAGATCTATTTTATCACTGAATCCAGCCGTTAATGAATATCAACTTGCACCGTATTTTGAACCCATAAATGATCCGCAAATCATAAATCAGTTGTCAGGCTTCGCTATATCACAAAATATTCTGGACAGATATCATAAGGATAGTGCTGTAGTATCAGATAAAAAACCACTCTGGCTAAAACTACGTTTAAATAATACGAATAAGGAAATTACAAACTGGTATCTGGAACACAAACTAGGTGATGGACAACAAGTTGATGTTTTTCAGTTGTTGGGAAAAAGTCATAGTACATATATAAAAGCGTTGGAAATTCAACCATATGCAAATGGCCAGGTGGTAAGCAAAAGTATTGTTTACGAATTTAGCCTGTCACCTGGACTGGAACAGGTATTTGTTTTCAGGTTGTTGAATATGTCTGCAGAAAAGTTTGATGTAGATCTAAGGACGCGATCGGGAATGTTTTCTAAAATTAATACAGGAATGTTGTGGTGGGGTGTATTGCTTGGGATATTACTGGTTTTTCTGGGTTATCACGCATATTTATATTACATGATCAGACGCCAGCATAATCGCTGGATGTTATTGTTCGTAATTAGTCTGGTGTCTGTAGTTTATTGTTATGGAGCATTGACAATGAATTTATTTGACATAGGGCTGGGAGAAGATCTCCGTCGAGAAGCATTATATGTGCTGTCGATGGTTATTGTTGTCTCTTCTATGTTGTTTCATCAATATGCCAGATCATTTGTCATAGTATCAAAAAATAATTGGCATCTGGAAAAAATACATCTTGTGATATTGATGTCCGGGTTAATTATATTGTCATTTCTGTTGTTCAGTAATTCACCTGAAATAGGTCATTGGGTTGTTTTTTATGTGTTGTCAGTAATTTTGTTTGCCCTCGTCAGGGTGTTGTATTCTCCGAATATGAGCCGGCGTACCTGTAACTTCTTCACAATAGGGGCATCGATATTTTTGATTTCAATCATATTGAATCAATTGTCGGGATTTTCATGGTTTCCTTTAGCTGGAATGGATGATGATGTGCTCAAATTTGGCATTTTTATGCTGATTATGTTCCATTCACTGGCGATTGCAGATCAGAGTGGGTATTTAGAAAGAGAAGTAATTAATATAAATCAGTCATTGATACAAAGTGATGAAAGGTACAGGGCATTTATAACCAACAGTACGCAAGGTATATTCAGGTTTGAGCTGGAAAAGCCTATGCCGGTTTCACTCCCGCTGAAAGAGCAAATAGACTGGATTCTGGACTATTCAATCGTAGCTGAATGCAATGATCGTTGGGCAAATGCTTATAGCTATGGAAGTAGTAATGATATTAATGGCCTTCGTCTGAGTCAATTGTGGCAGAATAATAATGAAGTCGCAATTAATTTACTTACAGATTTCATAAAATCTGATTATCGTTTATTAAATTACGATGGTGAAGAAGTATTGAATGATGGAACACATAAGTGGTTTCATAATTCTGTAAGCGGAGAAATAAATGATGATTGCCTGATAAGAATATGGGGTACCCAGATTGATATAACTGAGCTTAAGCAAACAGAGGGTGCTGTCAGGGAAATTGCTGAGGGAGTATCCGATCTTACCGGGGATGCCTTTTTTATACAGTTAGTGACTAATTTATTCGGTATTTTTTCGTCTCGATATACATTAATAGGACTGCTGGATGAGCGGACAAAATCATCGATCACATCGATAGTTTTTTGTGTAGAAGGAGAAGTAAAGGAAAACATTTCCTATTCATTATCTGGTACTCCCTGTATTAATGTTATTAATAGCAAAACATGTATTTATCTAGACGATATCCAGAATCTGTTTCCAGACAACCAGTTACTGGATGAGATGAAAGCTGTCAGTTATATCGGTACACCATTGTATGATGCCCGAGGCGACATTATTGGCTTAATTGCCATGCTTGATGATAAGCCTATGGTGAATGTGGATTATATGGCTGAAGTTCTTAAAATATTTTCAGTTAGGGCATCTGCTGAGCTTGATCGCTTATATGCGACAAAAATCGTTAGAAAATTATCACTAGTTGTTGAACAAAGCCCTAATGTGATTGTAATAACCGATGTTGAAGGTAATGTTGAATATATAAATTCCTCTTTCAGCAGGATTACTGGCTATGAGCCGGAAGAAGTCATAGGACTTCCGCATTCGAGAATTAAATCAGATAAAACTGATGATGCAGTTTATGATGAAATATGGAAAACCGTGGTCAATGGTGCACGATGGACTGGTGAAATATTTAATAAGAAAAAAAATGGTGATTATTACTGGGATTGGGTCATCGTTTCCCCGATAACCGATGAAACAGGAAAAATTACTCATTATTTATTTATACAGAATGATATTACAGAACAGAAAGAAATAGAAAAAATGCAGAGAGAACTTCAGCTCCAGCTTGTCCAGGCACAAAAAATGGAGGCTATTGGGCAATTGACTGGTGGTGTGGCTCATGACTTTAATAATATTCTAACCAGTATTATGGGCTACACCTCACTGGCACTGGATGTTACTAAACGACAGGGTGAAGATAAATTAACAGATTATCTTGAAACAGTGTTTCATTCCGGGGAACGTGCCAGAGATCTTGTTACACAAATGATGGCATTCAGTCGCAGAGAAGGAGTAGTCGAAAAGCAGATTATTGATCTGGAAGTATTAATGTTAGAATCAATCAAAATGCTCATGCCTATGCTAACCAGTGCTATCGATATTTCTTATTACATTGATGGTCAGGTTGAGAAGATCGAAGCTGATCCGGTAAAAATACACCAGATGATTATGAACCTCTGCGTTAATGCCAGAGATGCAATGCATGGTCAGGGTAAGATCACACTGTCTCTGGAGCATAAATTTAAACAAACCGTCTGTGCTTCCTGTCATATGCCAATCGAAGGCGATTTTATAGAGCTAGGGATTACGGATACAGGCCCGGGTATATCCAGTGACAGTATCAGTCATGTGTTTGAACCATTTTTCACTACCAAGGATGTTGGAAAAGGTACGGGGATGGGGCTTGCTATGGTGCATGGTATTATGCATGAACATAATGGACATATTATTGTCGATAGCAGGCAGGACCAGGGTACGGCGTTCAGCTTACTGTTCCCAAAGACAAAAGATCAGATACTAGTAGCAGAAAAGGATATTGATAAAGCCGATACTAGCAATGGGCATGGTCAACAAATTCTGGTTGTCGATGATGAACAGGCTATAAATAGTTTTCTTAAAGAGCTTCTGGAAGCCAGAGGTTACAAAGTAAAGAGTTTTTCAAATCCTCTTGAGGCACTGAATGAGTTCAGTGCTCATGCCTTAGATTTTGAGCTTGTAATTACTGATCAGACTATGCCTGAACTGTCTGGACTTGATCTTGCTGAAGCTATACTGGCTATACGTTCTGATATGCCTGTTATTTTATGTACAGGATATAGCCAGTATATTAACCAGGCCACCACACAGGCAGCAGGAATTAATATGCACTTAAAAAAACCGTTTACTACAAAAGAGTTACTGGATGCAATAAGCCATTGTTTGAATTAAGTGGCTGATTTAATAACAGATATTCGTTGATTTTCCCTGCATAACGATTTTTATCTTTTACTCCAGATGGCTTTCCCAATTCGTTTGAATCCTGCATAATCACTGCATTCAGCGGCATTATCGAGGTGTATTTTGTGAAATTTAGTATTGATGAATTCCGGGCCTGGAAGAATAAAAATGTAACCTTGCTTGGTATGTCTGGTGTAGGCAAAACCTACTTGTCTGCCATGCTCAGGGATTCTAACTGGTTTCATTTTTCTGGTGATTATCGGATTGGTAGACGCTATCTTGATGAACACATCCTGGATATGATCAAGCAGCAGGCCATGCAGGTACCTTTTCTAAAAGAGCTGTTAAGGCGCGACTGGATTTACATTCGCAATAATATCAAGGTCAATGATCTGGGGCCAGTGCTTAGCTTTGTGGGTAAACTGGGTAACCCTGAGCTGGGAGGTGTGGAGCTGGAAGATTTTATAGAACGACAGGCATTATATCGGGAAGCTGAAATTGCAACCATGCATGATGTGCCTGCATTTATACATAAAGCCAGGGAAATATATGGTTATCAGCATTTTGTGAATGATGTAGGTGGTAGCTTGTGTGAGCTGGATGAGCCTTCCGTTATCGATACCCTGATCAAACATACTCTAATTCTCTATATTCAGGTTACCGATAAAGAAGAGGAGCAAAAGCTGATTGCTCGTGCCCAGAGTGCACCCAAACCTCTGTATTATCGTGCTGAATTTTTACAGGAACAATTAGCAGTTTACTTACAGCAAAATAACTTAAAATATGCTGCTGAAATGGATCCGGATGAATTTACTCGCTGGGTGTTCCCACGTCTGTTCCATTCCCGGATACCACGTTATGAAGCCATCGCCGAACCCCACGGTTACACGGTGACTTCACAGGAAGTTTCACAGGTCAGGGATGAAAAAGATTTTTTACAATTGCTGGAAACTGCAATCGTTCGGGAGAACTAGATGCCTCTAGTTGCACATAATCAATTGCCTTCCTTCAAGCGGCTACGTGGCGAAGGTATTCGTGTGCTCGAGCCTGATGTTGCCGAGCATCAGGATATTCGTGAGTTACACATTGGCCTGTTGAATATGATGCCGGATGCTGCGCTGGAAGCTACTGAGAGACAGTTTTTTCGCCTGGTGGGTGAGAGCAACCCTATTGCACAGTTTTATGTACATCCTTTTACCTTGAATGAGTTACCGCGTTCCAGGAAGGCACAGGATTATATAGATCAATATTATGAAACCTTCGATACCATTCGTGAGCAGGGTCTGGATGCACTGATCGTCACTGGTGCAAATGTCATCGGGCCGGAGTTATCACAGCAGTCTTTCTGGCAACCATTGATAGATGTTTTTGACTGGGCACATGAAAATGTGACGTCTACGCTTTGCTCCTGCCTGGCTACCCATGCAGTACTGGAGTTTCGTTATGGACAGAAACGACTGCTACAGAAGGATAAAATATGGGGAGTTTATAGTCATAATGTCGTGGATAAACTTCATCCTCTGGTGACGGATATCAATACCCGTTTTGACGTTCCTCATTCCCGGTGGAATGCAGTAAGTCGAGAGCAGTTTGATGCTGCCGGTTTAAATGTGCTGGCTCAAAGTAATGCCGGTTATGTTCATCTGGCAACCAGTGCAGATGGACTGAGAACAATATTTTTTCAGGGTCATCCGGAATATGACACGATTTCCCTGCTCAAAGAATATAAACGCGAAGTAGGATTGTTTTTAAGTTCTGAGAGGAATGACTATCCTCCATTTCCAGAAAATTATTTAGGGATATATGAAAAAGCAATTTTGAATGAATTTCGGTGGCGCTCATTAAATAATAATTCAGGTGTGAAAAATATGGAACAGTTCCCTGAAGATCTGATTGACTATCGGCTGGATAATACCTGGCGAGATACTGCTGGTGAAGTAGTTGGTAACTGGATGGGATTAATTTATCAGGTGACGAATACAGACCGAAGAATTCCATTTATGGAAGGCATAGACCCGAATAATCCACTGGGTCTGAAATAGGTAGTGCATGAGCTCAATGCAAATATTTAGTGTCTCTAAAAAAGACGGCAGTCCTTTGCCGACAAGTTTACAGTGGTTTAATGTTCTGGAATTATCAGGGAACACCTGATCAAGTCGTGATTGTTTTATGCGTGCTAAAAGCGTCTATATTTCTCACAAAGATCGTTGTAATAGAATAACTATTCCGCTTCACTTCGTGGTTAAACTAAACACTCATCGCAGCCTGCTACACCCAGATGTAATCAGAGTGCCCCTAGTTTTCCAGCTTGGTAATACCCAGGGCTTTTAATATAAATCGTTCAAAAATTGGGTCTGTACTGCCTTTTTTCATTTTGCGTAAGAAGTACTTTTCAAAACCAATTTTAGCCTGGTGTACCCATTTGCCCTTTTTGAACCAGGTAACATTTCTAGGGGGTATTTGCGGCAGGGCAACAAATGCCGCACCGGTATCACCCATATCAGCCAGACAGACGGCATTCCAGGTGCCACATTTCTCTGGTTCTTCTCCTTTGAGTTCATGCACAATGTTATGCACTATGGCGGTAGCCATGGTCTCAATCATATAACCGGTTTTCGGTGCGCCTGTTGGCACCGGTGTCGCTTCTACAGGTGGTATGGCTACACAGACACCGGCTGAGTATATGTTTTTATAGGTAGGATTACGCTGATACTCATCGATCATGACAAAACCGCGGGGATTACACAGGCCTTCCACTTTTGCCACGGCATCGACACCTTTAAATGCGGGGAGCATCATTGAGTATACAAAGGGTAATTCATGCTGTTTGACTACTTCACCATTATTATCCAGTTCATCGACATACATAGTGCCATCTTCAACTTTGGTGGTTTTAGCATTGGTAATAAACTTGATATGGGCAGAACGAAGGTCACTTTCCAGCATGCCTTTTGAATCACCCACTCCACCCAGTCCAAGGTGACCAATATAGGGTTCTGATGTGACGAATGTCATGGGAACCTTGTTTCGAATACGTTTTCTGCGTAACGCAGTGTCCAGGATAAATGCAAATTCATATGCCGGACCAAAACAGCTGGCAAAAGGCATAGCACCAATAATGACAGGACCGGGTTTTTCAAGCAACTGATTGAAATTTTCCAGGGCACTGGTGGCATGAGCCGTAGTACAGATGGAATTGGTATAGGCATCTGGGCCAGACCCCGGTACTTCTTCGAAGGCCAGGCGAGGACCGGTCGTGATTACCAGGTAATCGTAGCCGACCACTTCACCACTGGCCAGGGTCAGGCGATTATTGCTGGCATCTATATCTTCTACCCGGCCATGAATAAAATCGATCTTTTTCTTTTTCAGGACCTTATGCAGGGGCACAGAGATACTTTTTGCATCACGCCAGCCCACGGCTACCCAGGGATTAGATGGTGTGAAGTGGAAGCAATCGCTTTCATTGATTATGGTAATTTCGTGTTTGCGGCCGACCGCTTCTTTCATTTCATAGGCACAGGGTAGACCACCAACACCTGCTCCGACAATCACAATATGGGCCATCTAAGATTCCTCATCATTTAGTTGATACTCAGATGTAATAATTGCAAGTGTCAGGCCAAATATTAAATAATTAAAAATATCAATAACATAGAAGTTTTTTGCAGAAAAAACTTAGAAATTAACTGGAATTGATCAATATCGACTGCTAATCATGACATGTTTTGTCATGACAGCATGACGCATGACAGTAGGATTTTTATTTATGAATCCATGACAATCTTGAGAATCCGCACTGAAAGTAGAATCTTTATAAGGATTTAATTAGTTTGAAGGAACTGGAATAGCGATATTTGCAATGAGCTCTGAGTCTGAGCTATGTTTGAAAAAAACACATTAAAATCAAAGAGATAAAAAAATGAAGATGTTTTATTTATACGTCTGTGGCGCACAGACATTCAGATGCTCTTGCATTTAATAGGGTGCATTCGCGTTCATTTGCGGACTCAAGCTTTTGATTTTAGTCGTCAGATACAGGGGGCACTAAGATCAGTGTAACGACACATTAGGGTTAGTCACACCGTTTAGTATCTCTTCAGGTGTGGCATCGCGAACTTCCAGTACTGTGACTGAAAATTTAGCGGTTTTACCGGCCAGTGGATGATTGCCATCAACAGTGAGTTTGCCATCTTCAATGCTGGTAACAACGAAGCTCTTGGTCTCGCCGGCATCATTGGCCATTTCTACCTGTGCTCCGACCTGTCGAAACTGGGGCGGAACATTGTCCAGCTCATCGCTGAAGGTGAGCCCCGGGTCAATCTCACCAAATCCTTCAGAAGGAGGGACCGTTACTTCAATTTTGTCACCCACCCGACAGCCTTCCAGGGCACGCTCTACACGTTCGATCAGGCCCATATCACTGGCACCGTGTACGTATTTGACCGGTAAATCTACCTGTTCGACAATATTGCCATCCTCATCAGAGATGGAGTAGGTAAACTGAACGACCTTGTTGCGACGAATGCGTTGATCTGACATATGTAAGTACTTGTTTCTTAAATAAAAAGGGTAGGTTGATATTATACAGGAATATTTCTGGGAGACTAGGGCGATATTTTACTGAGTACAGGTGAATTTACTATCACACAGATCCAGGAAAGTTTTATACAGAGTACTTACCTTAAAATAATCCGGGTTAAAGCAGCTTTATAGATCATGTATAATAGCCGGGACTATTTTTTGAGGTATAACTTATGGAGTCATCCTGTAGCAAAGCGGAACCCTTTGCCCTGCAAGTACTGGGCGATTCCATGCAGCCCGAGTTTATGAATGGTGTCGTTATAATAGTGGACCCGGAAGGTATAGTTAGAGACGGTTGTTATGTCGTGGCCGTTCAGAATGAAGAATATACTTTTCGACAGTATCGCTTTCATGAACAGAAACATTATCTGGTGCCATTGAATGATTTGTATGAAACCGAAGAAATTTCAGGGATTGAAGTGATTAAAGGTGTAGTGATTCAGCAGGCAGGGAGGCGGCGCAAGGATCGTAGTTTCTACTGATTAAATTATGCCACAGAGACACAAAGGTCACAGAGAATCAATCTGATGGCAATATACTATTTAGTAAGAATACAAATAAATACTCAGTGTTCTCTGTGACTCTGCGGCAAAAATGCTAGGGCTCCATCTGGTCCGGCCTTGGACCTTTGCTGAAATAGTCATCGGCGTCATCTATATCCACTGGATTACCGTCGCCATCCACCAGGGGCAGTTCAAAATCATTCCAGCCCCTGAGTCCTGTTTTTAATGAGGTTACACTTTTAAACCCCATAATCTGTAAAGTAAAAGCAGCCAGCGCGCTTCGATTTCCAGAACGACAGATTAGCACCACTTCGCGATCTCGGGCAGCGGCCAGTTCAGGGAGGGTATCTTCATAATTCCAGTCTGCGGAGGCTTCCAGGATGCCGCGAGGCACGTTGATGGAGCCTTCTATATGCAGAATGTTGAATTCTCGGGGTTCCGTGATATCAACCAGTAGAATATCTTTATTCTCGGCAATGTGCTCTTCGAGGTCCCAGGGAAATAGCTCCTTGATCTGTGGCAGTATGTCCTCGACCAGATCCTTTAATGTTTTCATTTTTTGTGTACCGATCGGTTATGGTTTACCTGTGCCTCCTGGCCGGGTGGGTTTTTTTGTCTCAGCCCCTGTTCAACGGCGATAACTGCAGCTTCTACCCTGGAATGTACCTCAAGTTTTCGTAATATGGCTTTAACATGCAGCTTAACGGTGCCATCAGAGATGCCCAGGTTTCGGGCAATGACTTTATTGCTCTGGCCATCAGCCAGCAGGCATAAAATTTCAAGTTCGCGAGGGGTAAGTTCGGAAAATGGGCTTTGTTTTTGTTCCTTTTTTTCATTGGGTTCGCCCTGGACCATACGGGCCAGTACATCGGTGAGTCCATGGGCCACCACATTTTTGCCTTTTTCGATGTCACGAAGGGCGCTCACCAGTTCATCCGGTTCCATATCTTTTAACAGATAGCCCTGGGCACCATTTCGTAATGCTTCAACCAGATCATGTTCTTCATTACTGGTGGTCAGCATCACTACCGGAATCTTCAGATTGATTTCTTTTACTTTCTGTAAAACCTCAAGGCCAGACATATCGGGCATGCGTAAGTCGAGAAGGATGATATCGGGTTTCATTTCCTGTGCCAGGGCCAGGCCTTCATTACCTTCGGCTACTGCGGCTACGACTTCGATACCGCGTTGTTCCAGTAGACCCTGTAAACCCACGCGAAACAGGGCATGGTCGTCGATCATCAATACACGCATGCTCATCTGGCTATCCCCGTTAGTCGTTGTAATGGATCATTATGAGATTCATTATTGTAATTGAATTGTAGTTCAATACGTGTGCCTTCTTCTGGATCACTTTCAATACGTAGATGGCCGCCGAGGTGGGCGGCCCGCTCCTGCATAATGGTCAGGCCCAGGTGTTTGCCAGGATGATCACTGGATTTGGGTGTTTCAAAGCCAATACCATCATTCTCGATCAGTATATGGTGATTACCCGTATTATCACAGCGGAACATGACACGAACATGGTTGGCGCTGCTATGTTTACGAATATTATTCATTGCTTCCTGAACGACTCGAAATATGTGCATTTCCATATTGGGGGGCAGTGCTGAGTGCTGCCATTCTTTCTGGAACAGTACATGAATACCGGTTTCCTTACGGAAACGAGAAATCAGTTTTTCGATAGCGGGTAACAGGCCCTGTTTGTTGATTGGGGTACGACAATGGGCGATTAATTCGCGTAAATCGGTATAGGCTTCATCGAGACTGTTCTCAACCTGTTCGATACCTCGAATGGCCTTGAATTCACTGGTGGGCTGAAGAGTTTCATCCAGTACCCGGACCTGAAAACGAAGGCTGGCCAGTGTTTGCGCGAGCGAGTCATGCATTTCATTGGCGATTAAACTACGTTCCTGCATGATCAGCATACGGCGGGACTCCTGATCCAGCCTGGCTTTCTCAATTGCCATACTGAGATGATTGCCCAGAGTGATCATCAGTTCCTGCAAATAGCTGGGTTTGAATGGAAGTGATGTTAGTTCAAAACTGAGAACACCGAGAGTGCGGGAATGCTGATGTAATGGAACCTGGAAGCAGTAATGCTCCGATGGGTGGCACAACAGGCTGCTGGATAATTTATCCTTACCCAGAATGATTTTATTCTGGGTGAGCAGCTGCTGTATTTCAGGTTCTATATCGATCCGCTTGTGTCTTGTTACCTGATCAGGGTCTACGCCATTACTGGTGATGAACTCCAGAGTATCCGGGCTTGTAATCAGCCAGATAGTAATGCTTTTGGCAGATAACTCGTTATAAACAGCTTCACAGAAACGATTGAGCAGTTCACTCAGATCTCGGCAGGTATTAATACTGGCTGCAACCTCATACATAATATTCTGTACATGGTTACGTTGTTCTACTTCTTCCTTCTGCAGCTTTTGATTACGCGAGGCAATGTAGGCTACTAGAAAGAAGGCGCTGATTAGAATCAGGATATGCACCGTTGCAGCAATGGCAATATGCTGATTAGCATGGAGTAACCAGTAACTGCTGGCACCGAGAGCGCTGAGCAGAATAAACAGGACAAAAATGCAGGTGAACAGCCGTTGCTGGGCGTTGTTGTTTAAGGCACTTTGTCTCAGTTTATTATTCATTGTGACAATAGCGGCCTTTACTCGGTGGGCGGTGTATAGTTTTTATCATTTGGGTTCATAAAAATAAACTGGGGTTTGCCGGGCTCAATTTCAACATAGTCGACAGTCATGCCGTCCAGTAAATCTTTTGAAGCGAAAGATACTATCAGGTCTATGCCTTCCGAAGTGTAGCTGGTGTCCTCTTCTTTTACATCATCGAAGCCCATACCATAGTGGATGCTACCATCTTCATTTCGTGTGCCTGCCAGACGCAAGGGCAGGCCTTGCAGGTTACTTTCTTTTGCCGAAAGTCGAATTTGTTTGGCAGCTTCTACTGTCAGGGTAATCATTGGTTTCTCCAGTGTTAAACAGGTTTATCTTTACATGTTCTAGAAAATTGTACAAAGCGTGCCGCCCAGTGATTGGATTGGGTATCTTTCAGGTGGGCATAACAGGCCAGCAGATTCTTGTAAACGATGCCATCATTTTTACCATCAATACCCGTACCACGAAGTATTCGGTAGGCATACTGGATTGATGGATCAACATTTTCAAGTGCTGAATAATGGAATTCGTGACCGGCTATTATATCATCCGGCGCAGGTTTTATCTTCAGCCAGGGATGCTGCTGAGTTTCAGCGAGCTGAATGTAACCCCGCCCCTGAGGTCTTTTGTGCATTACAGTATCGGCAGGAATGACGCCTACCATTTGTGAGGTTTCACCCTGCCATTGCAGGCTGCGCGTTAGATACATCAGCCCACCGCATTCAGCATAGGCAGGCAGACCATTATCTATGGCTTGTTTGATCTGCTCACGCATTGTGGCGTTGTCTGCCAGTTGTTTCATTCGGGTTTCTGGAAAACCACCACCGATAAACAGGCCGTCGATGTTGGGCAGGTTCTGATCACGAATGGTGTCAATAAATACCAGTTCAGCTCCAGCATCGGCCAGGGCCTGTAGATCATCTGGATAATAAAAGCCAAAGGCGTCATTACGCACCACACCAATTCGTACGTCTGCTGATCCTGTGACTGATAAGTCGTTTACAGTGGTGTTAGTGGATAGCACAGGGGCTGTTGATGCAATTGCCTGTACTTTGTCCAGATCAATCTGCTGTTTGATCAGGTCACGAATCTGGCGTATTTTCTGATCGGCCGTATCATCCTCATTGCTGGGCATTAATCCAAGATGCCTTTCCTCGATCGACATTGCTGGGTTGCGGTAAACAGCTCCAACCACTGAAATATCGGTATAGTGTTCGATCACCGATCGAAGTTTACTCTCATGGCGATGGCCGCCCAACTGATTCAATATGACACCTGCGATATTAATATCGGGATCAAAGGCCTGGTAGCCCAGTATTAGTGGTGCTATACCTCGAGTCATACCACGGGCATCGAGAACCAGAAGAACGGGGGCTTGGAGTAATGAAGCCAGGGCCGCGTTTGAATTACTACCATCCAGATCAAGGCCATCATACAGGCCCTTGTTGCCTTCGATGATCGAAATATCGGTGTTCTTGCTATATCGGGCTACTGAGTCAATGATTTCCTGCCTGTTCATCGTATAGAAATCAAGGTTGTGACAGGGTAATCCAGCAGCACGGCCCAGCCACATGGGATCGATATAATCCGGACCTTTCTTGAAAGGCTGTACTTTGTTGCCTGATTCAGCCAGGGCAGCACATAAACCAATGGTTATGGTGGTTTTTCCAGAGGATTTATGTGCTGCAGAAATGAGTAAGTGAGACATGGTTGAAATTTAATCCGTAAATGTACGCAAATGAACGCTATTCCAGTGATGGTTCAGGTCGTAAATAATACTTTGTTGAACTGTTTCAGCTAATGCCATTACATAATACTTCTTTACTAAACTGGGGCCATCTTTGAAATCTAAAAGAACCCCGAATTGAAATTTGCGTTTATGCGCATTAACGTGCAGGGAAGCACTAATGTCGCGGGCGCATGGAGGCGCAGGAGCGACCATTTGCGGAGTCTTACAAAACACAAACGGCCCGTAGAAATATCCACGAGCCGCTTGATCACTGAGATGAGATTCGAATTAATCGAAACTTAACTCAAACTTTATTCAGCCTTATGATGCGGATCAGTAACAGTATCGGCCAGAGAAGTAGGCAGGAATGCCAGTATTTTAATGCCGATGGTTACAATGATCAAGGCAGCTGCAATTCCCCCGAGACCTAGCATATATTCAGGTAAGGTAGCAGAGTATTGTGTAACGGCACCATCAAAGAAGCCTGATTCAAGAACTTCCATACCCGGGAACATATCCAGTGGATATGCCTGAGCACCGACGATGATGATATACATCTGTGCAAGGCCGCCGAAAATAATCAGCAAACTGGCAACGCCAAGTGTCTTGCGGCTATTCGCAAGTGCTGGCAGGTAGATCAGGATCAGCGGTAAAATACTGCCCAGCAGGATCTGTCCAATCCAGAAAATCTGGGAGTAGGTGCTGCCACCGTTTTTACCCAGCAGGATGAAAGCTTCATAACCATGATGCTCAGTCGCATACAGGTTAGTCAGGTGATACACCGCCACAAAGTAAAGTACCGCTGCTACGAATACACCGAGCAGGTTACGCAGACGCTTGAGTACAGCATCACCCAGCTCACGGTTTGTGCCATTATAGGCTGCCATCAGCACCAGGATATAAATAGCCAGGCCAAAGGCAAATGACATGATGATGAACATCGGTGCCATTAAAGCCATATCATAAGCGGTACGAGCCACCAGGAAACCAAAGATAGAACCGGTACCAGTGGTCAGTATCAGACGCCATATGAAGGCGGCAAAACCAGCGTAGCGGGTATATTTTTTCATGGTACGATCGAGCATGAACCACATATAAACGCCAACGATGAGGAAGAAGCCATTATACAAAATCATGTTCCATGCAAAGATGGATTTGAAATTGTAGTAAGTCATGGCAACCAGTAATCGATCAGGTCGTCCCAGATCGAGTACCAGAATCATCAAACCACCGGTCAGTAATGCCAGTGACAGCAAAACAGACAGCGGGGCCAGAGGCTTATAGGTCTTCTTATTGAAAACTGATGAAATAGAAGCAATATTTAGTGCACCCGAGGCCGCTACTATGAGGAACACCGCAAACACATGGGGTATACCCCATACGATCTGGTTGTTCATACCGGTCACCCAGTGACCGTTAT
>CBDULX010000057.1:0-15041 GCA_965368175.1 uncultured Gammaproteobacteria bacterium | reverse complement strand
AGATTTTTCATGAAGTGAGGCGGAATAGTTATTCTATTGCAACGAACTTCGAGGAGAATCTGGACGCTTTTAGCCAGCATAAAACAATCATGACCTGATTAGAGGTTCCCTAGCTACTCAAACTGCGACCTTATTCTGCAGCTTCATCCAGAACAGTAATCACTTCATCCTCCACCGGAGTCTCGATAACATCTCCTTCAGTGGCAAACTGCTCGGCATTCTGCTGATCAATCACCTCAATTAATTGATCTCTCGGTGCATACAGGATAGAGGCTATATCCACCAGATTTTTAGTGATACGTGCCGCATTAGAGCTGTCATTCATCAGCGAAGTCGCCATTTCATTGCTAATACCACTATCCATCATCAATTCATCTACCCGACCGGTTAACAACACATCCAGACTCGATGCACTGGCACGATGACGTTTAATGTTTTCCAGCTGTTCCTGCAGGTTATCCGAATCACAAATATGTTTAATCTCACGAACCACTTTTAGAATTCGTCGACGCAGGATATTGTACTCTCTGCGAATCGCTTCGTTTTCCGATTCCATATAACGAGCCAGATTCTTGTGCAATGGTTTCATGCGCTTGACTACCTGCACTAACAATCGATCCGCCACCAGAATATTACGTACGGTTTCGATTTCTTCATCGCTGAGCTTAACCTGGCGCTGAAATGTTGTTGCATATTCCAGTATGCGGCTATAGATGGTTTTGATTTTTCTGCTGTAGATTTCATCAATATTAATCTTGATGGGCTTATAAGGAATAACAATATCATTAAAATCTTCCGAGCTTTCCAGCTCCTCGCGGTGAATACTCAAGCCATGGGCCAGCACCTTGTAAGCGGCATTCTGCAATAACCGTATGGATTCATCGGTTAGAGCTTTAATACCGGTTTGTGAAAATTGCATGGACGTTTCATCGAGAAATTTGGGCTCGTCGATTTTCATCACTTTTTCCGGAACTGTGGGCACCAGACGTTCTACGGTATGAACAATCCAGCCGGTAAAGCCAATCAGTAGCAATGCATTGAGAACATTAAAGCTGGTATGGAACAGGGACAGGGCAATGGGCATAGCTGCGGCAGAAGTGAAGGGCGAGACCCCCTCGAGATACTCAACCAGATAAGCCATTATTTCAATAAATGGATAGAACAGAATCAGTATCCACACCACGCCAGACATGTTGAATATAAGATGTGCCCAGGCCGCTCGTTTGGCCTGGTAATTGGCCACATAGGCGGCAATGACGGCGGTAACGGTAGTGCCGAGATTTTGCCCGATCACCATAGCCGCAGCCATATCGAAAGCCAGCCAGCCCTCGAAGCACATCAACAGGGTCAGTGCCATGGCTGCACTGGACGACTGAATAACCAGTGTCAGCACCGCACCGATAATCAGAAAAAATAATATCGATAAATAACCACCGCTGGTGTAATCCGCCAGAAAAGCCAGAATTTCAGGGTTATGACTGATGTCCGGCACCGAATCCTTTAAAAATTCCAGCCCAATAAACAGTACGGCAAAACCGATAATGAACTGGCCCCAATGTCGTTTGCTGCCTTTTTTCGACAGGCTTAACAAAAAGCCCAGCCCTACCAGGGGTAACGCTATGGCACTCATTTTCACTTTGAAACCCAATATGGAAATCAGCCAGGCGGTTACCGTAGTACCAATATTAGCACCCATAATCACCCCCACCGCTTCCGTCACCGTAAGCAGACTGGCATTAACGAAGCTCACCACCATCAGGGTCGTGGCGGATGATGACTGGATAGCAGCGGTAATCAGGAACCCGGTTAACAGGGCGTAGAAACGATTGGAAGTTGCTGTGGCAAGAATACTCCGCATCTTGTCACCGGCCAGTTCGATGAGGGAATCACTCATCACCTTCATGCCATAAAGGAACAGGCCGAGTGAGCCCAGTAATGTCAGTATATCTGTGAAGCCGTAATTCATTATGTTTCTGTATTTTTGTTGTGCCCGGGAACACTCTGATGTGTTGTCATTTATCGTAAAGCGATGACATTGCTTGAATTTATCAAAGTATCCTTAAATTATAGTACGGGGATTGGGGAGTGATAACTGTTGATTGGGTTTTTATAGTAATACAGTTCAAAATATTGGTATTTGTTGTCTTTTATACGGCAAAAACCACATCATCATTTTAAAAGCACCAGCCAGAAAAATACAGCAATAAACCAGAAAACACACACCAGTACCCACTTTCGCCCCATTATGCTAAATTGACCTGAGGAACCACTGATTAAGTCTGGTTGTTGCAGGCTACGATGAGTGTTTGGGTTTTTCGCAAAGAAAGATGGTAGTTATTCTATTGCAACGAAATCGGCGGAGATCTGAACGCTTTTAGCCAGCATAAAACAATCACGAATTTATCTGAGGCTCCCTGGATGGAGCAAATTAGAGAACCCCTGAATGGCACAAAATACTTTTTACTGGTACGACTACGAAACCTTCGGCACCGATCCGCGTCGCGATCGCATTTCACAGTTTGCCGGCATTCGCACTGATGAAGCGCTAAACATCATCAGCAAACCGCTGAACATTTACTGCAAGGCCGCTGATGACATGCTGCCACAACCCGATGCCTGCCTGATCACCGGTATTACCCCACAGAAAACCATTGCTGATGGCCTGATCGAAGCCGAATTCATTACAGCCATAGACCAGGAATTTTCAACAGCAAACACCTGCGTAGTGGGTTTTAATAATATTCGGTTCGATGATGAATTCACCCGTTACACCCTGTACCGCAATTTTTTTGATGCCTATGCCCGTGAATGGCAGAATGGCAATTCTCGCTGGGATATTATCGATCTGGTTAGAGTGACTCGAGCCTTACGTCCAGAAGGTATTGTATGGCCGGTAGACGATGAAGGTAAACCCAGCAATCGACTGGAACTAATTACCCAGGCTAATGGCATTAGTCATGAAGCCGCCCATGATGCCATGTCGGATGTGTATGCCACCATTGCCGTAGCCAGACTGATCAAGGAAAAACAGCCAAAGCTATATGATTACATTCTGAACAACAAGCAGAAACATAAAGTAGCGCAATTGCTTAACACCATCAAACCCCAACCGGTATTACATACCTCTGGCATGTATTCCAGTGAGATTTGTAACACTGCCATGATTTATCCCCTGGCACAGCACCCGGTGAATAAAAATGGCGTTATCGTTTATGACTTACGCTATGACCCACAGGCTCTGATTGATATGGATGCCAGCGCCATTCGTGAAAACATTTACACACCCAGAGACGAATTACCGGAAAATGTGGAACGCATTCCTTTAAAAACCGTACATATCAATAAATGCCCCGTGGTGGTACCTCTCAATACCCTGGATGATGCTTCCGCAGAACGCATCCATATTGATCGCCAGCAACACCAGCAACATCTGGAAAAACTCCAGCAAGCCAGTGGTCTGGCAAAAAGAGTACAGGATGTATTCAGGGAAAATAGCTTTGAGCCCATTAGTGACCCGGACCAGAGTTTATACAGCGGCGGTTTTTTCAGCAACGAAGACCGGCAACGTATGGAGCAAATTCGTCATACTCCAGCTTCTGAACTGGCGCAATTGCAGATGAACTTCGATGATGAGCGCATTCCCGAACTGCTGTTCCGTTACCGTGCAAGAAACTTCCCGACCAGCCTGAGTGCGGAAGAACAGCAACAATGGCAAAACTATCGTAAACGACGCTTAACCACTGCGGATGGCGGTGGCAGTATAACACTTGAAAGTTACATGAAACGCCTGGATGAATTAATGCAATCGGATGTGACCAGCCAGGACAATATGAAATTACTCAATGAACTGAAAGAATATGGACAGCAACTGCAACAGTCACTGAACTAAATTGATTATACCTCAGGAGTCTCGTAACTGATGCAGGATCTCATTAATGGTGTAAAACCGACTGCTACGCATGTAGCCTGCAATGACACCTGATTTAAGCGCTACCGCCCGGCCATCAGTTCCCCATTCCGATATCCAGTGTTCTGGCAGGCCATCCAGTATATGCATGACTGCAGGTTCACCGTCTTTGTAGGCTGATAAATGTGTCTCGCAGGTTTTCAAATCCAGAAACGCCGGCATAAACCCAAAACTGGCATCTCGGAACACAGCTCCACCTAATTTATTATAAATACTTTGCTGCTGTTGCATCTGGCACTGTGACATTGACATATTGCGTCCCCATACAATGGTTTTTACATCCATTAATATTATCGGCCGCAATGCGTACTTCTTTAGAGGAATGGGGGTTATTTTCCTGCCATATCATGGATCAGCATCTGGCTGATGCTATTCAATGCGTCGCCAAAGGCTCTGGCGGTATCCTGCATATCGGTTGAGTCTATCGACTTATCAGTCTTGTACAGCTTCTGCCAGCGTTCACCCTTGCCTGGCCTGTAATCCATGGTCACCAACAGGACTACCTGCACAGAAACCCCAGCGTTACCGATGATCCGTTCGAAACGCACAATCTGTATCGACATTCGGGCATCGGCACTGGCTTGCTCCCCTGGACCGCTAAACTGAGATGCTATATGGGATGTTTTAATGGCATCAACCATATATTTACCAACCAGAGTGAGTGGAGACTCAATCCAGTAATGATAATGATAGCGACTGACTTCCAGTGGCCGCGAAGCATCCACATAAAGCAGGTTACGTTCGTTATATAGACCATCGGCAGTTACTGATACCAGTTGTAGTGAGTCCAGGGCGCTCGAGTCCTGGACCTCGACCTTCACTTCCGGTAATCGGTAAAAATGATCCTGAGGTACTGGTTTGCCGGTAATGCCACAGCCAGCCAGGGACAGCATGGAAAGCAGGATCAGCCGATATGATTTCACTTGTGGCTCTCCGCTGTATCGGACGGTGGTTTGCTGCCCAGCAGCACACCCGGGTTATCCCTTAACTGGCGAGTGAATTCATTCATATTACGACTGGAACTGCTCAGATTATACAGAATAGACTCCATATTGGATGAAATACTAAGCATGGCTTTCCGCAGCTCAACCACTGCCATTCGAACATCCTGGTCGTTATCACTTACCATAGCTGCAGATTGTTCCAGCAGTTGTTCCAGCTGCTTATTCACCTTATCAAAACCACTGGCCATTCGCGCCAGTTGCTGGCTGGACTGGTCTGCATTAACAAACATATTATCCAGATGCTGACGATTTTTATCGCTAAACATTCGCTCCAGCTGTTGGGCACTTTGATTAAGTCTTTGCAGAAGTTTATGTACGTCACCGGTAACAGCCGGTAAAAAACCATCCAGCTCATTACCAATGGAGTTCATCAGGGCCATCATATCGACTGCTTCATAACTATTGATAGTATCGCCGGGTTTTAATTTATTTTCAGAATTTCCCTCGGTAATTTCAATTTGCTGATCAGAAATCAAACCGGGTTTAATAATTTGTGCACGACTGTCCGCAGGTATAATCCAGTCACGTCGGATATTCAGTGTTAACAGATAGCGGGTACGATTATTATCGTTGATCGGTTTCAGGCTATCCACCTGCCCGACATGGTAGCCACCATAGGTAACTGCTGCACCATCCTTAACGCCCTGCACTGTATCGAACACCACGAAATACTCTACGGCACCCACGGTTTGTCCAGTAATACGATAAAGGCCATACAATAACAGTATCAACATTGCCAATACGAAACTGCCGACCATGAAATAATTAATTGTGTCTTTCTTCATTGTTGTTATTAATCTTGTTGTTTACATATCGTAGCGGGTTAATCGTTTGAGATATTCATCTACATCCACCAGATCTTCTCTGGGTTTACGATTAAGCATATTGTTAATGCGTTCATTATTACTGTTACGAACTTCATCCACAGTACCACACATAAGTATTTCACCGTCATCCAGAACGGTAATACGATCTGCTATCTTAAATGCACTTTGTAATTCATGGGTCACTACCACTATAGTCATGTTCATAGCATCACGCAGTTTTAATACCAGCTCATCCAGTTCTGCCGATGCTACCGGATCCAGTCCCGCTGAAGGCTCATCGAAGAACAGTAATTTTGGGTCCATGATAATGGCCCTGGCCAGAGCTGCTCGTTTGATCATGCCACCGGATAACTGTGATGGCATCAGGTTTTCAAATCCCGCCAGATTGACCACTTCCAGTTTCATACGACTCATGATGCGCATGGTTTTCGCATCAAGCTGGGCATGCTCATACAGGGGCAACTCGATATTCTCCGCTACTGTCATCGAGCCAAACAATGCACCACCCTGAAATGCCACACCCATTTTTTTTCGCATGTCGTGCAGTTCCTGTGCACTCATGTGGGTAATATCTTTATCCAGTAATTTCACACAACCTGAGCTGGGCGTATTCAGGCCCAGTAAAAATCTGAGCAAGGTACTTTTACCGGAACCACTGCCACCCATGATCACCATAATTTCACCACGGCGTACGGTAAAATTAATTCCCTTGAGGATCATCCGATCTCCGTAGTGCGTTACCAGGTCTTCGACCTCGATCACTATGTCCTGGGCATTATTATTTTTCTGCATCTGCTCGGCCATGTTAGCGTGTCAGAAAAAAAGTAAAAATCATATCGGCAATAACAATAAAACTGATCGACAGCACCACTGAACGAGTGGTTGCCCGGCCTACCCCTTCAGCGCCTCCTTTTACCTGGAAGCCATTACTCACCCCGATCAGTACGATAATGACAGAAAACACTACACTTTTAATAAGGCCCTGTAATACATCATAGGCTTTAAGCATCTCAAAACTGCGCTCAAAGTAAGCGGTAATCGACATCTGTAATTCGATACTGGTATACACGGCACTTCCCAGTAATCCAGACAGATCGCCTAAAATAGTTAAAGCAGGCATCATAATCATCATGGCCACCAGCATAGGGGCTGCCAGATAACGGACAGGGTTAATACCAATTACTCGCAGGGCATCAATTTCCTGCGATTCCTGCATGGAAGCAATGCGCGCAGTAATAGCTGAACCACTTCGACCAGCCACCAGTATGGCGATAATCAGAGATGAAAACTCCCGGGTAATTGACAGGGCTACTCCGGTCACTACCTGTGACTGTGCACCATAAGGTTTAAGTGATTCCAGCCCCTGAATGGCCAGCATTGTACCCACCGCATAGCAAAGAATGGCAACAATGGGTACTGCCTGTACACCAATACGCATCGCTTCGTCAAAAATATGTCTTAGTCTTACCGGCTGATGACGGAGCTTACCCAGTACAATCCATTGTATAGTATCAACCAGTAACATAAACACATAGCCCAGTTCCTCAATGGCGGCAATGCTGTGCTGTCCGATTTGGGCCGTAATTTTTTTCAAACCGACTTACCTGTGTTTATATAAAATCGTTGACCGAAGATTTAATAGGAAACACTCTGTCCAGACGTGCCAGTTGCAACACCTGCATCGCTGCTTTGCTGACCCCCACCAGACCAAATTCCTGTTTCCTGCTGCGAGCATGTTGATAGCCTTCCACCAGACTGGCGACACCCGAGCTATCGATATATTCAACCTTTTCCAGATCGACCAGCAGGTTTTTTCCCTGATTTAGATATTGAAGAATCTGCTTGCGGGCCAGAGGCGAGCTGTTAAGATCAACCTCTCCGGTAAGTGATAAGACGGTGAAGCGATCGTGCTTATATACCGGGTATTTCATTATCATCTTCTTTTAATTTTAAGTTACAGAATTTTTTATCCGAAATAACTTTTCTTAGCTCAAGCAAATTACCGAAATCATCATTAATATTTTTATAGTCCACACTGTCCATTACCTTATGAATCAGATGCACACCCAATCCGCCCGGTCGAATGTCATCCAGGTCCCGCGATTTGATTTTGTTACAGTCAATCTTTTCTGCAAAATCATATATACGGATAATGAGTTCTTCATAGCCTTTCCATATTTCGATAATGATCTCTCCATTGTCTTCATCCTGATAAGCATGCTGGATGATATTCATACAGGCTTCATTTATTGCCATCACAATACAGTCCAGGTTTTCATCCGAACAACCCATAACCCTGGCAGCATCTTTCACCAGCTGTCGCAGCGGTTTCAATTTATCAGCCTGGGCCAGGAAATGAATTCGCTCGATACGTTCCATATTAATCTGCCTGATGTTCCAGCAACAACAGGGTGACGTCATCTCTAAGTGTCATATTGCTTGTTCGAAAACAACTAACCAGCCGTTGTATACGCTGATCGAGTGATAGATTGGCAGGCATAGTAACAATTGATTTGAACAATCCACTTAAACCCATGGTGGTTTTATCAGCAATAAAACCTTCGGTTACACCATCGGAAAACATGTACAGGCTGTCATCCCCAAGATTGTATTCCAGTTCCGGGAATTCAGCTTCCACTACCACGCCAAGCGGTGGTGCATGTGCGCCAATTTCACGTGCCAGACCTTCTCTGGATACAATTAAAGCCGGTGAATTACCGGCATTGACCAGTTTCAGCCATTTGCTATCCGGACAGTAGATGCCGGCTATCATAGTGACAAACATACCATGAATAGAAGTTTCACAGAGTTCCAGATTAATCTGTTTAAGCAATTCTCCGGGGGAATGAATGCGTTTTCCCAAACAACGAAACAAACTACTGGTTTTCGCCATCAGCAATGCCGCATTCACGCCCTTCCCTGATACATCGCCCAGTGTGAAATAAATACGTCCATCTGGCAAAGTGAAATAATCATAAAAATCACCGGACAGGTCCCGAGCTGAAATATTTATACCACAAAGCGGAAAGTTTTTACCCATTTGGGGTGGCAGCAGACTCTTCTGTATTTCACGGGCCAGACCCAGCTCCCGGTTCAGTTCACTGGCCAGTCGATCCCTTTCTTGCAATGCCTGTTCCAGTTTGTGAGTTAGTTCCTGAAAATTCAGATTATCTTCGGATAATTTGATATTGGCATCGAACAGTACCTGGGCGAATTCTATTCGTGGACTCAGTTTGATACCCAGTACTCTTGCCGTAGCATCGACTTCATCAGGAATCGCTG
This sequence comes from uncultured Gammaproteobacteria bacterium, assembly GCA_965368175.1. Lineage (GTDB taxonomy): Bacteria > Pseudomonadota > Gammaproteobacteria > SZUA-229 > SZUA-229 > CBDULX01. Next base: position 5,961 of record CBDULX010000057.1, on the reverse strand, counting down.
CCAGCAACTCCTCGGTACGAGAGGCTTCCATCTGAAAATTGTCGGTGATGATATCTCGGCATTTATTGATGACAAAACTCTTATAAGTACTTGTGTAAGCCGCGGCCATCCAGTCAGCACAGTATAAAATTTTACACAGCTGCTCATCCAGTTTGTCCAGGCCATCATGCTCGCACATATGATGATGTAACAAAGGCACTGTAATAGTGTCCAGTAAACCCCATTTTTTACAGAATGCTTCCAGCACATGATCATGGGTATTACCAAAGACATTATGTTCCATGATGTATCTGGCTTCGGGTTCGCGTTTCCTGAACTCATGCCACAGACTGGCTTTGTTCGAATGCAGGAAAAATAGCAGCAGAAACCCAATATCCTGAATAAACCCGGCGGCGAAACAACGACTGCCATCCAGCCCGATCAGCTCACCAATCATGCGAGCACTCACTGCACGTCGCAAAGAATCTTCCCAGAATAATTGTTGATCCACACCCTCGATATCCAGTTCTGATAAGGTTCGGTGTACCGATAAACAAATCATCAGATTACATACCCGTTCGAATCCAGACAGATCAATTGCCTGCTTTATGTTTTCAACCTTGTTTGTGAGATTGAAATGATCTGAATTAAGCACCGATAATAATTGTGAAAAAAATTCTGGGGATATGTTTTGAATTCTTGATAAATCAGCTTCGGAAATATCCTGCTGAGTATGTAAATTAATACATGATCGGGCAAAATCCGGTATTTCTGGAATTTGCCTCATGAGTTCTGGGATATTTTGTAAATTAGCAGCCACAATATAATTTTTTTAAAGCGAAGCCTGATAAAATAAGTTGCCTTAATTATAGCCAGTCGTTGTCCTTATGCTCAGTACCCTGATTCAAATGTTTGTCCTGATCGGTCTGGGCCTGATCTGGTCAATCCATAACCCCGGGCGACTGGAAGGACGGGTTATACGTAAAGTACTTACCGATACGGTATATTACCTGTTTCTGCCGGCACTGGTATTAAATGTACTCTGGCAGGCACCCTTAGGCATTGATTCAGTTAAAATTGCGGTCACAGCAGCGACAGGCGTGTTGGCGGCTCTGCTGGCCAGCTGGTTCGTCTGCACCCGCTGCCGTTCCAATCCACGAGTGACGGGGGCCATATTACTGGCCACCGCCTTCCCCAATGCCACCTACATGGGTTATCCGGTGCTGGTCAAAACCCTGGGTGAATCGGCAGGATCAATTGCCATACAATATGACCTGTTTGCCTGCAGCCCATTATTGCTCACCCTCGGAGTTATTCTTGCCGCCCGTTATGGCGAAGGGGATGAAAAACCCCGGCCCCTGATGCTGTTGATTAAAGTCCCTGCTTTATGGGCGGCCCTCATCGCCACCCTGCTCAACATTTCAGATATTGCAGCCCCGCTATGGTTATCTGATCTTTTCTCCATGATGGGCGATGCCGTGGTACCCCTGATGCTGTTCGCCATTGGTCTGGCATTGAAACAGGGGTTTCGTGAAATTCACCATCTCACTACCGTGATCCCGGTGATTGTCATCAAATTAGGCCTTATGCCTCTACTGGTACTGGGCGTGAGCTATCTGCTGTCCATGGAAGGTGAATTACGTACTGCGGTTGTCCTGGAGGCGGCCATGCCAAGCATGGTTCTGGGTATAGTATTGTGTGATCGTTATGGTCTGAACTCCGGCATCTATGCCGCCGCCGTCACGGCCACTACGGTGCTCAGCCTGTTTACTCTGCCGCTATGGTATAGCCTGGTTTAAAGAAACTTGTCCCTCGTTCATCAGTCGTAATAATTGCTATACTTTTAACATTCCAGTTTATAAGCCAGCTTTATCCCTACACCAGACCACCAAGGTTAGATTATGAGAAAAAATTACCCCACCCAACAGAATCGTCGCCTCAAAGTTAAAACCATAAAAAAAGACAAATTCCGTGAATTCCAGAAGCTATTGCTGCCGCTGCTCGTGATCAGCCTGCTGTATGCCTTTGTCGCGGATAACCTGATGGCATAAGCCATTAATCGAATCCGGCTTAAACCTGTACCCAATAAGAACAAAAACTATCTTTCGGAAAGCGGACCATGACTCAAACCAGCCAACTGCCGGTCGATCTCATCCAGCAGTCACTACATCGTGCCTCAGACAATATTGCGACCATCATACTGGGTAAACGGGCACAAATTGATTTAGCCATCATCAGTCTGCTGGCGGCGGGACATTTACTCATCGAAGATTTGCCCGGTGTCGGTAAAACCACCCTGGCACTCACTATCGCCAGAACTTTTGGTCTGGATTTCAAACGAGTACAGTTCACCAGTGACCTGCTGCCCGCCGATGTACTGGGTGTTTCCATTTACGACAGCCAGCAGCAGGCCTTCAGTTTCCATCCCGGGCCCATATTTACCCAGGTATTACTGGCCGATGAAATCAATCGGGCCACTCCCAAAACCCAGAGTGCCCTGCTGGAAGCCATGGAAGAAAAACAGGTAACCCAGGATGGCGAAACCCGGACATTGCCGGAACCTTTTTTTGTTATTGCCACCCAGAACCCCAGTGAACAGATCGGCACCTTTCCGCTGCCAGAGTCGCAACTTGATCGATTTCTGATGCGCATCGAAATCGGTTACCCGGAAGCCGATGCCGAACGAGAGCTGCTAAACGGCAAAGACCGACGTAAACAAATTCAACATCTGGATACGGCCATCAGTGCTACTGAATTACAGGCACTACAGCAACGGGTGGATCAGGTGCATGTCTCCAGAGCCATACTGGATTATCTGCTGTCACTGATACGTAGCAGCCGACTGTCCCCCTGGTTCAGTACCGGTTTATCGCCCAGGGCAGGACTTGCCCTGCAAAAGTGCGCTCAGGCCAGCGCCCTGCTGCATGGGCGTGATCATGTACTGCCGGAAGATATTCAGCTGGTAATGCCCTCAGTAGCGGCCCATCGCTTACAGCTGAACCCCGAACATCAGGATGAACCTGTGGACCTGTTGATCCAGCGATTGATCCAGCAGGTGCCGGTATAAATGGCCTCCGGCCTGCCACTGATTCCAGATTTTTTCGCACGCCGCATCGAACGCTGGGCCGAAGGGCGAATGGACCTCGGCAGCCAGCAAGCCAGCATCGATCGCCGTAAACTCTATATTCTGCCAACCCGTAACGGCATCACCTTTTTCATTACCATTCTGGTGATACTGGCCGGTGCTATCAATTATGAAAATAGCCTGGGCTTTATGCTGTGTTTCCTGCTCGGTTCAATCGGCTTCCTGGGTATGATTTATACCCACCAGAACCTTAACCATCTACAACTGAGTATGATGTCTGCACGACCGGTGTTTGCTGGCCAGATTGCACGATTTCCAATCAAAATCAGCAGCTTACGAGGACTGGCCTATTATAATGTCCAGTTCCAGAGCCAGACGGGTGAAATTGGCACCGGCTATCTAACCAGAAGCGAAGCCGAGAGTCGAGTCGAAATACCGGTCAGCACACAACAGCGGGGCCGCCTCACGCTGTCTCGAATCAAGGTGTACACCGAATTCCCCCTCGGTCTTTTCCATGCCTGGTCATGGCTGAAACTGGAATCCCAGTGCCTGGTATACCCCAAACCCGATGAGCACCCACCCCAGTTCAATCGACTCGGGCAGCAGAGCGGCTTACACACCATCGCACAAAATGGTTATGACGATTTTGCCGGCATCCGGGAATACCAGAAAGGCGATGCACCAATGCATATGGCCTGGAAGGCCATCGCCCGCACCGGTCAGTTGTATACCAAACAGTTTCATGCCCAGGTGGGTGATGATATCTGGCTCAACTGGTATCAGCTGCCGGAAACCATGCACATGGAAAAGAAACTTTCCATATTGTGCCGCTGGATAATCGATACCGACCATCATGGCCTGAAATACGGCCTGATCATGCCTGGGCAGCGCATCAGTCCTGACAGTGGCCTGCACCATAAACATCTATGCCTGAAAACCCTGGCCCTGTTTGGCGTGGACGATAAGTCATGAACCGCCTGCTAATCAAACTCAGTCATGAACCGGTGGCCTGGGTAATTCTGTCACTGGCACTGGTGCTCAGTCCTCACCTGCCCCGCCTGCCGATCTGGATCATCATTCTGATTCCCCTGCTGTTTATCTGGCGACTGGCAGCCATCGACCGACCACGACTGTTTCCCGCCAAATGGCCACTGTTGTTACTGATTATTCTGGTGTCCATAGCCACAGCCATCCATTACGGCACATTAATTGGTAAAACCGCCGGTACAGCCATTCTCGCCTTTCTGCTGGCAGTAAAATTACTTGAAAGCCGGACCGATCGGGATTACATGTTCCTGATCGCGCTGAGCTTTTTTATTATCGTCACTAATTTCCTGTTCTCACAAAGCATACCGACGGTCATTTTCATGCTGTCGACGGTCGTAGTACTGATAATGAGCCTGATCATAATTAACCAGCAACAGGCCCCTCTGGGTATCAGAGCACGTTTCAAAATGGCCGTAATAATGGTTTTACAGGGCCTGCCTCTGATGCTGGTGATGTTTGTTCTGTTTCCCCGCATCCCAGGGTCGATATGGCATATCCCCGACGATGCAATATCTGCCCGAACCGGGCTCAGTGATACCATGAGCCCAGGGAATATATCCAGCCTGATCCAGTCCAATGAAGTTGCCTTTCGAGTAAATTTCGAACAGACCCCACCCGCCCGTCAGTATTTGTACTGGCGGGCCATGGTGCTCTGGTATTTCGATGGCACCACCTGGGAACAGGGTAATCCGAATCTGAACCCCAGACCCAGCCTGGAAAATTTTTCCCCGGTAATCAACTACACCGTTACACTGGAGCCCCATGATAAAAAATGGCTGTTCGCACTTGATATGCCAGTGTCAGCCCCAGCCGACAGTGAATACACCAATAATTTTGTGTTACGCGCAAAAAAGGATATCAGCTCTCTGCATCAATACCCGCTGCAATCCTATATTGAATATCGAATTGAAAAAGATTTATCGATCTGGGAAAAAAACGCCGGCCTGAAATTACCCTTTGACCGTAACCCCAGAGCTCTGGAACTGGGGCGTCGCTGGCGTCAGCAACTGGTGGAACCGGAAGCCATCATCCAGCATGCCTTGCGTGAATTTAATCAACAGAATTATCGCTACACCCTGACGCCACCCCTCACGCGAAGTAGAAACCCGGTGGATCAGTTTTTATTCGATACCCGCCAGGGTTTTTGTGAACATTATGCCAGCAGCTTCACCACCCTGATGCGAGCTGCTGGCATTCCGGCCCGTGTAGTTATAGGTTATCAGGGGGGCACTAAAAATCCTTTCAATGATTATTTTACAGTGCGCCAGAGCGATGCCCACGCCTGGTCTGAGGTCTGGCTCAAGGACAGGGGCTGGATAAGAGTCGATCCTACTGCGGCCATAGCCCCCAACCGAATTGAGCGCAACCTGGCCGCCGCTCTACCTCGAAATGAATCCATGCCACTGCACATTCGGATGGATACAGGAATGATTCGACAGCTACGTTTCTACTGGGATGCCATCGATAACGGCTGGAAACAGTGGGTGATCGGCTACGATAACAAACGGCAGGCAGAGCTCATTAATAAACTGTTCAATCAGCAGCTAAGTATGACAAATATTGTGCTAATGATGCTGAGTATTTTTTTTGCATTAAGCCTGGTTATCGCCCTGTATATAATAAAGCCATTCAGGAAAACCGAATGCGATCCGGTGCAACGACTTTATTACAGGTTTTGCGACAAACTGGCCCGTCACGGCATGATCCGAAATAGTTATGAAGGACCCATGGATTACAGTCAACGAGCTGAACAACAGTTCCCGGATCAGAGCCCCATTATCAGACGTATCGTACGCCTCTATATTAACCAGCGATACCGCTCTCATAACGATCCTGAGCAATTTATTAAA
>CBDULX010000056.1:0-15044 GCA_965368175.1 uncultured Gammaproteobacteria bacterium | reverse complement strand
GCCAGCTCGGGAAACACTACCAGATCGATCCCCGACTGGCGCGCCTGTTCCGACAGGGTTATGATTTTACGTGTATTTCCTTTAATATCACCGACCAGAAAGCTATCCTGTATCAGTCGAATGCGTACTTTTTCTGCCATGGAAATCCAGCGGGTTGATGTACAGACTACAAATTTTATCAGGAATAAATACTTAATATGTTTAAAAATCTAATTTTAATCGCCGCCATTGTAATCCTGTTCTGGGTCGTCAAAGGCTTTATACGCCGCGTCCAGCTGGAAAAAAAACCATCCAGCAAATCCAGAGATATGGTTCAGTGTGAACAATGCAAAGCCTATTTACCGAAAGATGATGCTATTGTTTCCGATAACAAAACCTTTTGTAGCCAACAGCATCTGAACGACTGGAACCGGACACGTTGAATTCCCAGGAAGATATAGCTCAGCAACTCAGTCCCCAGCTCTCCGGTGAAACCCTCACCTGGCGTCCGTTACGCCATTTTAGTTATTACCGCTTCACCCTGGCGCTAAGCCTGATTCTGTTTTTCTACAACACGGGACAAGATGGCTTTCTGGGTAGCAGCAACCCTGATGCATTCCTGGCAGCTGTTAGCCTGTTCTTCATCAGCAGTCTGGTTTACATCTTTCTGACACTAAAGCAGGCACCGTCCTTCGGCAGCCAGGTGATCATATCCAACTCCACGGATATATTACTTATCACCCTGATGATGCATTACAGTGGCGGCCTGGGCAGCGGCCTGGGTATGCTGCTCATTATCAATATTGCAGCCACCGGCACTTTCCTGCAAAGTCGCATGGCCTATTTGTTTGCTTCATTTGCCACTATTTCAGTACTGGCCGAACAAACCAATTCACTCTTTTCAGGTGTCTCCAGCACCAGCAGCTATTCCACTGCCGGCATACTGGGCATGGTATTTTTCGCCTCCAGTATACTGGCCTCCATCCTCAGCCACCGGGCCCGCGTATCGGAACTGATCGCCACCGAAAAAACTGCTGACCTGCTGAAACTCGAACAGCTCAATGAACATATTATCCAGAATATGCGTACCGGGATTCTGGTGGTAACCGATGAAGGCCAGATCCGTATGGCCAACAATTCCGCAGAAAAATTGCTAGGCGATATAAATATCAATTACCAGTCTAATCTTAACAACACTTTTCCCGCTCTGGCCGAGCGTTTGAGTGAATGGCGTACGCAGCCCAGTATGCACCATAATCCCATCCACCAGCCCCAGGGTCTGCCGGATATCCAGCCCGGTTTCCGGCGGCTGGATACCAGCCCCCTGCACAGCAATGAAACTCTGATCTTCCTGGAAGATGCCACCCAGCTCAATCAGCGTTTCCAGCAAATGAAACTGGCTTCACTGGGTCGTCTAACCGCCAGTATTGCCCATGAGATTCGCAACCCTCTAAGCGCCATTAATCATGCTGCTCAGCTGCTCAATGAATCCTCCCTCAATGAGGCCGATGCCAAACTGACCCAGATCATAACCACACAGGTACAACGACTCGATAAGGTTGTTCGTAATGTGCTGGATCTATCACGACAAAATACCAGTGAACCCGATATCATTTCCCTAAACCACTGGCTGAAGAACTTCAAACAGGAATTTTCGGCCAGTCATGAGCTGGCTGATCACCAGCTCCAGCTGGAATTTACCGATGACGACATTGAAATCCTGTTTAATACCAGCCATCTCGATCAGGTGATGTGTAATCTTTGTAACAATGCATTACTGCATAACAGAAAACCCAGACAAGAAGCGATTATTCATCTAATCGCCGGTTGTGATAAAGAACATGAACAACCTTATCTGGATATTATTGATAATGGCCCGGGAATTCCCAGTGAGCAGGTCGAACAGATTTTTGACCCGTTCTTTACCACAAGCCCTAAAGGTACTGGGCTAGGGCTGTTTATTACCAAGGAAATTATTGAAACTAATCGAGGCAAAATTCGCTACATGTCACATTTACCAACAGGCAGTTGTTTCAGAATTCATTTTCTAACTACCAGACAGCCTGAGTAAAATTCCCAGTTAGAATTATACTTATAGGTAAATATCGCGACCAATATAAGGCCAGAAATTATTTAACCATGATTTATCCTGATTACAACTTCCTATAAACTCAGTCCTGTGCCAGATACCAACAACATAATCAAACGCGCGCTGATCATTGATGACGAACCCGATATCTGCGAACTGGCTGAGATCACACTCAGCCGTATGGGACTGGAAACACAGTCTGCCCAGAATGTCAGCACCGCAAAGCAACTACTAAACGAAGGCCACTTCGACCTTTGCCTGACTGATATGCAGCTTCCTGATGGTAATGGCATTGAGCTGGTGGAATATATCCAGATCCAGTATCCAGACCTGCCTGTCGCCGTGATAACGGCCTACGGAAATATGGAGTCTGCCGTCAGAGCCCTTAAAGCTGGTGCTTTTGATTTCGTTTCCAAACCGGTGGATCTTCATGTTTTACGCAACCTGGTGACCTCCGCCATCAAGTTAAGCGGTTCATCTGTACCTCAAAAAACTGACATCCAGCGCCAGAATGATTTATTGGGTCATTCACCAGTCATTGAGGAGCTTCGGAAAAAAATCAACAAACTGGCCCGCAGTCAGGCGCCAGTGTTTATCTATGGTGAATCCGGCTCAGGCAAAGAACTTGCGGCTCGATTAATCCATGAACAGGGTGCACGAGCAGAATTCAGTTTTGTACCAGTCAACTGTGGAGCCATTCCTGGCGAACTAATGGAAAGTGAATTTTTTGGCCACAAAAAAGGTAGTTTTACCGGAGCAAGTAGTGACAAACTGGGATTATTCATGGCAGCTAATGGTGGCACCCTGTTTCTGGACGAAGTTGCCGACCTGCCACTAAACATGCAGGTAAAACTGCTCCGTGCCATACAGGAAAAGGCTGTTCGCCCTGTCGGAGGACATGATGAACAGGCTGTTGATGCACGAATTCTCAGCGCCAGCCATCAAAATCTGGCTGAACTGGTAAAACAGGGTAAATTCCGGGAGGATCTATTCTACCGAATCAACGTCATTGAATTGAATATACCAGGCCTTAAGCAGCGAGCTCAGGATGTTCCGTTATTAACCAACCATTTACTTGCCCGTCTTGCTAAAAAATCAGCACTCACATCACTACCCAACGTCTCATCTGAAGCGATGAATGCACTTACGAATTATAGTTTCCCAGGAAATGTACGTGAACTGGAAAACATTCTTGAACGCGCCCTGGCTCTTTGTGAAAACAATATTATCCAGGTAAATGACCTTCAATTACCGGAACACCCGGTTGGGCAAACCACTCCAGCACAAGCTTCCATCCAGAAAATGTCCAGGCCTGATGAATCTGGCAGTTTAAGTCTTGCGGAGAATGAAAAAGAATCAATTATTAAGGCACTGGAACAAACTCGCTGGAATAAAACTGCGGCAGCAAAGCTGCTAGGCCTGACACTTAGACAATTACGTTATCGGTTAACAAAGCTGGGCATTAAGTAATACATGATAGAGACCCCGTGCAGACAAGATCCAGGGAGCCTCTGATCAAGTATATGAAGCTTCTGGCTTTCAGGCTTGATCAGAGGCTCCCTGGCCATAAAATATATCACTGCTATGATTTATCACCCCATAATTGCTATGCTTGTCTCAGTGTTGTAGATTGATTTTCAGGAACCTGGATTATTTCTCAATTTTTCTATTATACTTAATACCTTATAGAACCATAATAAAGTAGAAGCAAAGCTTCAGCAGCCTTCCAGATATTTTTTATGACAGCAGACATCAAACTCAGCGGCCTGACCCGAAAACTGGTAATCGATGGCCTGATTTCCGAAGAAGAAGCGAAAAAAGCTCAGGCATCTGCCATTAAGGAGAAAGTGTCAGTTGTCAAATACCTGTCAGACAAGAAACTGGTCTCTGCCAATAAAATAGCCGTGGCCGGCTCTCATGAGTTCGGCCTGCCGGTGATGGACCTGGCTGGGCTTGACCTGGAACAGCTACCAAAGGAACTGGTCGATCTAAAACTGATCAAGAAACACCATGCTCTGCCTCTGTATAAAAGGGGTAATCGACTTTATATCGGCATTTCCGAGCCCACCAACCTGGCAGCAGTGGATGAAATAAAGTTCCATACGGGCATCAATACTGAAGCCGTACTGGTCGAGGTCGACAAGCTCGACATCATCATCGAGAAAATCCTGGAAGGTGATGATGAACCCATGGCCGATATGCTCGGCGATGAGGACATGGATGATCTGGATTTCGAGGACGCCGAAGCTGACAACAAACCGAAACAGGACGATTCCGCAGTAGACGATACTCCGATTGTTCGTTTTGTTAATAAGGTACTACTGGATGCCATTAAGAAAGGGGCTTCTGACATTCATTTCGAGCCCTATGAAAAACGTTACAGGGTTCGACTCCGTATTGATGGTGTCCTAAGGGAGGTCGCCTCCCCTCCGGTTGTGATGGGCAACCGACTCTCAGCCCGTATCAAGGTTATGTCCCGGATGGACACAGCAGAACGCCGTGTTCCTCAGGATGGTCGTATCAAGATGCGTATATCCAAGAACAAGGCTATTGATTTCCGTGTTAATACCTGCCCCACTCTGTTCGGTGAAAAAATTGTACTGCGTATCCTGGACTCTTCAAGTGCCAAACTGGGTATAGATGCCCTGGGTTATGAACCTGACCAGAAAAAACTTTACATGGATGCACTGGCTAATCCTTATGGCATGATTCTGGTCACAGGCCCAACCGGTAGTGGTAAAACTGTATCTCTTTATACGGGTCTGAATATTCTGAATACTGAAGATCGCAATATTTCCACCGCAGAAGATCCGGTAGAGATCAATCTGGAAGGTATCAATCAGGTTAACGTGAATAATAAAGTCGGACTGGACTTTGGTTCGGCACTACGTGCTTTCCTGCGACAGGATCCAGACGTCGTCATGGTGGGTGAGATTCGAGACCTGGAAACTGCAGAAATTGCAATCAAAGCCGCACAAACTGGACATCTGGTACTTTCTACGCTGCATACCAATGATGCGCCTCAAACCCTGTCTCGACTGGTGAACATGGGCGTACCTCCATTTAATATAGCATCAGCGGTAAATCTGATTATTGCCCAGCGACTGGCTCGTCGTTTATGCGAGCACTGTAAAAAACAGGACGATATTCCCAAACCAGCCCTAAGCGAGGAAGGTTTCACCGATACAGATATCGCCAGCGGCCTGACTCTGTTTAAAGCAGTTGGTTGCGACCAGTGTGATAAAGGCTATAAGGGTCGCGTCGGTATATATCAGGTACTGCCTATGTCCGATGCAATAGGGCGCATTATCATGTCCAACGGCAATGCCCAGGATGTGGCCGACCAGGCAAGCAAAGAAGGCATTGATGACCTGCGCCGTTCAGCCCTTAAAAAAGTGATAGCTGGTGTCACCAGTCTTGAAGAAGTTAACCGAGTCACCAAGGATTAAACATGGCGAAACAGAAAATAGCTGCAAGATCCGTTTTCCTTTATGAAGGAAAAAATCGCGATGGCAAGCCTGTAAAAGGTGAAATATCCGCAGCCAATATAAATCTGGTTAAAGCTGACCTACGTCGTCAGGGTATCACTCCCAAAAAGGTTAAAAAGAAGGCCAAACCAATGTTTGGCGCATCTGCAAAACCAATTAAACCTGGGGATATTGCCGTTTTCAGTCGTCAACTGGCCACCATGATGAAAGCCGGTGTCCCTCTGGTTCAGTCATTTGAGATTACCGCGGAAGGTCATGATAATCCCAGCATGAAAGATCTGATTCTGGCCATCAAAGCAGATGTAGAAGCGGGTGGTACATTTGCCTCTGCACTGACAAAACACCCACTCTATTTCGATGACCTGTTTTGCAATTTAGTTGAGGCCGGTGAACAGTCTGGCGCCCTGGAAACCTTACTGGAGAAAGTTGCTACCTATAAGGAAAAAACTGAGGCACTTAAGGCTAAAATCAAAAAAGCACTGGTGTATCCAATATCCGTACTTGTAGTTGCTTTTATTGTATCGGCTATTCTACTTATTTTTGTGGTTCCCATATTTGCAAATATGTTTGAAGATTTTGGAGGTGAATTACCCGCATTCACTCAATTTGTTGTCGGTATATCCGATTCATTTGTCGCATACTGGCATATCATATTTGGTGTCATAGTAGGGACTGTGATTGGCCTTAAAAAATTACACCAGAATTCAAGAGGCTTCAGGGAAATGCAGGATAGACTTGCGTTCAAAATACCTGCCGTCAGTGTATTAACCATCAAATCATCCATCGCTCGTTTCGCCAGAACTCTATCTACTATGTTTGCTGCCGGTGTGCCACTGGTAGAAGCGATGGATTCAGTGGCTGGTGCAGCCGGCAACTCCGTCTACACCAAAGCTCTTTTAAAAGTACGTGACGATATTTCCTCAGGTACCCAGCTACAGGCCAGTCTTCGACAATTTCCAGATCTGTTTCCCAATCTGGTAATTCAGATGGTGTCCATAGGTGAAGAATCCGGTGCTCTGGATTCCATGCTGGCCAAAATTGCCGATTATTATGAAGAACAGGTAGACGATGCGGTAGACGCACTGACCAGCGCAATGGAACCTTTGATCATGGTCTTCCTGGCCATCATTATTGGCGGACTGGTAATCGCCATGTACCTGCCCATCTTCAAAATGGGCGAGGTGGTGTAAACACACCAATGGAATTGATCGAATTATTACAGACTCATTCCTGGGTGTTTTATGGACTGATTATCTTTACTGGACTGGCCTTTGGCAGCTTTTTAAATGTGGTTACCTATCGCCTGCCCATCATGCTGGAAAAAGAATGGCGGTCTCAGTGCACTGAATTTCTAGAGCTGGAAAAAACTGACTCGGCAGAAAAACTTACTCTGGCTATGCCAGCTTCTACTTGCCCGAAATGTGGTTATAGAATACGATTCTGGGAAAACATCCCTGTTATCAGCTACCTGATACTCAAAGGACGCTGCTCTTCCTGCCAGGCCCACATTTCCTTCGAATATCCCCTGGTTGAAGCCATCACCGCAATTCTTTCTGTAGTAGTTGCCCATCATTTTGGCATCAGCTGGCAGACCCTTCTGGCTCTGCTACTGACCTGGTCACTCATTGCTCTGACCATGATAGATTTTCATAAGCAGCTGTTACCCGACAACATCACCATGCCTCTGCTCTGGCTGGGTATTATCTGTAATATGTTTGGTCTGTTCACCGATCTGGAGTCCTCGGTGATCGGTGCCATCATCGGGTATCTTAGCCTGTGGTCCGTGTATCATCTGTTCCGATTACTGACGGGTAAAGAGGGCATGGGTTATGGCGATTTCAAGTTGCTGGCAGTGCTCGGCGCCTGGATGGGCTGGAAAATTTTACCCATTATTATCGTGCTGTCTTCATTTGTCGGGGCCGTCGTTGGTATTGCCATGATCGTTATTGTCCGCCATGATAAAAACATTCCTATCCCCTTCGGCCCTTACCTGGCCATTGCCGGCTGGATTAGCCTGATCTGGGGCGATGCCATTATGAAAATCTGGTTAGGTCCGTTCTAACTCATGCTGGTAATTGGTCTCACCGGTGGCATTGGCAGCGGTAAGACCGTTGTCTCTGATTTATTTTCACAGCTTGGCGTACCCATTATTGATACCGATCTCATCGCGCGGGAGCTGGTACAACCCGGCCAGCCAGCATTAGCAGACATCACCGCATACTTCGGCAAGGAAGTACTGAAGCAGAATGGTAGCCTCAATCGGGACAAACTTGGTAGCATCACATTCAATGATCCCGAAGCGCGTAAGCAGCTTGAAACCATTCTGCATCCGCGAATTCGACACCTGGTAACCGAACGACTCAAAAAACTACACTCGCCATATGCTATAGTAGTTATTCCCTTACTCATAGAAACAGGGAATAACTCCTATATCGATCGCATACTGGTTGTCGATTGTGATCAGAAATTCCAGATCAGTCGAGTTAAAGAACGAGATAAGCGCAGTAAACAGCAAATCGAAAACATACTTCTTGCCCAGGCCAGTCGTGAACAGAGACTGAAAGCTGCGGATGATGTGATCGAAAACAATGCCAACCAGGCAACACTTTTAGAAAAGGTTAAAGACTTACACCATAAATATCTTGCACTAGCGCAGTCTGAAAGGGTATAAATCAAAAAAATTTAAAAAAATACAATTTCCATCCAGTCTTGCTTGAAATGCGATATCAATTAAGGATTTCTAATGAATCTGTGTAACAATACAGCCAGTATAAATATTCAAGCTTTGGATAGCAGAGTGTCTGAACAACTCATTTTCGAACAACCACTTAATGAGCGTATCCGCACCTTCTTGCGTCTCGATCACCTGTTCAAACAATTTCAGCAACACCTTGAACACAATTCGGCCTGGGACACACACAGTGCCATCAAAGCCATCCTTGAAATACTGGCACTGGTCAGCCGCGGCGATATCAAGCGTGAAACCATTAAGGAACTTGAGCGACAGAATTCAAACCTGCAGGCTTTTATCGAAATTCCAGATATTAATCATGGCAAACTCAGCCTGTTGATAGACGACCAGAAAAAATGCATCATGGAATTACTGAACTCTACTGGAAATATAGGCCAGGAACTGCATCAGAATGAATTGCTTAATGCTATTAAACAGCGACTGACCATGCCCGGTGGTCTTTGTGACTTCGACCTGCCTATTTATGCCTACTGGTTAAAGCAACCCTACGAAAATCGCAAACAGATACTCATGCAATGGTTCAAACCATTCGAAACTATGCAAACTGCAATTAACCTCATACTACAGGTGATTCGAGACAGTACGGAATATATAGATGAAGTGGCCGAAAATGGTTTCTTTCAGAAAAATCTGGAAACCACGCAGACGTGTCTGCTTATTCGTGTGATGGTGGATATTAATGCCCACATCTTCCCTGAAATCAGCGCCGGTCGTCAGCGTTTTTCAATTCGCTTTTTGAAAACACATAATCCAGCCCAGCGCCCGGAACAGGAAGGCTCAGATGTTCCATTCCGCCTGGCCTGTTGTTTTCTTTAATTAGGGCGCACTCAATAACACTAGCTTATTGAATTAAACTCATTATTAACAAGAAAAGAGAATGAAATGCAGGGGTTTAATGGATTTAATTGTATAAATCAGGACTTAATACGACACATTGAATAACTAGTCGCAATATAAACTGAGAGTTATTTATGTCCGCAATTATCCAGCAGCAGACTGATTAAAAAATTTAAAACTTTGCCGCAGAGTCACAGAGCGCACAGAGAAAAAAGTCGTGGCTGTATTAGGGCAAACTTATAAAAACTCTGTGTTCTCTGTGACTCTGTGGCAAATCTTTTGATTTTAGTTAGCAAACGTCAGCTTCAGGGTGTTTGAAGCCATTCAGTACAGACCTGAATTGTTAAATAAGGTTTGACTACTACAAATTAACCCTACTCGCTGAATTCGAAAAATTAAACTCAGTGGTCCACAAAATCCCATTTTGTTCCAGCTCCAGCGTTAATACCCAGTCATTCCTACCAAGGCTACACACAGGCAGCACCAGCTGATTCTGCCAGTACGAATTTTCTTTTATCAGGTGATATCGATTGATACCCATATTCATCCCGGGCATTTTGAAATCAAGCAGGATGTTGTCAATCTGTTCTGAATCAGATTCAAGCCTGACTCGAAATGGCGTCATGCTAGATGGTTTGTCGAGGAATACCAACCTGAGTGTATGTCCATTGAATTTTGCCTGACAGGTTTCCACTGTAGGGTCACAGGGGTTAGATGTCATGGTTTGTATCGGCAGCTTTTTACCCATCTGCTGACTACTCAACCACTGCCCGACGCCATAGGACAACACGAACACCATTGCCACGCCGATCAAAAACAGTTTATCTTTCATATCACCAGTAACTTGAAATCGCAGCTATTCCCTGGGCTCCTGAGCGTTTTGCCATAGCTATATCATTCACCTGCATACCACCAAGAGCATAAGCAGGTACATTAACATGACTCACCAGTTCAGCGAATCCGTCCCAACCAATACCGCGCACACCAGGATGGCTACTGGTTTCCTTTACCGGTGAGATCAGAACCAGGTCGGCCTCTAATCGAGCCGCCTGATGTAACTGCTGAATATTATGACAGGATACAGACAATAGAACTTGATCTGAGACAGGTCGTTTCTGGTATTCAAATATCCTTTGACTGCTTAAATGCAAGCCATCAGCCTCGCTTTTACCAAACACCTCGAGGGAAGCATTCAATACTATACGCGCGCTATAAGGACGGCATATTGACTGTGCCAGCTGCGCATAATGCAAATAGTCCAGATCAGATTCAATCGATTTGATCCTCAATTGAACCAGCTTTATACCTTTTTCCAGAGCGTGACTTAGTCGCTGCTCGAAGTCGGACTCGTCCCGGAATGAACCAGTAATCATATAGATATCAGGATACTGCAAAGCATGGATGATGGTGCGATTAGCCTGAGGAAAATCACTGGCATCCAGTGATGTAATATCACGCCATTGCATGGCCTGACCTTCAAGACCAAAAGGTATACCTGAAAATTGCGTTACCCGCCAGACATCCAGTAACACAGTTTTATCCGGGTAAGCGTGCTGAATACGAATCAAAGGTTCGCTGTGCTCAAGTTGAAGCCCCAGCTCCTCGGTAACTTCCCGCTGCAGCGCCTGACTGACCGTTTCTCCTGATTCCACCTTGCCACCAGGAAATTCCCACAAACCTCCCTGATGCACATGGTCCGGCCGTAAAGTGACCAGAATCTGCTGTTGCTCATTTACTATAGCGGCAACCGCGATATGCACAACAGCCTTGCCTGATTCAGACATGTTCAACTTCGATATTCAGCATTAATCCGTACATAGTCATAAGACAGATCACAGGTCCAGATGCGGGCACTGTTATCACCGGCGTGTAAATCAATCCGAATATTGATTTCATCCTGCGACATCACCGCCTGACCCTGCTCTTCGGTATAACTGGCCGCTCGTCCACCTTGATTAACGATACACACATCATCAAGAAATATTTCGATTTTATCAAGATCTATAGCCACACCTGCACGTCCAACGGCGGCCAGAATACGCCCCCAGTTAGGATCACTGGCAAACAGTGCCGTTTTTACCAATGGAGAATGTGCCACAGTATAGGCTATATCTCGGGCATCCTGATAGCTGGCCCCATGAACTACATCCAGGGTAATGAATTTGCTTGCGCCTTCTCCGTCACGAATGATGGCCTGTGCCAGAAACTCACAGATCTCGACCACAGTAGTTTCGAACAGGTAGTAAGCATCATTCTCAGAAGAAATTTCTACATTACCCGCCTGACCTGTAGCCATCAAAATACAGGCATCATTAGTAGAGGTATCACCATCCACTGTGATGGCATTAAATGACGTCTGGACCGCTTTTTCCAGGCATTTATGCAGCAATGATTCAGTAATGGCCAGATCTGTGCCGATATAAGCCAGCATAGTTGCCATTTCAGGCCGAATCATACCAGAGCCCTTGGCAATACCGGTAATCGTGATGGTCTTATTATCCAGCTCAATCTGTCTCGAGATGCCCTTCATCAGAGTGTCGGTGGTCATAATCCCACGGCCGGCCTCTATCCAGCCATCTTCTTTCAGTGCGGATAGCAACTGTGGCAAGGCATTGCTGAATTTATCAACCGGCAGGTTTTGACCGATAACACCGGTAGAAAATGGCAGCACTTCAGCCGCCTGACATTCCGCAATATCCGCCACTAACTGACAGCACTGACGTGCATCATCCATACCCTGATGACCGGTTCCTGCATTGGCGTTACCAGAATTGATCAATAAATAACGAGGAGCATGTTTTGCTAAATGCAGCCTGGCCAAAGCAACAGGTGCGGCACAAAACAGATTGCGGGTAAATACTGCCGCACAACGACTGGACTCTGCCAGCTCAAACAATACCAGGTCATTAGTACCTGATTTTTTAATCCCCGCTGCTATCGTAGATGTCTTAATACCCTTGACAGGTAATAGTTTTTTCGGTTCTTTCAGTCCAACAGCCATCAATCAATACTCAATCTTAATCACTAACTCAGCTTGCCGTGACACTGTTTATATTTTTTACCCGAGCCACAGTAACAGGGGTCATTACGACCAATTTTTTGCTCATTACGCACATAAGGCTGGTGTTTTTCCTCTTCCTGAGCTTTATCCTCAGTACGCATAGAACCTGCCTCCGCATGTTCGTAATTTACATCCGATGGCGCATGCTGCTTCTGCTCCAGAGCATCCATATCTTCTGTACGAATCTGTACCTTGGAAATGATACTGATTACTTCGAATTTAATTTTATCCAGCATTTCACTGAACATCTCGAAGGATTCGCGCTTGTATTCCTGCTTTGGATTCTTCTGTGCATAGCCCCTGAGGTGGATACTCTGTCGCAGATAATCCATTGCGGCAAGATGCTCTTTCCAGAAATTATCCAGCACCTGAAGCAGGATGTATTTCTCAAAGCGTCTCAGCTCATCACTGCCCACCAACGATTCCTTCGCACGATAAGATGACTCCATCTCATCCAGAATTTTCAGCTTCAGCCCGTCTTCATTCAGGCTATCATCTTTTTCCAGCCAATAGCCAATACGTAAATGTATATCGAAATTTTCAGCAATTGCATTTTCCAGACCTTCCACATCCCATTGTTCTTCAAGGCTGCCATGGGGCACATAGTTATGAAATAATGTGTCGACAACATCCTCACGAATAGCTTCGATGGTTTCTGACATATCGTCTTCCAGCATCATTTCACTGCGCTGCTTGTAGATCACCTTACGCTGATCATTAGCCACATCATCGTATTCCAGCAACTGTTTACGCATGTCAAAGTTATGGCCTTCAACCTTGCGTTGTGCATTCTCAATGGCGCGAGATACCCAGGGATGTTCAATGGCCTCACCCTGCTCCATACCCAGTTTCTTCATCAGCCCGGCCACCCGGTCTGATGCAAAAATACGCATCAGATCATCCTGCAGCGACAGATAGAACCGAGTGGAGCCCACATCACCCTGACGACCGGATCGACCGCGTAACTGGTTGTCGATACGACGTGATTCGTGACGTTCACTGCCAATCACATGTAAACCACCCGCCTCAAGCACTTGCTGATGGCGCTTTGACCAGTCTTTACGCATCATCTCCTGTTCGATTTCACTGGCATCGGGCTTTTCCTTGAGCTCGACATCCAGGTTCCCGCCCAGAACTATATCCGTACCACGACCGGCCATATTGGTGGCAATGGTGACCGCTCCGGGACTGCCTGCTTCAGCAATGATATTGGCTTCACGCTCATGCTGTTTGGCATTCAAAACATTGTGTTTAATACCGGCCTTATCGAGTAATGACGACAGATACTCCGAGGCCTCGATCGAAGCCGTACCTACCAGTACTGGCTGTTGTCGTTGCTGGCATTCATTAATGTCATCAACGATGGCATTGAATTTTTCTTCCTGCGTGATGAAAATCAAATCACCATAGTCTGTTCGAGCAACGGGCATATGAGTAGGAATTACCATAACCTCCAGCCCGTATATCTGCTGGAACTCGAAAGCCTCGGTATCGGCTGTACCGGTCATACCCGCCAGCTTCTGGTAAAGACGAAAATAATTCTGGAAAGTAATGGAAGCCAGAGTCTGATTTTCGTTTTCTATCGGCACCCCTTCCTTGGCTTCAATTGCCTGGTGCAATCCATCAGACCAGCGACGGCCTTCCATGGTACGGCCAGTGAATTCATCCACAATCACGATCTTAGCGTTCTGTACAATGTAATGAACGTCTTTCTGGTAGATTACATTGGCCCTTAAAGCAGCATTTAAATAATGGATTAGATTAATATTCGTCGCGCTGTAGAGACTGTCATTTTCAACCAGTACGCCATCTTTCAGTAACAACTGTTCTATATGTTCCTGACCGGTCTCAGTCATATGGATCTGTTTATTCTTTTCATCGACGGTAAAATCGCCTTCTGACTCCTCATCCTCCGCCCTGACCAGATGCTTCACCAGCTGATTGAATTTCACATAGAGTTCAGAATTATCATTGGTTGGACCTGAAATGATCAGTGGAGTCCGTGCTTCATCGATCAGGATCGAATCCACCTCATCCACAATGGCAAAATTGAGTTCGCGCTGTACTCGCTCTTCTGCCGAAAATGCCATGTTATCGCGCAGGTAGTCGAATCCAAATTCATTGTTAGTGCCATAGGTAATATCAGCAGCATAAGCCTGTTTTTTCTGTAATGGATCCATCCCATTGATCACCACACTCACACTCATGCCCAGGAAACTGTACAACCGACCCATCCATTCCGCATCACGAGTAGCCAGATAATCATTCACCGTAATAACATGGACACCTTTACCCGATAAGGCATTCAGATAAGCCGCCAGGGTCGCCACCAGGGTTTTACCTTCACCGGTTCGCATTTCGGCAATGTTTCCATTATGTAAGGTAATACCGCCAATAAGCTGCACATCAAAATGCCGCATGGACAGTGCACGCTGACCCGCTTCCCTGACGACAGCAAAGGCTTCAGGCAGCAAGTCATCCAGCGTTTCACCCTGCTCATAGCGTTGACGAAACTCAACAGTCTTTGCACCGAGTGCATCATCACTCAGAGACTGGATACTGGTTTCCAGTTTATTAATCTGGGTAACTATTTTACTGAATCGTTTGACCTGACGGTCATTGCGACTTCCAAAAACTTTTCGCAGCAAACTGGCGACCATGATTGACCTTTGGCTAGTACAAGATGTAATTATTAAAGCTGTGTATTATGCCCGAGAAATCCTGTGGGCTTAAGCTTGAAAAGAAAAATTTTAGGAGAAAAAAGGAAATATTGACGAAAACGCCAGAAACACATTATCAGTGTTTCTGGACAAAGCGCTGTGGGTCGATCTGACGACC
>CBDULX010000055.1:0-15707 GCA_965368175.1 uncultured Gammaproteobacteria bacterium | reverse complement strand
GTGCCTCTGTGGCAAATCTTTTGATTTCAAGTTAGCGAAAGTCAGCTTCAGGGTGTTTGGAAGCATTCTGACCTGCCCTGTATTGTTAAATTCATACAAAAGCCAGTTATAAAGTGTCGGATCAGGTTTGTGCTGTTACACATAAATTATCCCCAAACATCACTGCCAACTTGTATCAACAGTCTGTATAATAAGTTTTTATTTTTATTACTGTAAATACAAAATGTCTGAAACCATTGATCTTGCCCTGCAACTGATATCTAAATCCTCAGTAACCCCCGACGACCAGGGCTGCCAAACCATGATGGCTGCATACCTGGAACCACTGGGTTTCCATATCGAGCACATGCGCTTTGGTGAGGTAGATAATTTATGGGCCCGACGAGGTACTACCGGGCCTTTATTCGTATTTGCCGGGCATACCGATGTGGTTCCCAGTGGTCCTGAGCAGCAATGGCGCGTTCCGCCCTACCAGCCGGAAATTATCGAACAGCAGTTATATGGCCGTGGCAGCGCAGACATGAAAGGCAGTCTCGCAGCCATGTTAACGGCAAGCAAGCAGTTTGTAAGCAAGCACCCGGAACACAAGGGCTCAATTGGTTTCCTGATTACCAGTGATGAAGAAGGACCTGCCATCGATGGTACAGCAAAAGTGGTAGAAACACTGCAGCAAAGAAAGGAATATATAGACTGGTGTCTGGTGGGTGAACCCTCCAGTACCAATAAAGTCGGGGATGTGGTCAAAAATGGCCGTCGCGGTTCTATTTCCGCTACTCTAATAATCCATGGCAAGCAGGGCCATGTTGCCTACCCTCACCTGGCAGAAAACCCTGTACATAGAGCAGCCCCTATACTCACGGAACTCAGCTCGATAGAGTGGGACCAGGGCAATCAGTTCTTTCCCCCCACCACGTTTCAGATTTCAAATATTCATGCCGGTACCGGGGCCACAAATGTCATACCCGGAGATCTTGAGGTATTATTCAATTTACGTTTTTCTACTGAACTTACTGATGAACAAATCAAACATAAAATACTGGACTTACTTGATCGTTATAAGATTAATTACGACATCGAGTGGACTGTGTCTGGTCAGGCATTCCTGACCCCTGAAGGTGAACTGATTAACGCCACATGCAAGGCCATTAAAGAAATCTGTGGATATGACACTGAATTATCCACTGCTGGTGGCACTTCAGATGGTCGATTTATAGCACCCACAGGATCCCAGGTTATCGAGCTTGGCCCATTGAATGCCACCATTCACCAGATCAATGAGCATGTAAATGTTGATGATCTTGATAAACTGTCAGAAATATACAAAAAAATACTGGAAAACTTGCTGCTTAACTAAGCACCAGAACCAACCTCTGATTAAGTCTGGTTGCAGCAGGCTACGATAAGTGTTTAGATTATTCACGAAGTGAGACTGAGTTTTATTCTATTGTAAGGAACTTCGGGAAAAACCTGGATGCTTTTAGCCAGCAAAAGGGAATCACGACCTGGTCAGAGGTTCCCAGGCATTCCCAGGGTGAATATTTTGAAATACTGCAGATACAGAGCGATGACTCTGAATTACAGAATATTCTTCTGCCGCAGTACTACAATTTGATTTAATTGAATTAGAAAAGGCATGGAAAATGAATCGCGAAAAAGTTGTCTTCAGTTTTTTTATGATTATGGCATTAACCCTGAATTTTGGATTTTATACGGGTGAAGTCGATAACCCGGCACATCATAATGTGTACGAACTCTTTGCAGTCATTATCATTAATTTGATTGCCACCATACTTAAATTTGGTGACCGCTCTCAAATGGGCGCCATGTTACTGGCATCCAGTCTGGTAGCCGTTGTGCAATTAATTTCAGCCGCCATTGTCTGGACCTATGCAGTACATATTAGTGGCGTTGGACTAACTCCAGCCATGATGGCTACCATTGTCTCCTTAAGTGGTGGAGCCATGCTGGCCAATATTATTTCTGTACTGATGTTGATGATAGAAACCGCCATGATGAGGCACTAAGCTGTCGCACCATGACACTGGTTACATCCCTCATATTGCGCCAGATGCGCGCACCCCTCATTATACTGATCCTGGGATACGGTATTACCATTCTGGGCATGGTTCTAACACCAGGCGTAGACGATCAGGGCAATGTCTGGTACATGAGTTTCTTCGAGGCCTTTTACTTCGTGAGCTTTACTGCCACCACCATAGGCTTTGGTGAAATCCCCTACCCACTGAGTAGCGCTCAGCGTATCTGGGCATTGATCACTATTTATATCACTGTCATCTCCTGGTTTTTTGCACTGGGTAAAATTCTTACACTGATCCAGGACCCAACCTATCGCGAAGCAGCAAAAAAAAGTCGCTACGCCCGCAATATTGAAAACATTCATGATAAATTTTTTCTGATCTGTGGTTTTGGTGAGACCGGTCATGCGCTGGTACAGGCTTTGAGTGAACAAAAAATTCGCTGCGCTATTATCGAACAGGATAGAGAGAAAGTTAAAACTCTGCCATTGATTGAATACAGTGTATTTGTACCAGGTATGCAGGGTGATGCCCGTGACCCAAATCAACTGATCAACGCTGGGCTTAAGCATCGTCATTGTACAGCCATCATAGCCGTTACCGCTTCCGACGAAACCAATCTGAAAATTGCCATTACCAGTAAATTACTGAATCCAGAAGTCAGTGTCATATGCCGGTCTGAAATCAAGGATTTTGAAGAAAACATGTTTTCTTTCGGCACCAATTACGTCATTAATCCCTTTGAATCTTTTGCCAATATTTTTGCCATGGCCATGCAGTCGCCGTCACTTTACCTGTTATATGACTGGTTGACGGGAGTGCCTGATACAAAACTGACCAATCCCCTCTATATTAATCAGGGTCATTGGGTAATCTGTGGTTTTGGTCGTTTTGGCCAGAGCCTGTTTACCCATATCTGTAAACAAAATATTCCGGTCACCATAATCGATCCATCGGAGGATGCAAGAGAACAGTTTCTAAATCGCCCGGAAAATAAAAACAATGACTTCATCATTGGCACAGGCTTCGATGCACATACACTCACGCTGGCCGGCATCGAACATGCCGTTGGCCTGGTTTCAGGTACCGATGATGACTCCAACAACCTGTCGATAGTGATGACGGCCCGAGAAATCAATGAAAATATTTTCGTAGTTGCCAGACAGAACAAAAAAACCAATCAACAGCTGTTTGAGGCCAGTAAAGCTGATATCATCATGCAACCCAGTGATATCATCGCCCGCAAAATTCGCACCTTGCTCACCAGCCCTTTACTGGTTACTTTTTTAAATAAAGCCCAGGAACAGGAGGTAGAATGGGCCAATATTGCTATCAGTCGACTGAGCGGCGCACTGGGTGAAAATCGCCCCAGCACCTGGACTATAGATGTCACGGAGACCCATGCTAAAGCGCTCTATAAGGTACTTAATTTTGGCCGTGTCATTCGAGTAGGCAATCTTTTACAGGACCCCAGATATAGAGTACGCAGACTGACCAGTATTGCCCTGTTACTGAAACGGGGCCAGCAGTTTATACTTATGCCCACCGATGATATCGCTATCAAACCCGGTGACCAGATCTTATATTGCGGAACCCCGGATGCAGAACGCAGCATGAAATGGATGCTCAACGATCTTCATAGTCTAAATTACATAATGACCTATGAAGACACACCCCACTCATTGTTCTGGAAGCTGATACATATTCGTAAAAAACGCAATGAACGACGCAATCGCCCCCGCCAGAAACCAAAGCGATTCCCAGGGAAGCCCTGATCAAGTCATGATCGTTTTATGCTTGTTAAAAAGCGTCCAGATTTTCCCCGAAATTCGTAGCAATAGAATAAAATCCCGCTTTACTTTGTGAAATATCTAAACACTTTTATCGCGGCCTAAAATTCAACCAGACTTAACCAGAGGTTCACTGGCTAAAAAAGACTAATCATTCAGATTGAACGACCATATAATCTTATAAACCAGTAAAGCCCTTTACCGACTGCTCATAACTGAAACACCTTCATAATGTCATGATATCCATTGCAGCTAAAATATGTTGATTGAACTTCTAAAATATCAGCAACAGCACCGGATAATTGTGCTATTAATAGACCTGATATTTTGACACTGGTTGATATATTTAATGTCTATTTCATACAAACAGCATAAAATAAATCTGGTATAGACCTTGCTGTCAAAATACGAATATATATTCAAAAGAATTTACCAATGTGGCCATTTAGAACTAAAAACCTCCAGTACCCTATCTGTGACCGTATTAAAAACCAACACTAAACCGGGAGATGCTCCAAAATGAAACTTGCTATGTTAGGTCTGGGACGAATGGGTGCCAATATGGTGCGACGACTGGCCAGAGATGGGCATGAAATCATTGCCTATGATCTGGACAAGGCCGCCAGTCAGGCACTGGCAGAAGAACACTCCAGCATCACAGCCGTCGACTCCCTTGAAGATATGATAGTCGCAATGGAAGCACCGCGTAGTATCTGGCTTATGGTGCCCCATCAGTTTGTCGATCAGACCATCGAACAATTGATCTCGGCAGGCCTCAGCAAAAACGACCTGATAATTGATGGCGGTAACTCCAACTTCAAACTCAGTCAGCAACGTGGCCTGAAACTGGCCAAATCCGGCATTCAATTTGTTGATTCCGGCACATCGGGTGGCGTCTGGGGCCTGGACAATGGCTACAGCCTGATGGTGGGCGGTACGGAACAGGCCGTTAAACAGATTGAACCTGCGTT
The DNA here is from genome assembly GCA_965368175.1 of uncultured Gammaproteobacteria bacterium. Classification (GTDB taxonomy): domain Bacteria; phylum Pseudomonadota; class Gammaproteobacteria; order SZUA-229; family SZUA-229; genus CBDULX01. The sequence goes on along the minus strand of CBDULX010000055.1, from coordinate 10,910 downwards.
AAAAAGTCTGGCGCCCGGCCATGACCTGGGCTGGGGGCATGTCGGCCCAGTGGGTGCCGGCCATTATGTCAAAATGGTGCACAATGGTATCGAGTATGGCCTGATGCAGGCCTATGCCGAAGGCTTTGAATTAATGGAGGCCAAACAGGAATTTAATCTCGACCTGCAGCAGGTTTCCAATATCTGGCAACATGGCAGTGTAGTTCGATCCTGGCTACTTGATCTAATCGCCGATGCTCTGGCCAGTCCGGGTTCCATGGATGCTCTGAGTGACTACGTGGATGATTCCGGCGAGGGTCGCTGGACGATTCACGATGCCATCGACAGTGCCGTGCCGACACCTGTGCTGGCGCTGGCCCTGCAAATGCGTTTCAGGAGCCGACAATCCCCCTCTTATGCCGGCAAAATACTCAATGCCATGCGTGCAGGTTTTGGCGGTCATGCCATCCGTTCAGGCCAGAAGGAGGACTGAAATGGAGCAGACCACACAACGCAAATGCCCGGACATTGCCGAGCCCACCAACATTGTCATTTTTGGAGCCGCCGGTGATTTAACCAAACGCAAACTGATACCCGCCCTGTTGAAAATGATCCGATGCGGGCTGGTTAATCGAGAAAGCAAAATCATTGGAGTTGTCAATAATCGTAGCTTCGAAGAATGGCTGGAGATTATTCGTAACAGCATTAATGAGTATGCCAGTTCGGTCAGTATGGATGATCAGCAATGGGAAGAATTTAAAGCCATGTTAAGCATGGTGCATGGGGACCTGGGCGAGCAGCAAACCTACCATTCTCTGGCAGAATCCATACAGGAAATTAATGGCAGGAAAAATGCTCTTTTCTATTGTGCAGTGCCTCCACAATGGTATGGCGCTGTGGCCGAGGGATTAAAAAATTCTGGACTGGTAGAACAAACCGAAGGCTATCGACGTCTGGTTATCGAAAAACCATTTGGCATGGATCTGGCGTCAGCCAAAACCCTGAACCAGGAACTCCAGTCGGTAATCGACGAATCCCAGATCTATCGCATTGACCATTACCTGGGAAAGGAAAGTGTACAGAATCTTCTGGTGTATCGATTTGCCAATGGCATACTGGAACCCTTATGGAACCGTAATTATATCGATCATATCCAGATTTCTGCCGCCGAATCCATCGGCATCGAATACCGGGCAAAATACTATGAACACTCTGGTGCTTTAAGGGACATGATCCAGAGCCATCTGATGCAGGTATTAACCCTGGTAGCTATGGAGCCCCCAGTGGAATTCACCGCTGATGCAGTGCGTGATGAGAAGATGAAAGTGTTACGTGCGGTACGACGAATAGATCCGAATAATATTAATAAACTGGCCAAAGCAGCCCAGTACGCATCTGGCATGATAAATGGTGAATCGGTACCCGCCTATGTTTCAGAAGCCGATGTTTCACCAGAATCCGCTACTGAAACCTTCGCTGGAGTGAAATTTTATATCGATAACTGGCGCTGGCAGGGTGTTCCTTTTATCCTGTGGACCGGGAAACGCATGAAAAAACGTGTCTCGGAAATTGTCATTCGTTTTCGTAAACCGCCGTTCAATTTATTCGACAGCCACGCCAATCTACCCAAAGCCAATGCCCTGGTATTCCGATTACACCCGGATGAAGGCATAGTACTTCGAATGAATGCCAAAATGCCGGGACTCACCACCGACACCCAACGCATGGTCATGCGCGCACCCTACACCCATGAAGGGCTCGATATGGCTGATGCCTACGAGGTGCTGTTGCATGATGTACTCATGGGTGATCCGACATTATTCTCCCGCTCCGACGAGGTAGAAGAATCCTGGCGTATTATCGAACCCTTACTGGATGCCTGGAAAGACCGCTTCTCGATTGATCGGTACCGTGCCGGCACCTGGGACGTACCCGAGATGGATGAACTGCTCGAAGGCTGTGAAGGGGGCTGGCATAAACCCACTTAACGCACATCAATGGCATGTATCTTCGGATGCACGAGCAACCGCAGAAGCGGCAGCCCAATTCCTGGCACAGGCAATAAAACAAACGCTGGCGGATAAACCACTCTGCCTGATTGCCCTGCCCGGGGGAAACACCCCGATCCAGTGCCTGCAATTACTGGCAGAAATAGATCTGCCCTGGTCGCAATGCCACTGGTTTCTGGGAGATGAGCGCTGTTACCCGGCAGGACACCCAGAACGTAATGACACCATGATCCGGGACTCATTTCTCAATCGCATTGATACAGACAAAAGTCAATTTCACCCCATACCATCCGAACTGGGGGCTGAACAGGCAGCGCAAGAATACAGCCATTTACTGGAATCTTATGGCCCGTTGGATATAGTCTTCCTGGGTATGGGTGAGGATGGGCATACTGCCAGCCTGTTCCCCCACAACCCGGCACTCAATAATAAACAAACAGCGGTGGCTGTATTCAATGCACCCAAAGCGCCTGGAGAAAGAGTATCGTTAAGTCGCAGCACATTGCAATCGGCAAAAGCTCGGATGGTACTGGTTACAGGTGCAGCCAAGCAATCGATACTAAAACAGATAAAAGCTGGAGAAACACTTCCTATAAACACCATTGGCCCAGTTCACTGGTTTCTGGATCAGGCAGCTTCGGGGAATGAATAAAACTTCGTGCTAACCATTAACCCTGTTTTATTATGAATGAATAACCAGCGATTCCTGAGCCAGACTGCGTAAAAATGCTTTAACATCTCCACCTCTGGTATCCAGTTCCTGCAAAGCTTCCACAATCAGTTTCTGCTGATCGGGTTCAGATGATAAGATTTGTTCGATGATAAGCTGATTATTAATTGTGTGGTTAACCCCATTAATAGTGACATGCCATTCCTGATGTGGAATTGCTTTTTTCTTAAAGTAATTTTTTAAGTATGCCGACGTAAACCGCTTGAAATATTCTATTTCCATTCTAAATCCAACTGTTTATTGTCAAGATGCAGTGTTGCGATGAGCCTGCAAACATTATTTTTTCATTCCACAAATACAAGTCCGCTTCAATGGGAAATATACCCGTTTATTGCATATATGTCCATTTTTTAACTGCTGCGGCATTTGCGTTCTTTTATCAGTAAACCGTTGATAAAATTAATATTTATTTGAATTCCAGCTGGATATAACGTCAACTATCCGACCAACGTGAGTTATTCGCCGATATTAGCAGGGTATCGATGACACACTAAATCTTACTCCCCCAGACTGCATACACCGGATCGGATTGCTGGCTCTGTCCTGCATGGGGATCATCTTCCGGCCTGGGCAAGCCCCTAAAGGAGTGGGTGTGTATATCTCTGAAGCATGAAGACTGCAGGTAATATTCCGTCACCAGACCGAGCCGTTCAAACTCATGTAAATCACACCACAGAGCAATAGCCTTGGTGGGAAACCATCGATTGGAGAAAGTATTGATAAACAAACCACCGGGTTTGAGTATGCGCGCCACCTCTTTAAAGGTTTCGAGTGGCTGGCTAAGGTATTCTACTGATACAGTGCATATCACCACTTCAAAACTGGCATCCTCAAAGGGCAGGATTAACTGGCTGTTAATGTCCTGAACAACATAATCATCCAGCCGCTGATTGGCTTTGAGCTCTGCTTCATTGAGTCCCAGGCCGATCACCGACTTCAGGTTCAGGGTTTCTGGCAAATGAGAATCCCAGCTCGCCATTAAATCCAGTACCCTTGATTGCTCGGGTATTAAACGTTGATAGAGCTTTTCCACCTGCTGCAAAGCCATTTTGTCCAGGTGTGGCACCATTCTGGGGATACTATAAAATGCCGTATCCACCCGCGCATCCAGACGACTGTATGCATCATCATGAAAGAAGTCCGTGGCTACGCCATTATAACGGGACTGCATGCCAGGACCGTTTAACAGATCCACTAAATGTTCGGTACAGCGCCCCCCGTGCTCACCTGGGACGGGGCCTATATTATGGATCTCAATCTCCAGCTCACAATCCTGTTTTGCCAGGGGATGGTTGAAATCAAACGCCATTGCATCACTATCCACCGACACCAGTCTTCCCGGCTTCATACTCTCACTGAATACATCGGGTAGCCCCGTCACCCAGCCCTGAGGATAGAATCGCCCGGCATAAGGGGTGATGAATAATCCCGGCCGGGGGTTTTGATTAAATGCACTGACTTTCACTGTGTGATACCGCTGCTTGCTCCAGACCTCCAGTAAATCACCTGGTTTGAAACTGATACGAGCATTATGACCAGCAGGCTGGCCCAGGATAGCCTGCTGCAGGCTTTCTGGGAGCCAGTCGATATCACGCCACACGTTAAACTTATTGGTAAACAACACATCACAATGTATTGCATGACTGCTGCTCCAGTGCAGACTGAATGTCAGTTCAAGCAGACTGTGTTGTTCAACAAGTGATTCATTCATTGCAGAATATCCTATAATTATCAGGCGTAATTTCGATTTTGGCTATTATATAAATTTAGCTCACTAAGCCGCTATACTAGTATATGTTTACAGACCTTTTTTCAAAATGAAAACCTGTAGGACTGGCCACAACTACCCGGCCAATATAAGCCACATAAACTCATTTGCAAGAAAAGAGTAAATATAAACATGCATGCTTTATTACTCGTATCCCACGGTAGCCAGCGGAAACAGTCCAATGACGAAGTACTGCAACTGGCTGAAAAAATCCAGCCATTAACAGAACATCACTTTGATATTGTACATGCCGCGTTTCTGGAACAGGCCGAACCGTTAATTCCAGATGGCATCAAACACTGCATCAAACAGGGCGCTAAATCAGTGTTAGTTGTACCCTATTTCCTCGCCGCAGGCCGTCATGTAGCAGAAGACATACCAGACATTATTGAAGACACCCGTCGACACTTCCCTGAAGTGAATATCACTATCGCATCCCACCTGGGAGCGTCCGACCTGATGCCCGATTTTCTGGCCAAGTTAGCTTTAGATACTAAAAGATAAGTATTCAAACATTAAAAGTGTTACTGCCATTGAGGTAAATAGATGAATGGGATTGATCCTTACGAGTATATAAACGAGATGTCCATCAACCTGGACGCCATGGACAATCGCGAAGAGGTTCTAGATGTACTGGATAGACTGGAATATCTATTTGAAGTTATTCCCCCTGAATTACAGGATATTGCTGAAAATTTGATGGTGCAGCTACGAATTAAACTTGAGCAATTCAGTTAATTTATAAATTGTAATCTTTCAGGTCTTAACGCTGGAGCCAACCAATTGCGAATGAACAGAAATAAAAACATAAGTTCATTTGCGAACTATTCTCCAGGGAACCTCTGATACAGAAGGTTGTAAGCGATGATTGGGGGGAAGTATTCTTGAAACTATCCAGCTACGGTATTTCGAATCTTTTCTAAAAAAGCTGGATTGTCCCTGGTAACTTTAGATGCAAGATTTATATTCTGGGCAAAATTCATTAAGGTACGGGTTTCAGTATCTATAATGGATTTCATAAAATCAGTCGAATACTGAAGCTCACGTAGGCAGCAGTCAACTTCCCCGTATTCATCAATTAGAAATTCATTGGCCAGGATTAAGTATTCATTCGCCAACTCTAATGAATTGATCGCTGCACTTCTATTATAGTTTGTAGGATTAAACCTGACACCCAGGTAGATAGAGTTGTTATCTAATTCTCTCTGAAATCGGGATCGAAAGTTCTCACTTAACCTGTTCGGCTCAGAAAACTTTATATTTATCCTATAAAAAAGCCCACCATCCATTTTATTCCCCTTATGTATTTGCTGCTCCAGTGTTAGATTATTTCAAATAGTTGAGTAATTATTAATGGGAAATTTTCCCAATTTGCCTCCCGCAAATATCTGCTGATTTAGTAGATCTGTTTACCCTGCGTCAATAATGCCAATCGAATGCCTGCAGTTAATCAATAATGCACAGGTTACTATCAGGTCTAATAGAATCTAATTTTTATCTTTTTAGTAAAGACAGAGTATTTTTTCATCTCTGCCCTTTCTGGCATAGTAGACTCACATGATAAGGACGCTCCGATGTGTTGTCATTTCTAGTACAGGGGAAACGCCTCGCAATACCGACTCCACTCCCCCAGACTAGGAAAATAAGCCCTATCTGTGTAATATACCCCTTCCAAATTCCGCCCCGATAGCTCAGCAGGATAGAGCGTCCCCCTCCTAAGGGGAAGGTCGCAGGTTCGAATCCTGCTCGGGGCACCATTTTCAAACCAGGAACAAACATATGTCTGATAACCCTCGTGTAAAACTGGAAACCAACCATGGCGATATTGTGGTTGAACTGAATGCTGCCAAAGCACCCATCTCTTCTGAAAACTTCGTGACCTATGTTAAAGATGCATTCTTTGATATGACCATTTTTCACCGTGTTATCCCAAATTTCATGATCCAGGGCGGCGGATTCACAGAAGACATGACTCAGAAACCACCCCGCGACCAGATTAAAAATGAAGCGGATAATGGTCTGCCCAACAAACGTGGTAGCCTGGCGATGGCGCGCACACCTGACCCGGATTCAGCATCTTCCCAGTTCTTCATTAACCTGAAGGACAATGATTTTCTAAACTACACCGCACCAACCTCACAGGGCTGGGGTTATGCCGTATTTGGTGAAGTGGTTGAAGGCATGGATGTGGTTGATGCCATTGCTCAGGTTGCCACCAGCAACAAGATGGGACATGGCGACGTACCGGTTGAAGCAGTCACTATCAACAAGGCCAGCCTGCTTTAATCCATGTCGGAAATTCTATTTATTTCCGACCTCCATCTTGCCCCCGAACGGCCTGATATCATTCAGCTTTATCTAAAGTTTCTGGATGAGCAGGCCCGATTTGCCAAAAGCCTGTACATACTGGGCGATTTCGTCGAGTACTGGCTGGGTGATGATGATACGCCCAGTGGGCTTACACCGGTATTCAGCAAGATGAAACAGCTGGCGGATGAAGGTCTTAAAATATACCTGATGCATGGTAATCGGGATTTTCTGATGGGACAGGCCTTTGCCGAACGTTGTGGTTGCACACTGATTAACGACCCTCTGGTGGAATCCCTTGATCATCAGTCGGCCCTGCTGATGCACGGTGACACCTTGTGTACCGATGATATACGTTATCAGGAATTGCGCGTAACGCTGCGCAACCCACAATGGCAACAGGAATTTTTAGCCAGACCCCTGGCCGAGCGTAAACAGATGGCAAAGGCGCTACGTGAACAGAGCAAAGAAGAAACCCAGCTCAAAGATGCCGAGATTATGGATGTGAATACCGATGCTGTTACAAAGGCTTTTATCGATCATGGTATTTCTTTAATGATCCATGGCCATACCCATCGCCCAGCCATCCACCAACTGGAAGTGAAAGGCCAGCCGGTAACCCGTATTGTGCTGGGTGACTGGTACAAAAAAGGCAGCTATCTGGCCTTTGATACGAATGGCCAATACCAGCTCAAGGAATATGGTTAAGTCACTATTATATGAAAGAAAACGCAACTATTGCCACAGAGTCGCGGAGTTCACTGAGTAGTTAACATTATAAAATTCAGTGTACACAAGGGCATAAATTCTCTGTGACTCTGTGGCAACTATTCTTTAATCTTAGCCTGTAGCGGGGAATACTCCGAATAGTTCTCGGGTAAGCTAAACAGCTTGTCGTCCACGTCAACGGATTGCACATCTTTCAGCAGACGGACATAACCACGACTGTGCCATTCCTGCACCGGTAAACCCTGATTAAAATACTCACCGGCGTTAAACACCTGGTCGATCAGGAAACAGGGGCTGCGCATATCTTCCGGCGTATTAAACAACGACTGTACCTGCTGCCCGGATAGCACCATTTGATAATTGCGAAACATCTCCCTGGATTTTGTATATACATCAGGCACCAGCTGTATTTCCGAGCATAGTTCCTTACCAGCAAACAGCTGGTAATTACTCACTGTTTTACCAAATAACTCTGGTGCAGCCTCAAGTTTACTGGTTACCTGATGTTGCCTGAATTCAAATTCAGGTGATTGCCAGGATTTTGTTTCTATGGTGAGTATGCTTTGATCATCGTGATTGATGCTGTAAATAATTTTTTTGTTCGTATCAAACAGAATAAAATCATCGCCGGCTTTGCCACTGTCGATACGCATAAAATGATCCGTCACCAGGTAACGATGCAGGCTCGGTGGCACGTCCTGTTCCAGCTCTTCATACCAGAAAGCCTGCGCATTGAGCTCAGCCGCCAGAATCGGCCCCTGTATCAACCCTACACTAACAAAAAGCATCAGTTGTTTCATAATTCCAGCGCCGCTAAATCGGACAGCTCCTGTTCGCTGAATCCAGCCTGTATCCTTGCCGCCGCGTCGAACGGCCCGCGAAGATTACCCTGCATATAATCCTGAATCAATTGCTTGAAGGTATTACGTGCATCCAGTCCACGCTCCTCACAAACGTATTTAAACCAGTGGCTACCTATGGCCACATGACCAATTTCATCTCGATGAATGATTTCCAGATGGGAGACAAACTCTTTATCATCAGCCTGTTTTAGCTTGATGATTAAGCCCGGAGTGACATCCAGTCCCCGCGCTTCCAGTACCCTTGGCACCAGTGCCATACGTACCATGACATCGTGGGCGGTTTTTTGTGCCATTTCCCAGAGTCCGTTATGGGCCGGGTAATCCCCGTAATCATGGCCTCGATCAATCAGATATTGTCTTAACAGGGTGAAATGATAAGCCTCTTCAGCCGCCACCCTGAGCCAGTCGCTATAGTACTGGCGAGGCAGATCACGAAACCGGTAAGCTGCATCCAGTGCCAGGTTGATGGCATTGAATTCAATATGGGCCAGGGCGTGGGCCAGGATGATTCGGCCCTGCTCACTATTAACACTGCGACGGGTGACCTGCCTGGGAGACACCAATTCAGGCTGTGCGGGTCTCCCCGCCTCACCAATAGGCTCAGGTTCAAGAGCTCGGTCAATAAGCACAGTACTGGCATTCCAGTCTTCGACCAGCTGATGGGTAAGTAAGCATTTGGACTGGGGGTCACAGGCCTGAATACAGGCTTGAATACGATCGAACAGGGATACAGGCATAGCAGCTATTATAAACCACATCAGCCCCATCCCTTAAGACGAATTCCATAACGGGCTGGAATTCAGATATATTAATTAACCCTGACCTGGCTTCCAGACGCCAAAAGCTTCCTGTGCCGGTGGCTGCGGTTTAGGTTTATTCTGCTCCATAAAATCAAATACATGATTCATGAAACCACCCAACTCCTGAATAATTTCCTGTTTGTTCGCCTGTGGATTATTGTAATCCGACAGCATCATGCCCGCAGCCGCCACCAGATATTGCATAGCCATTACGTCATCTTCAGTTCTTGGATCCTGTTTTGCCATTGCCGCGCGCAAATCACCCATCAATTCGGGCGATAATTGAATACCATCATCACTCATTGCTTTTTCCTGCAAGATTAAAATGGCATTATTCTACATGACTCTACTGTCATATATCAGTAGACTTTATCCGGTCTCTCACATGCATTGCGAAATCACCATGTATAAAATCAGTGTATTCATTCCAGAAAGCCATCTTGAACCGGTAAAAATAGCTATGTTTGAAGCCGGCGCAGGGCGTATTGGTGATTACGATCATTGCGCCTGGCAGTGCCTGGGTCAGGGCCAGTTCCGACCACTGCAAAACAGCAGGCCTTTCATGGGCAAGCATGGAAAACTGGAAACAGTGCAGGAGTATAAAGTGGAAATGGTGTGTGAGGATGCTCAAATCAGAGCAGCCATTACAGCCATGCATCAGGCCCATCCCTATGAAGAACCGGCCTATGACGTCTGGAAGCTGGAAGAACTTTAACCCCCTCGATAAGTCTGTGCTAATATAACGCCATTCCATTCAACCGAACCAGGAGAACCCCATGTACGGTTTTAACGTAACGATTAAATCTTCTATGGAAGATGCCGAAGCAAAAGTCAGAGAAGCCCTGACGGCAGAAGGTTTTGGTGTGCTGACTGAAATTGATGTGCAAAAAGTCATGAAAGCCAAGCTTGATATCGACCGCACTGGCTACAAAATCCTGGGGGCCTGTAACCCTACGCTGGCTCACAAGGCCATAGATGCCGAACCTGATATCGGACTGCTGCTACCCTGCAATGTTTTGCTACGCGAAGAAGCCGACGGCCAGGTGACAGTAGGCTTCATGGACCCGGTCTCGGTTCTCGAACTGGTAAACAATCCCAGGGTTGCCGAAGTAGCCCCTATTGTTCGTGAAAAAATGCAAAATGTGGCTAATAGTCTGAAAGGCTAAGTGCTATATGAATGGAGGCCCTGAACCACCAGGGCCTTCAATTATTTTCTCCCTTCCTATGCAATAAAATCAAAATCTTTGCCTAAGAGATTTATTCCCTTTAGTTATTTATGCCCTCTGGGTATGTAGGAGATATTATTTTTTCTTGGTGCTATTTGTGGGCATTGGTTTCGCCAGCTGGCGAGTGACTTCTTTGTATAGCAGCCATCCATGGCCGCTACCCTTCGGGCCATGCAATGCATGTTCAGAAACGCTCCGGGCGTTTCTAGTCTTCAGCAAAGCTTCCGCATCCTGCTCACGCTCCTTACCTACGTCCTTGTAGGCAACAAAGAAGTTACCAAGAAAATGCCGCCCCAGGTCGCAAGCCACTATGCAAAAAGCGCATAGTGGTACCTTCGTTAGTCGCAATTTATGAGGCTGCTCGACAACTGCTCCTGCGTTGTTCTCGGTTGCTGCTCCAGGCGCAACTCTACCTCCCACATCCTTGTGGTCGTACTTACGGGCGTCCTGCCCTAATGCGGAACTAAGCCACAGGGATGTGGTGAATGCCGATAATGCA
>CBDULX010000054.1:0-15733 GCA_965368175.1 uncultured Gammaproteobacteria bacterium | reverse complement strand
AAAAAAAACCCCGCGATTAACGCAGGGTTTTACAGACAAAACCTTAAGATCGATTAAACCTTAATATTTGTTGCCTGTGGACCTTTAGGACCATTCTCTACATCGAAAGTTACTTTCTGGCCTTCAGCCAGTGTACGAAAACCTTCGCTGGCGATAGCTGAAAAATGTGCAAACACATCTTTGCTGCCATCATCAGGAGAAATAAAGCCGAAGCCCTTGGATTCGTTAAACCATTTAACGGTTCCTGTTGCCATGATAATTACCTCATCAAATATTAAAAAATTAAAAATGTGTTACAAATCTTACGAGGGAATTAACAGGATAAAGCATCTGACAAGAACCAGTATAGAATGTAGCACTTAGTAGTATATAGCTGGTTCCCACCAAAAACACCACGTTCAGCATTATATATGCTAGCAAAACGAAAATACAAGCCCTTAACTTTACTTTTAAAATCAACGTTGTCAGTAAATCGAATTAGCCAGGCCGTGTATCCTCTCAATAGTCACACGCCCCCTCTGGACAGACCTTTAAGCTATCAGCATCCATCATCAGCCTGTTACAATAAGTACACATAAGTCAGTCATACGGGAAAGAACAGAGCAGCGGTATAAAATAACCGCGGTAAGCAGTGATTAAACTAACAATAACTTCTAATATTAAAATATATTGCTCTCTAACCACCCTTTTGACAAAACTTCAGGTATAATTCGCGCACAATCTCTGGTGCACTTCGGTCTGCACCTGTTTTCAAAGCGGTAATCCTTCCCGATTCACCTCTAAATACACAAAAGTTTTAGCCTAGACCGTCCCAAAACATGTGCCCAAAGCACATACAGGTAGGCTGATCCCAAGAGAACATCATAGTATGTCATTTGAATCCCTCGGTCTCAGGGCCGAATTACTCCGTGCTGTATCCGAAAAAGGCTATAGCAACCCTACTCCAATACAATTGCAGGCAATCCCTCCTATCCTCGAAGGACGTGACCTTATGGGTGGCGCACAGACTGGTACAGGAAAAACTGCCGGTTTCACTCTGCCATTATTACAAAGATTAATGTCAACCAGCAAAGAACAGAAGGGCCGTCGTCCTATCCGCGCACTGGTACTCACTCCAACACGAGAACTGGCCGCCCAGGTCGCCGAGAGTGTTGTTGACTATGGAAAACACCTGCCACTCCGCTCCACTGTGGTTTTTGGTGGCGTAAGCATCAACCCACAAAAACAGATACTCATCCGAGGTGTAGACATTCTAGTCGCCACTCCGGGACGATTACTGGATCACGTCAGTCAGAGATCCGTTGATCTTTCAAAAGTAGAAATCCTGGTACTGGATGAAGCTGACCGTATGCTCGACATGGGCTTTATTCGCGATATCCGCAAGGTTCTCGCACTGGTGCCCAAACAGAAACAGACATTATTGTTCTCAGCTACTTTCTCTGATGAGATCAAGCGACTGTCTAATGACCTGCTCAAGTCACCCGCCCTGATTGAAGTGGCGCAGCGCAATACTTCATCAGAACTTGTTACACAGGTGGTTCATCCAGTAGACAAAAGCCGTAAACGCGAATTACTATCCTTCCTGATTGGTTCTAACAACTGGCAACAGGTACTGGTATTCAACCGTACCAAACATGGTGCCAACCGTCTTTCTGAACAGCTGATGACCGATGGCATTACGGCCGCCGCGATTCATGGCAACAAGAGCCAGGGCGCACGTACTCGGGCACTGGCCGATTTCAAATCAGGCAAGGTACGAGTACTGGTGGCCACAGATATAGCCGCCCGAGGACTGGACATTAACCAGTTACCTCACGTAGTTAACTATGAATTACCTAACGTGGCGGAAGATTACGTTCACCGCATTGGCCGCACCGGTCGCGCAGGTAGTGAAGGTGAAGCCATGTCTCTGGTATGTGTAGATGAATTAAAGTTACTTAAAGATATCGAAGGACTTATAAAACGCGATATCCCAAAAGTAATGATCGACGATTTTGAACCCGATCCTTCTATAAAAGCGGAACCCATTAACAAGGGTCGAGGCAGACAGCAGCAGAGCTCTAGAAAGCCTGCTGGAAAACAGTCGGCCTCTAACCGGAATAATCAGCGTCAATCCTACAGTGGGCACTCAAACAGCCAGAGTCGCTCAGGTAATCGTGGGCGTCGCACAACAAACGCGGCATAACATACTAATCAACAATTTTTACTCGGAAATGAAACAGTGCTAGCAACTGCAAATATTACAATACAATTTGGCGCCAGGCCACTTTTTGAAAACGTCTCGGTTAAATTTGGCGATGGTAATCGCTATGGTCTGATCGGAGCCAATGGTTGTGGAAAATCAACCTTTATGAAAATTTTGGGTGGCGATCTTGATCCCACCTCAGGTAACGTATCAAAAGACCCTCACCAACGTATAGGTAAACTGAAACAGGACCAGTTTGCCTATGAAGAATACGGGGTAATCGATACCGTAATCATGGGCCATGAAGAACTCTGGGCAATAAAGTCAGAGCGCGATGCCATCTATGCCAACCCGGATATGACCGAAGAAGATGGCATTAGAGTCGCCCATCTTGAATCTGAATTTGCTGAACTTGATGGCTACACCGCCGAGGCACGTGCCGGCGAGCTGTTACTGGGAGTAGGTATACCCCTGGAGCAACACTTTGGCCCCATGAGCGAAGTGGCGCCCGGCTGGAAGTTACGAGTTTTACTGGCACAGGCTCTGTTCTCTGAACCGGATATCCTGTTGCTGGACGAGCCCACCAATAACCTCGACATCAATGCCATTCGCTGGTTAGAGGGTGTGTTAAACGCACGTAACTGCACCATGATCATCATTTCCCATGACCGTCATTTCCTCAACAGCGTCTGCAGTCATATGGCCGATCTGGATTACGGTGAAATACGCATTTATCCCGGTTCTTACGATGAATACATGACGGCCTCAACCCAGGTGCAGGAAACCTTATTAAACAACAATGCCAAGAAGAAAGCGCAGGTTGCGGACCTCAAGGCTTTCGTCAGTCGTTTCTCTGCAAATGCCTCAAAATCAAAACAGGCGACTTCCCGGGCCAAACAAATTGACAAAATTATACTGGAAGAAGTAAAACCATCCAGCCGTCAAAGTCCATTTATCCGTTTTGATCAGAACAAAAAACTGCATCGACTGGCACTGGAAATAGAAGGCCTGGGCAAACGTTTTGATAAAGACCTGTTTACTGATCTCGACCTCATGGTAGAAGTAGGTGAACGCATTGCCGTAATCGGCCCTAACGGAATTGGTAAAACAACGCTGTTAAAATGTCTGGTCGGTGATACAAAGCCATCAGCCGGCAGCATAAAGTGGTCTGAAAATGTAGAGATTGGTTATTATGCACAGGATCACGCCGCTGACTTTGCAAAGGACAAAACCCTGTTCGACTGGATGAGCCAATGGGGTAAAAAAATCGATGACGAACAGGTTATTCGTGGCACACTGGGCCGTTTATTATTTTCTCAGGACGACATTGAAAAATCTGTAAAAGTTATCTCCGGCGGAGAACAGGGCCGCATGTTATTTGGTAAGTTAATGCTACAACGTGCAAATGTTATGCTACTTGACGAGCCCACTAACCATCTGGATATGGAATCTATCGAATCACTGAACCTGGCTCTGGAAAATTACCCGGGCACACTCATATTCGTCAGTCATGACCGTGAATTTGTGTCCTCAATAGCAACCCGCATTATCGAACTAACAGCCACCGGTATAATCGATTTCCATGGTACTTATGAAGATTACTTACGCAGCCAGGAAACGGAACAGATTAGCTATAAAAAAGCTCGCTAACAGGCCCGATAGAGAAATAGACCAGGGCGCAATAGCAACTATTGCGCCCTGGTCGTTACTGGTAAAGAAATGTAAAAAAGACATTACTTTACATCTTTACAACTAACGTTAATCAGTATTAATCTGTGCTCAAACAATCACTAAATAACATATCTCAATATGTCCAGACAGTTGCATATATCTACAATTAGTCAGAGTCGGCAATCAATTTATCTATTTTGATATGCTGTAATAAACAAGCAAAGCACCCCAAATATTTCTAGGTGGGGTAAATGCACAGAATTTAATCGTTAAGCAGAAATATTATGGCAATTCAGTGGTTCCCGGGACATATGCATAAGGCACGCAAGGAAATCAGGGAGGTGATGCCTAAAATTGATCTGATCATCGAAGTACTGGATGCGCGTATACCCTATAGCTCTGAAAACCCACTGGTTATGCAACTACGTGGAAACAAACCCTGTATCAAGCTATTAAATAAATCTGACCTGGCCGACCCGAAAATTACTCAGCAGTGGATCGACTATTTTCAAACAGAACGAAATATTAAAGCTCTAGCGGTTACTCAGGAACAACCTGCACAAATCAAACAGGTACTGCAATTATGTCATCAGTTTTTTTCCGACAGAAATCTCACAACAAGGCCGATTCGTGTTTTGATACTGGGTATTCCTAATGTTGGCAAGTCCAGTGTTATAAATACGCTCAGCGGGCGCGTCATTGCTAAAGTTGGCAATGAACCGGCAATCACCAGACAGCAGCAAACTATCATTTTAGAAAATGGTATTCAGTTAATGGATACGCCGGGATTTCTCTGGCCAAAAATCCATAATGTAAACAGTGGTTATCGCCTGGCCATTACTGGCGCAATAAAAAGCACCGCCATGGAATATGATGATGTAGCAATGTTCGCCGCCGATTATCTTTTATCGGCTTATCCAGACCTGTTGCAAAAACGCTATAAACTTAAGGAATTACCTGAAAATGATATGGATGTACTTGAAAGTATTGGCCAGAAGCGTGGCTGTTTACAGGGCGGAGGCAGAGTAAACATTCACAAAGCTTCTGAATTACTGCTGAATGAATTTCGCAGCAAACAGATAGGTGCAATTAGCCTTGAAACACCGAAAATGGTACAGGCAGAGATTGCAGCAATGAAAAAAGATCGAACACAATAATAATTTAACATTAAAAAAACGATTACTCTCTGCCCTTAATGGCACTTACTTAAGGAAAATATATGGCCGTTGCTTCGTCATACCGTTTTTGCGTGTAAACGCCTACAGGGATGTAGGTAGTTAGAGCAACGCAGGAGCAGTTGCCGAGATGACACGTAAATCAAGCATGCGAAGCATTCACATTACATTAGATATCCAGCTATCTAAACAATGGATTATATAGCCCATCCCTGGGCTTTACCCTGTGGGCCGAACGGAGTTCGTTTAAATTCGATCCCGTCGAATTTACCCGGCTCAAAAGCATACCGGAATGACGCAATACATTAATACTTAGTCTTAAGTAAGTGCCATTACTCTCTGCCCTGGTTAATTCCCTGGCAGGTGAAAACTTACAGCGAACACACTTATTTTTCTCAATCAGCCAGCGCTTTGTCCAGAGCAACTTTAAAACGCTCGAAATTTTCAATCTGAGGCAAATGACCCAGGCCTGTTAATTCATATAACTCAGCATCAGGGATAAGCTCGGCTGCTGCTTTGCCTAAACGATCGTAACGCCCAAGCTCATAATCCACACCTGACTTTTTCCAGTTTCGACCAGGGCCTGTGCGATCACGGGTACCTATAATCAGCCTGACAGGCACAGATAAATCCTTAAACTCAGTAATAACAGGCTGGGTAAATATCATATCGTAAGTCTGTGCATTGACCCAGGCCACCTGCTCTTTATCCGGCCCCTGCAGCTGCCCTGTCATAAAGTGAGTAAGCGCTTCATATTGCTTATTCCAATGGCCATCATAATAGTTTTTTTGTTGATAACGTCTAATGCCTTCTGGCGTTTTGGCTAATTCATTTTTATAAAAGAAATCAGTGTCCTTATAATCGACATAGTGCAGGTAATTTTCCAGGCCAATAGGGTTAACTAGAATTAGTTTTTGTGTGAACTGTGGATACATCAGAGAAAAGCGACTGGCCAGCATGCCGCCCATGGAATGCCCGATCACAATCGATTTTTTTATGTTTAAGGACTGCATTAAGCCCTGTGTATGATGAGCCAGAGCCGAAAATGAATATTGATAGTGAGTGGGTCTGGATGACTTACCAAAACCTATTTGATCAGGAATTAACACCCCATAGCCTTTTTTCTGTAAATAAAGTGCGGTGGTCGTCCAGTAGTGGGCATTAAAATTTTTCCCATGCATCAGGGTGATTACCGGTTTATCAGCTTTGCCTTCAAGATAGATGTAGGCCATCTGCAATGCCTGACGCTGGGAATTAAAAGGAAAATATTTCACCTCAAAATCATATTTATAATCACTAAGCCGTGCGTCATATACAAGCCTGGAGGAGTTTTCCATCTTTTGTGCAAGAACAGGCTGAGACGATAAAATAATAAACAGAAAGCTGATCAGGTTAAGTTTGGTCATATAAACTCCTGGTGTATGATTAATACATACGACAAACATACTCTGTTAGTCGTAGCTTATGCAAATTCCTGTATTCCAGGCCCTGTAAATAATTCTATGTTATATCAAATGGTGATGGTAAATATTACCTGATCACATGCTACAGTTGATCAAAATATAATTTCGCATTCCCATCTATTCTTAGGACAGCGGTACGTTTTGCACAAGGAGGGACAGGAGCAGTGCATGTGCCAAACATGGCACGATATGAAATATCCACTGGCTCGTGGTATGCAACTTCCCACCCACAAGGTGTATCGAGATCCTTAATTAAGCTTTTTCCTATTAAAAACCAGCTTCTAAGCCAGATATAAGCGCTATTATTACGTCATTCACACATACTTTCAATAACTTACGCTGGTCCGACACCACGACCTTGCTTATGCTATTCAACCAGGAAGGCACAACGCAAAACTTATTCCCGTCTTTTAAGCAACATAACCCCACAGCTAGCGACGTATTTATGTTACTCTACTGACCTCAGTGAACCGGTGCAGTGTTTTCATCTGCTCTTCTATTTGCCCATCTGTTTATTCAGGCATCGCCACTAGCTGATTGCAGCAACATTTCTACCTTTCTCACCCTTAATTGATTAGCTGGCGACCTGTTTTTATTTCGCGCTGTTTTCTGCCCGGTGAATTTAGCCCTTAGAATTCAACTGGCCTGTGCATTGAACGCCCTGTAGTTCTGCTTTTCATTTGATCGATTTATTTACTGAGCGCGGTCTTCCCTTATGTATATTGAAATTATCACCACCCCCAATGACGCTTTAAAAGAGAGTGGCTTTGGCTCACTCACCGCCTGCAACAGTGTATTGACGGCCATTGAAAAAATGGGGCACCATGCACGGCTGAGTGTATGCACAGATCCGGATGATCTGGCCGCGGTGGTCAGGCGTAAACCTGAACTGGTAGTACTGGCGGTGAAATATGTGCTGATGGATGAGGGAGAGGACATCTGGCTATCGGATTATTTTAACCATCAGGGTATTCATTTTACGGGTTCATCACGGGACGTGCTCAAGTTTGATTCGAATAAGGTTCTGGCCAAAACCCATTTATCCAACAAAGGCATTAACACAGCCAGGCATTTTATTGCGGTACCGGGCCAGTATGAAAACCAGTATGATTTGCCTCTTGGCTTTCCACTGTTTATCAAACCCCTGGATGCCGCCAATGGCAATGGCATAGATGATTTATCGTTTGTGAATAATTTTGCCGACTACCACAACAAGGTGGCATCACTCTACGCCACCTATAAACAACCGGTGCTGGCAGAAGAATACCTGGACGGACGTGAGTTTACCGTAGCGACGATCAGGATCAGCCCGGTGAGATCAATCGTCTCGGCGGTGGAGGTGATCCCCCCTACATCGGAACATGGCCTGAGAATTTTAGGCGCCCAGGCCAAAAAAGACGATTCAGAAAAGCTCATAGAGATTGTCGATAACGAGGTAAAAACCCGGGTCACCACCATGGCTATAGATGCCTTTAATGCGCTGGGTGTGAGAGACTACGGCCGCATCGATATCAAAACCGATAATCATGGCACCTGTTTTTTCATGGAAGCCAACCTGGTGCCAGGCATGACCTTTGGCTCCAGTTATTTTCCCGAGGCCTGCGATATTGCCCATGAGCTGGATTACGACGAAGTGGTTAAACTGCTATTAGCAGGTGGCATTGCCCGAGCCTCTTCCAGTGTGCCGCCCAATATTGAGCCAGACCAATACAGGACCCTGGCAGCGGTGGTTTAAAGCGTAATGACCGACTTAATGCATCTCAGTGTGTTAACCAGAATACTGAAAGGAGTATTGGCTGCATGGCCTATGAGTTGTTTGTTGAAGTAACCCGGAATAACACGGTAGAGAGCCGGCACTTTGGTGCGGCAGTAGTGTGTGATGTGAAGGGCGAGGTACTGCACCGCTGGGGCGACATCGAAGGACTGGTATTTCCACGCTCTGCGTTAAAACCCATGCTGGCGATTCAGCTGGTTGAGAGCGGCGCCAGTGACCACTATGCCTTAAACGATGCGGAAATATCCCTGGCCTGTTCTTCGCACCAGGGCGAGCCCATTCACCAGGACCTGGTGGCGTCATGGCTGGCACGACTGGGCTTAAACGAACAACACCTGGCCTGTGGGCCCGCGCTGCCCGAACATACCGAGAGCGCACAACGCCTGCTGGCCCTGGGTCAATATGGCTGTCGCATTCATCATAATTGCTCAGGCAAGCACACCGGGTTTTTAACCACGGCGCTGCACATGGGCCTGCCCATAGATAACTACCACTTACTAGAACATCCCTTACAGCAGTTGTCGTTACAGATACTGTCTGATCTGGCAGATGTTGATCTTGCTCGCTACCCCATGGGCATAGATGGCTGCGGCCTGCCCGCTCCCACCATGCCATTACTGCAACTGGGCCGTGCAGTGGCACGCTTCGCCATGCCTGTGGATTTATCCATTGAGCGTACCCGGGCGGTATACCGATTGCACCAGGCCATTACCAATGAGCCGCGGTATATAGCCGGCCATGGCTCGGTGGTGAGCGAGTTAAACGAAGTGACCCAGGGCTCGGTGCTGGCCAAAACCGGCGCCGAAGGTATTATTATCGCGGCTCTGCCCGAACGCGGCCTGGGCATAGCACTTAAGATCGCCGATGGTAGCACCCGTGCTCGCTCGGTGGCCTTGCTGGCCATACTCGATCACCTGGGCGCACTCACCGATGCACACAAACAACAACTGCAGGCACATATTTCGCCAACCATAATCAATTCCAGGGGACTGCTCGGGGGGAATATTCGAGTGGCGGCATCGTGGGTAAAAGGTGATGCCATGGGGACGGAGGATGTTTGAGATGAGCAATGAGATTATAGAATGGTGCTGTTGAAATTTTGCGGGTGACAAGGAAAAAACCAGGGCAGAGAGCAATTGTTACTAATATCAGAGATTATTGTTCTCTGTCCCGGTTTTTTGGAGATGCGTATCCAGATTAGGCCAGATCGAATCGGTCGGCGTTCATTACTTTTGTCCATGCTGTTACGAAGTCCTGTACAAACTTTTCCTTGTTGTCATCCTGTGCATAGACTTCGGCATAGGCGCGAAGGATTGAGTTGGAACCGAATACGAGATCGACTCTTGTTGCAGTCCATTTGACCTTATCTGTCTTGCGATCGCGAATTTCATACAGGTTGTTGCCGGCTGGCTTCCACGTGTAATTCATATCCGTCAGGTTTGCAAAGAAGTCGTTCGTCAATACACCTTCACGTTCGGTTAATGCACCGTGCTTGGAGCCGTCATGGTTAGTGTCGAGCACGCGCATACCGCCAACCAGCACCGTCATCTCATGCGCGGTCAGTCCCATCAGTTGTGTTCGGTCGAGCATCAGTTCTTCTGCGCTGACAACATAATCCTTCTTGAGCCAGTTGCGGTAGCCATCATGGAGAGGTTCCAGCGGTTCGAAAGATTCTTCGTCGGTCATCTCGTCTGTTGCATCCCCGCGGCCAGGCGAGAAAGGAACATTAACATCAAAACCAGCGGCCCTGGCGGCTTGCTCGACACCAAGGTTACCTGCCAGCACGATCACATCCGCCACGCTTGCACCGTTTTCGTTTGCAATCGGTTCAAGCACAGACAGCACCCTGGCCAGACGCTGGGGCTCGTTGCCTTCCCAGTCCTTCTGCGGGGCCAGGCGGATGCGCGCGCCGTTGGCACCGCCGCGCATATCCGAACCACGGAAAGTTCTGGCGCTGTCCCAGGCGGTGGCCACCATTTCACTGATGCTCAGACCACTGGCCGCAATTTTGGCTTTCACGGCCTGGACATCGTAGCTGGTGCTCCCGGCAGGAACAGGGTCCTGCCAGATAAGGTCTTCCTGCGGCACATCGGGACCGAGGTAACGCGCCTTCGGCCCCATGTCACGGTGGGTCAGTTTGAACCACGCCCGTGCAAACACTTCAGAGAAGTATTCCGGATCATTGTAGAAGCGCTCGGAGATCTTTCGATACTCAGGGTCCATCTTCATCGCCATGTCGGCATCGGTCATGATCGGGTTGTAGCGTTTCGTGAGATCTTCAACATCGACGGGCCTGTCTTCTTCCCTGATGTTGATAGGCTCCCACTGCCACGCGCCGGCCGGGCTCTTCTTCAGTTCCCACTCATAGTTGAGCAGCAGGGTAAAGTAGCCGTTGTCCCACTGGGTCGGATGAGTCGTCCATGCACCTTCAAGGCCGCTTGACACGGTGTCGCGGCCAATTCCGCGTTTGGTTTTGTTGATCCAGCCCAGACCCTGATCTTCAAGTTCAGCAGCCTCGGGCACCGGGCCGAGCAACGTGGCATCACCGTTACCATGGCATTTGCCGACGGTGTGTCCACCAGCAGTAAGGGCAACGGTTTCCTCGTCGTTCATCGCCATGCGAGCAAAGGTCACGCGCACATCGTGGGCTGTCTTGAGTGGATCCGGATTACCGTCTACGCCTTCGGGATTGACATAGATCAGACCCATCATTACGGCGGCCAGCGGATTTTCGAGATCGCGCTCGCCAGAGTAACGACTGCCTTTGCTTCCACTGGGGGCCAGCCATTCTTTCTCCGAACCCCAGTAGGTGTCCTTTTCCGGATGCCAGATATCTTCACGTCCAAATGCGAAGCCGAAGGTCTTCAGGCCCATGGACTCATAGGCGATGGTGCCGGCATATGCAATTAAATCGGCCCAACTTAGCTTGTTACCATATTTCTTTTTTATCGGCCAGAGCAAACGGCGCGCCTTGTCCAGGTTCACATTGTCCGGCCAGGAATTGATCGGCGCAAAGCGCTGGTTACCAGTCCCCGCACCGCCTCGGCCGTCAGCGGTACGATAGGTCCCGGCTGCATGCCAGGACAGACGAATCATGAGACCACCGTAGTGACCCCAGTCCGCCGGCCACCAGGCCTGGCTGTTAGTCATCAGCGCGTGCAGGTCTTTCTTGAGCGCAGCCACGTCGAGTTTTTTGACTTCTTCACGATAGTTGAAGTCCGCGCTCATCGGATTGGTCTTGGTATCGTGCTGATGCAGAATATCGAGGTTCAGGGCCTTCGGCCACCATTCCATGTTCGACATGCTGCTCTCTGTGGCGCCTCCGTGCATTACTGGGCATTTGTTTTCTGACATAGGTGCTTCCTCATTTATTTGCGATTGGTTGACGACCTAAGTAGGCTGTGTGCAAGTATTGACCAGACTGATTAATTAGTAAAATCGATTGTTTTTATTGATAGAATTGATTTTTCCTATTAACGGTCAGGAATTAAAAGGGACTCGCCGTGGGGAAGATTCAAATGGCGCATCGTGGTTAAAAAGTGATGCCATGGTTACGGAGGATGCTTGAGATGAGTAATGAGAATACGGGGCGAATGATGCTGAAATATTAAGGGATGACAGCTGAGAATCATTAGTGTCATCGCTTGTTACCGGCGTCTATTCGTGCGGCACCATCAACAAATAGAACCGATCCACCGACTTGATGCTAAGTAAACCAAATACAATTGCAATCTCAGTAACAACCCAGATTCCAATGGATCGTCCTGATTTCATATAGGTCATAACCTTTTCCTTTCAAATTGCTAACGGCTGACACCGTTTACATCACTCATCGCGCACCCCTGATATTTCTTGATGATTAACAGCATAATCCCTCGGATCAGTTTTATTCATTCAGATAATAATTTCGTATCGTGTTCTCAAAATTATTATCGTTGTTTTAATACAGTTTTCAATTTCCCCGCCAGTTTACGCAATATATCTTCCGTTGTTGCCCAGTCAATACAGGCATCAGTAATTGAAACACCATATTGCATTTGTTCAATGGGTAAATCTGAAGCCTGATTGCCCGCGTGCAAATGACTTTCCAGCATGATGCCAATAATGGACTGGTTGCCTTCGAGAACCTGGTTCATGACATCTGTGACAACTAATGGCTGGCGAGTGTAGTCCTTGTTGGTGTTACCATGACTGCAATCAATCATCAGGGCTGCGTTTAACCCGGCATTTTTCAGTTGTTCTGTACATATGGATACGTTGACTGAATCGTAATTGGGTTGTTTGCCGCCACGTAAAATGACGTGGCCATCCGGATTTCCATCGGTTTTAATGACTGCAACCTGCCCTTCCTGATTGATGCCCATAAAACTATGCCCGGATGAGGCTGCTTTTAGTGCGTTGATGGCAGTATTTAAATTACCATCTGTGCCATTTTTGAAACCCACTGGCATGGATAAACCGCTGGCCATTTCACGATGGGTTTGAGATTCAGTTGTGCGTGCGCCAATGGCTGACCAGCTGATCAGGTCTGCGAGATATTGAGGACTGATTGGATCAAGTGCTTCAGTTGCCACGGGTAATTTCAGTTCAGCCAGCTCTATTAATAATCGCCGTGCTTTGTGTAAGCCCTGTTCTATATTAAATGTGCCATCCAGATTCGGGTCATTAATCAGTCCTTTCCAGCCGACCGTGGTGCGGGGTTTTTCAAAATAAACACGCATGACAATATATAAATTGTCTTTTAATTCCTCGTGCAAGGTTTTTAACTGATGTGCATATTCAATGGCCGCCTGTGTATCGTGAATTGAGCAGGGGCCACTGATAACCAGCAAGCGATGATCACGGCGATGAATAATGTCTGAAATTATCTGACGAGATTGCTGTATTGATGACAAGACCTGTTGTGAAACAGGAAACGCCTGTTTCAATGCCAGGGGTGTGATTAATATCTGTTCGGCATTAACGCGAAGATTATTCAGGCTATCTTTTTGCATATAGGACTTACCATTATGGTGTTAGCAACCGGCGTGATATTCTATTGCTACTGTCGATTATTTAAAAGTTAAAGGGGGCAGAGCCACTGCTGTCCCAGTTAATTCCGCACCAATGACAATTGTAACTGAAACATCAGGTGGCCGATCAGTATTGTTCAGCTGAATTAATGCCATATTAACACATACTTTCAATAACTTACGCTGGTCTGACCCCGAAATTCAGGATTAGCTAAGGAACCTCTAATTAAGTCTGGTTGAGTTTAGCCTGCGATGAGTGTTTATATTGTTCACGAAGTTATGCTAAAAAGTTATTCTAATGCAACGAACTTTAGGGCAAAGCCGGACGCTTTTTAACCAGGGAACCTCTGATCAAATATATCATGGCCCTATAGCATATGAACGGTAAGGAGGTTTGAGTTATGAGCCAGCGTGTTAAGGTTGGCGATCTTCAGGTCGCACGGGTGCTGTATGATCTGGTCGTCAACGAGATCATTCCCGGCACTGATATTGATGCCAATGCATTCTGGCAGTCATTAGAACAATGTCTGCTTGAACTGGGCCCACAGAACAAAACCCTGCTGCGTCGACGTGATCAGTTACAGGCCAAAATTGATGACTGGCATCGGCAACATGCCGGCAAGCCTCACAATCCCGTCGCTTATAAAACCTTTCTGCAGGACATCGGGTACCTGTTACCCGAAGGTGATGATTTTTCTATCAGCACCGCCAATACCGATCCTGAAATCAGCAGCGTTGCCGGACCCCAACTGGTGGTGCCAGTCATGAACGCACGTTATGCACTCAATGCGGCCAATGCGCGCTGGGGCAGTTTATATGATTCGGTTTATGGCACCGACGTTATCCCAGAAACCAACGGTGCTGATTTAGGTAAAACCTTTAACCCGGTGCGTGGTGACAAAGTTATTGCCTATGCCACGGATTTCTTAAACGAGATATTCCCACTCAAAGATGCACAGCATCAGCAAGTCACCCAATATGTCGTAGACCACGGGCAACTGCTTATGCATTTAAGCAATGGCGCGCACACAGGTTTGTTAAAGCCGGAACAATTTGTTGGCTACGAGGGGCAGACTGATAAACCCAGCATCATTTTATTACGCAACAATGGCCTGCACGTTGAGCTGCAAATCGATCGGCAACATACTATCGGCAAGCATCATGCAGCTGGTATTAGTGATGTTGTCATGGAAGCGGCGCTGACCACCATACAGGATTGCGAAGATTCCGTTGCCACAGTCGACGCTGATGACAAGGTTGTTGTGTATCGCAACTGGCTTGGTCTGATGAATGGAGGCCTGACGGACAGCTTTCAAAAATCCGGCAAGATGATGACGCGCCGTTTAAATCCCGATAGAAATTACACTGCACCCAATGGTGAGAGTTTTTCATTACCCGGTCGTAGTTTGTTGTTGATTCGAAATGTGGGACAGCACATGTATACCGATGCCGTACTTGATGAAAATGGCGATGAAATTCCCGAAGGCATTGTCGATGCTTTCATCACCAGTTTGATTGCCGTGCACGATCTTAAAGGCACAGGACCGTTCAAAAACTCCAGAAGCGGCAGTATTTATATTGTTAAACCTAAAATGCACGGTGCTGACGAAGTCAATTTTACCAATACGCTTTTTACATACATCGAAGACGCTCTGAAACTGCCACGCTTCACTATAAAAATGGGCATCATGGATGAAGAACGTCGCACCTCGTTAAATTTAAAAGAATGTATTCGCGCGGCGAGTGAACGTGTGGTGTTTATCAACACCGGTTTTCTAGATCGAACCGGTGATGAAATCCATACCAGTATGCATGCCGGTCCTGTGGTTCGCAAAACCTTGATGAAAGAAACGCCATGGATTACTGCTTATGAAAATTCCAATGTTGATATTGGTCTGAGCTGTGGCCTGCAGGGCAAGGCACAAATCGGTAAAGGTATGTGGGCCATGCCAGATGAAATGAGCAACATGATGCAAAGCAAAGTTGCCCATCCTTTGGCCGGAGCCAATACCGCCTGGGTGCCTTCACCCACTGCCGCGGTATTACATGCCATGCACTATCACAGGGTGAATGTGTTTGAGCAGCAAAATAAAATCAAACAACGACACCGCGCCAATATTGACGACATGCTAAAACTTCCATTGCTGGAGCAAACTCGTTTGACTGCCCAGGAAATTGAACAGGAACTTGACAACAATACACAAAGCATTCTGGGTTATGTCGTGCGCTGGATTGAGCAGGGCGTTGGCTGTTCTAAAGTACCCGATATTCATGATGTGGGTCTAATGGAAGATCGCGCCACCCTGCGCATTTCAAGCCAGCATATTGCCAACTGGTTGCATCATGGCATATGTAGCGAACAACAGGTGATGGAGATCTTACAACGCATGGCAGAAAAAGTGGATGCACAAAACAGCATTGATCCATCCTATAAAAAAATGGCACCCAATTTT
>CBDULX010000053.1:0-15756 GCA_965368175.1 uncultured Gammaproteobacteria bacterium | reverse complement strand
CAAATTCATGCATTTCTTTAGTGCGAATCTGAATTTCCAGTGGCTTGCCCTGCGGTCCAAAAACCGCCGTATGCAGGGAGCGATAACCATTTTCCTTCGGATTAGCGATATAATCATCGAATTCATGGGCGATATGACGCCATTTGCCATGCACTATGCCCAGTACGGTATAACAATCCCCCACCGAATCGACCGTAATGCGTACTGCACGAACATCGAACAGCTCGGTAAAGTCCTTTTGCTTGGAAGCCATTTTCTTCCAGATGCTGTAGATATGTTTGGGCCGACCATAAACTTCGGCCTTGATTCCGGCATCCTTGAGTACTTCCCTGATATCCTCCACAACATCCACAATGAACTGCTCACGGGAGTCTCGACGCTCTTCCAGCATCTTTGCTACCCGCTTGTAGGTCATAGGATCAATATAACGGAAAGACAGATCCTCCAGTTCCCACTTCAGCTGGCCAATGCCCAGCCTGTTTGCCAGAGGTGCAAAAATTTCCAGTGTTTCCTGGGCAATATAGCGTCGCAGGTCGGTATCTGAACGGGACAGCATACGCAGCCGCTGTACCCGATAGGCCAGCTTGATCAGCACCACCCGAACATCCTCAACCATGGCCAGCAGCATACGGCGTAAACGTTCGGCCTGTTCTGGTCCACTGTGTTGTTCAGGTTTGAGCTGAAAATCGTTTAACCACAGCACATTATCCACCATGTGCTTTATGTTCTTGCCAAATTCCTGTTCCAGATTGGCCATGGCAGAATTGCCCTTGAGCCGGGGATCACTCAGGAAGGTGACAATATAGGTGACCTCATCGACACTCAGCTCATGCAATATCAGGACTACGTCAAGACCACTGGGCTTTTCCATTTCGATATTCTGTACCGACCAGGCCAGTTGACAGGCCTTGTACAGACGAGATTCTGGATCAGGCTCTTTACCACTGATCTTTTTAATAAACTCATCCAGTGAGTAGCGTTGTGTTATTTCAAGTTGCGGTTTGGTTTTTTGCATCTAATTAAGTCAGGCTGAGTCAGGTAAATAAGTATACCTTCGTAAAGGTATCTGTGTTGTTGCTCAGGCAGTCTCTGAATGAATCGACTTGATAATATGATAGTTCAGAAACTAAAGATCAGGACGATGACCTCATACATAGCCTCTACAGAAGTTGTTTAAGATTTTTGACAGGCAGGATCGTTACAATGCCCATAAAGAATCAGGCTATGGTCAGTAATTTCAAAACCATTCTCTTTGGCGATCTGTTTCTGCCGTTCTTCGATCACCGGATCCATGAACTCTACCACCTTGCCGCATTTAAGGCACACCAGGTGATCGTGATGACCACCCTGATTCAATTCAAATATCGCCTGACCGCCTTCAAAATGGTTCCGATTGACCAGACCGGCCGCTTCAAACTGGGTTAGTACCCGGTACACGGTAGCCAGGCCGATTTCCTCGCCGGCGTCCAGCAGGGCCTTGTAAATATCCTCGGCACTTAAATGCCGGTCGCTGCACGCCTCCAGGAACTCAAGGATTTTCATCCTTGGTAGAGTGACTTTCAGGCCAGCTTTTTTAAGATCAGCGGTTTCCAAAATAAAACTCCTGCTGTAATTGACCATCAAATAAGTTAATATGCACCACCAACATTATACGCGATTAAAGATACGTATCATTATCATATGCGAAAGAATATTATTTTTATTATACTTCTCATTGGTCTGACCCAATCCGGCTGTAGCAGCTGGCTGCCTGATGCCCATAAAATCGACATCCAGCAGGGAAACCGGATAAAACAGCAGGATGTGGACAAGTTAAAACTGGGGTTGACCCGTGATCAGGTGCGATTTGTGCTCGGTAGCCCATTGTTACAGGACAGTTTCCATCAGGATCGCTGGGATTACATTTTTTATCTACAACCTGGTAAAGGCAAACTGAGACAGTCTAAAATCAGCCTGTATTTCGACGGCGACAAACTGATTCGTATCGATGACAGCCAGTATCATCCTGAACAACAATTCGATATACCAGTAATAGAATAATCTACACCGACAACAGACGGTAAAACTCATCAACCGGCAAAGCTTTGCCAAACAGGTAGCCCTGCCCTTCATCACAGAACAGCTGGCGCAGTAGCTGTGCCTGCTGCTCCGTTTCCACACCTTTTGCTGTTACAGACAAATTAAGACTTTTAGCCAGATTGATCATGGCTTTCACACTAGCCTGATGTTTGTTATCAGAAAACATATCGGCAATAAATGATCGATCGATCTTTAATATACTTATAGGGAACTGCCTGAGATAGCTTAGTGATGAATAGCCGCCCCCAAAATCATCCAGTGCAATATTTAGCCCCATGCGGTCCAGGGCCTGCAGAGTATTATTAATATCCTGTCGCCCCGAAATTAAAACCGCCTCAGTAATCTCTATTTCAAGATTATGGGGCGATATATTATGTTTGATTAAAATCTGACGCAGCGACGACACCAGATTCTGTTCATCGAAGTGTCGAGCCGAAAGGTTCACCGACACCCTTAATGAAGGCTTTATAACGAGCCATTGTTTTAACTGCTGACAAACCTGATCCACCACCCATAAATCCACTTCACATATATCACCGTTTGCTTCAAGCACTGGAATAAAATCAGCAGGCATATACCCGGGGTATAGTGGATTATTCCAGCGTATCAGGGCTTCCGCTGCTACCAGTTCATTATTCAACATATCGATACGAGGCTGAAAATAGACTGAGAATTCGTTATGAGCAAGGGCCTGTTTCAAAGTCTGCGCCAGTTGCTGGCGATCTACAACATTCATGGCGAATCCGGCATCATAGAACTGATAGGTATTCTTACCCTTCTGCTTGGCCTGGTACATAGCGCTATCGGCCATTTTTATCAAACTGTAAATATCATCATTATCATCCATAGGATAATGACTGATTCCGATACTACAACCGAGCTGATAATGTTGACCATCGATTATAAAAGTTTCATGTATTCGGCTGATGATTTTTTGGGCGAGATTCGTAACATTCTCTAATAAAGATATATTGGTTAATATAATACCGAATTCATCACCACCCAATCTGGCCAGGGTATCGGATTTGCGTATGCACTCCATCAGTCGCTTACCAGAATCTATAATAATTTTGTCACCCACATCATGTCCCTGACGATCATTTATCGATTTGAAATCATCCAGATCAAAAAACATGATAGCCACCAGCTTGCCTGTACGTTTGGTACCTTCTATCGCCATGGTTAAACGATCTAAAAACATACTTCGATTGGGCAGTCCAGTTAGTGAGTCATAATTGGTCAGAAACATTAACTGTTGCTCTACTCGTTTACGCTCAGTAATATCCTGGACATTGGCGATAAACACTGGCGGCATACTGGTATTGGTGAGCTGCAGACGTATTTCTACCGGATATGAACTCATATCCTTCCTGACAAATTCCGCATCCAGTACCAGATGGTTTTTCTGGCCATCCAGTAAAGGCTGAGTAAGCTGTTGAAATGCTATGGCTGATAAATCTGAAAGTATATCGGTAAAACGAATCTGACTGAATTCCTGTTCGCTATAACCAAGATTTTCCATAGCACTTTTATTGACCTGTGTGATATACAAACCAATGCTGTCGAATACGTAAATTTCTTCCCATGAATGATCAAGCATATGCCTGACATAGTTCTGCTCTATTTCCTGGTCATGATGTGCATGTAAATAGTTGCAAATAAACAGCACAAAAAACATATTTTCCAGACTGATAATACGCGCAGAAACCTTTACATCATGTCGACTACCGTCACTGGCAAGTTGACTGTCATGAAAATTCAGTTCACCTTGATTATTTTGAATGTCGCTGACAAAACTGGATAGTTTACTAATGCCATATTGCTGGCTAAACAGGCTGATATTATTCGATAAAAACACATCATGTGAATAACCCAGCCGTTGGCATATAAATTCATTCGCTTCGACAAAAGGCCCTAGACTCTGCTGATCCGTATATTGCGCAATTAATACCCCACACTCAATCTGATTGAGTAATTCAGTACATAACTGGCTGTAATGAGCGGCTGATAAGTTCATCGGCGATCAAAAATACCTGCATATTTTTAGACTTTTATTTTTTATGTTTATAGCAGGTTTTTAGAGGGTTTGTGGTTGAGTAGCCGAGCTATCCAGGTTTTGACCGGGGAAATCAAAAAAATCGCTGGAAATGATCTCTATTTTTCGCCACCTCCTTTCTTCATAAGTTTACCTTCAGCTTCACGTTTTCTACGTACTTCCTTGGGATCGGCAATCAATGGGCGGTAAATTTCAACACGATCACCAGCGACCAGTTCAGTGGATAATTTTGACAACTTACCAAAGACACCCACTTTTGCTTTTGACAGGTCTATATCCGGGAATTTATCCAGTATCCCCGATTCATGGATAGCCTGTTCTGCCGTGCAGCCAACAGGCATGTCAACGGCAATGATCTGCTGCTGATCCGGCAAAGCATAAGCTACTTCAACCACAATTATTTCAGAATCGTTCGCCATAGACCTCTACCGCACGTTTACAAAAAGCATCGACCATGGAATTGGCAATCTGGTTAAACACTGAACCTACAGCAAAGGCTATAAGCCTGTTCTCGAAATCAAAATCCAGATCCAGGGAAATCTTGCAGGCCTGGTTGTCTTTCAGTGATTCAAAACGCCAGAAACCTTCGAGATGCTTGAACGGACCTTCCACCAGGCGCATCTCAATCATTTTATTTTTCTGCAACCGATTCAAGGTAGTAAATGACTTATTCAGCGCACCTTTAGCAATTTCGATACTGGCTTTTACTTCCTCACCTTCCCGGTATAACACGGTAGTTGACCGGCACCAGGGTAAAAATTCTGCATAGGACTCAACATCTGCCACCAGATCGTACATTTCTTCGGTAGTGTAAGACACCAGTGCATTGCGTGAAATTAACGGCACTTGTCCACCTTTAAACTATTCAACATTAATTACACCAATTACATTAAGAAAAACAATCAATACAGCAATCGGAGTAATATACCTTATCAGAAACAACCATATATTAAACACCTGCTTTGTGGAGTTGAGTTCATCTCTGGTAGAGACTTCACGCATTACCCAGCCGGCAAATATAGCAATAAACAGACCTCCAAGAGGCAGCATGATATTGGCCGTTAAAAAATCCAGTGTATTAAAAAAATTACGTCCATATAGCTTGTAATCAGACCAGAGATTGAACGAGAGTAACGAGCCTATGCCCAGCAACCAGGTCAGCAGACCAATCCACACCGATGCATAGATGCGGTTCACTCCCCTGTTTTCTACCAGCCAGGCAACCGCCGGTTCGATTAATGATATGGATGAACTCCAGGCAGCAAATACCAGCAGCACAAAAAATAGCGTACCAATGAGTATGCCACCATCCATTTGGCCAAAGGCTATGGGCAGGGTTTTAAAAATCAGACCAGGCCCTGCATCGAGCTCAAGACCATTGGCAAAGACAATCGGAAAAATCACCATGGCGGCCAGTAGGGCCACCAATGTATCCGCCCCGGCAATCATCATGGACGCTTTCGTTATAGAAGTATCCTGCGGAAGGTAGGAGCCATAAACCATAATCGCCCCCATACCCAGACTCAGGGTGAAAAAAGCATGGCCCATGGCAATTAAAATTGAATTGGGTGACAACTTGCTAAAATCGGGGGTAAATAAAAATTCCACTCCCGCCATGAAAAAACCTGTCGAACCGGCATAAACAAGCATCACCACCATCAGTATAAACAGGCTTGGCATCAAATATCGCACTGCCTTTTCCAGACCATGCTGCACACCACGTGACACCACCAAAATAGTCGCCACCATAAAGATAGTGTGCCAGGCCAGCAGTCGCTCAGGATCCGATACCAGTGAGGTGAAAATACTATTGACGCCATCCACAGTCACGCCGGTGAACATACCACTGGCGGTTCGAAACACGTAAGATAGGGCCCAACCGGCAATCACACTGTAATAAGACAGTATCAGGAACCCGGCGACTACCCCCATCCAGCCCAGACTGACCCAGACCCGATGACGCTTTTCCTCTTTTGCCAGAGTAACCATGGTGTTGATCGGGCTTTGCCGGCCACGACGACCGAGCAAAACTTCCGCCATCATGATCGGTACACCGAT
Source organism: uncultured Gammaproteobacteria bacterium (assembly GCA_965368175.1). Taxonomy (GTDB): domain Bacteria; phylum Pseudomonadota; class Gammaproteobacteria; order SZUA-229; family SZUA-229; genus CBDULX01. The sequence continues at coordinate 9,563 of CBDULX010000053.1, read as the reverse complement.
AACAGCAATACACAACAGATACACCAGTACGAATGCACCACCACCATTTTCACCGGTAATGTAAGGGAATTTCCAGATATTCCCCAGCCCAACCGCGGAGCCCGTGGCCGCCAGGATGAAAGCCATTCGACTGGTCCATTGACCGTGTATTGATGTCCGTTGCTCTTCTGCCACTGCGCCCCCACCGAATAATTGATCGCTATGCGTCTTATTAGTATCTTATTCACCCGCATTTTGAGGAAAAAAGCGGCAATTCTCAAGGGATTACTGAGAAACAGGCGACATTCAATGATTTTCTGGATTCTTGCGTTATAATCCACGCTCCCTGAACACCTACTACCAGACCCGACATGGCCAATCAGAAAAAATCTAAAAAAGCACCCAGCAGCACCATCGCCCGGAATAAAAAGGCACGCCATGACTTTCTTATAGAAAATACATTCGAAGCCGGTATTGCCCTGCAGGGCTGGGAAGTCAAAAGCCTGCGCGATGGCAGGGTACAGATGACCGATACCTATGTAATGGTCAAAAATGACGAGGTCTGGTGGTTAGGAGGCTTGATTACGCCTCTGCTCTCCGCATCAACCCATATTACTCCGGAGCCCACCCGCAGCCGAAAACTACTGCTTAACAGACAGGAAATTGACAAACTGGTAGGTGCAGTGGAGCGCAAGGGTTATACCCTGGTGCCTCTGGCCATGTACTGGAAAAAAGGCAAAGCTAAAATGGAGATTGGGCTGGCCAAGGGTAAGAAGGAGCACGATAAACGGGCGACGGAAAAAGACCGAGACTGGAATCGTGAAAAAGAGCGGGTGATGAAGCACAGTCATTGAGGCGAATAGAAAAGTTGAGCGGGTTCTCCGACTAAACTATATGGCTACTTAACAGGGTGTTGATATGAAACAGGGAATCACCTTCAATACTCGCGCAGCCTGTATAACATTGTTAGTTATAGCTTTGTTACAGGGATGCGCCGATCCATATATTTATGACTCCGAGAACCCTGAAGCATATAGAAAACATTGGGAAAATAATCAGGAAATAAAAGACAACAAATTTCTCTATCAGTTATCTGAAGAATGCAAAAAAAATAATACAAAATCTGCTAGTAAAAATGAAATGTGTTTATAAGTTTAGTAATGCCTGAAAAAACACGCCTGACCGATTACACATGCAGTAAGAACTTAGATGCAGATACCGTTTTTTTGGGAGGCGGCAGCCATCTGACATTGATAGACAACTGTATGTAAAAATAATGGAAACATCCACTTATATATTTCTCAGCAGAATCATTATCAGGGTCGGTGCATTCTATAAGCAATCAAAATTTTATTTTCACGAAACACTTTGCCACTGCAAATTCACACGGGCTTAAAATGTTGTTAGTTACTACTGGATAACAGTTTATATCATCGATTAAAACGAGCCTTCCCTGGCCCAGTTTTATCACCCATCAGGCAACCTGCACCATTTTTACCTGTGCGCGATTCAAGGCAGACAAAACGGCTTTGAGTGATGCACTGATGGTATCGTGATCAAACGCGGCACCGGCGAAGCGTTGACCATCCACATTGAGCTGCACATAGGCCACAGCTTCGGCGTCGGTGCCCTCACCCATAGCATGTTCGCTGTAATCCACTACATGCACCCGTTGCCCACTGTATCCCATCCAGGCGTCGACAAAGGCGGAGATAGCCCCTTCCCCTTCGCCATGCAACACCTGCTCACGCTGGCCATCACTGATTCGAGCCTCGATCACATCGTGGCCATTTTTATCAATACGATAGCCTTGCAAGGCGATTGGTGCCTGATCACACACACAATATTCCTGGAACAATTTATATATAGTGCCGCTATCCACCTCCCCTGTTTGCTGTTCACTCAGTTGCTGCACAATGACCGCTAATTCGGTTTGCAGCCAGCGCGGCAGAATCAGACCGTAGTCACGCTCCAGCACAAAGGCTACACCGCCTTTGCCCGACTGACTGTTAACACGAATTACCGCCTGATAATCCCGACCCAGGTCTTTTGGGTCGATCGGCAGGTAAGCCACCTGCCAGGGCTCGTCCAGTTGTTGCTGATGCAGGCACTTGCGAATCGCATCCTGATGACTGCCGGAAAAGGCAGTGTATACCAGCTCACCAATCCACGGGTGACGCGGATTCACAGGCATACCCGTGCATTCTGTAACCACCTGAATGATCTCATCCGGGTCCGAAAGATCAAGCCGCGGATCAACACCCTGACTATAGAGATTCATCGCCATCACAACTATATCCATGTTTCCGGTACGCTCACCATTGCCGAGTAAGGTCCCTTCCACCCGGTCGGCACCGGCCATCACCGCAAGTTCGGCAGAACCTACGGCACAACCTCGATCATTATGTGTATGTACAGAAAGAACAATACTGTCTCGCCGGCTGATATGTGTTGCAAAATACTCGACCTGATCAGCAAACACATTGGGCGAGGCGACTTCAACCGTGGACGGCAAATTGATAATGCAAGGACGTTCTGGTGTGGGTTGCCATACATCCAGCACAGCTTCGCAAACCTCCACAGCATAATCCATTTCGGTACTGGTAAAACTTTCCGGTGAATACTCAAAACTCCAGTCCGTGTCCGGATACCTGGCCGATTCACGCTGCACCCACTCAGCACCTCGACGAGCAATAGCCTTAATTCCATTTCGATCCATACCGAACACCCGTTCACGTTGCACCGTGGATGTAGAATTGTAAACATGCACAATAGCGCGACGGATACCAACTAAGGACTCAAAAGTGCGAGTGATTAATTCCTCACGGGCCTGCACCAGCACCTGTACCGTGACATCGCCGGGGATTTGATCCTCTTCAATCAACCAGCGTACAAAATCATAGTCGTGCTGGCTGGCAGAGGGAAATCCCACCTCGATTTCCTTAAAACCCAGCTTGACCAGCAAAGCCCACATGCGGCGCTTCTGTGCTACCGACATGGGCTCAAGCAGCGCCTGGTTGCCGTCACGTAAATCGACACTGGTCCAGCGCGGAGCTCGCTCAATGCTGCGACTCGGCCACTGACGATGCGGCAGGAACACCCCGGCTGCAGGTCGATATTTATTGTGATCAAAGGCTTTCATAGTTTGTTCCTTATTGGATGCTCTCATAGTTATGACCCAGTCGACCGCAACGTCTGGTATCGGTGTTGGTCTCACCCGCCCTCGTGAGGCAGGCTTAGTACGGATCAATGCGGCCACCGGATCAATCCTGAGCCACACATACGCTCCCTTGTGGGGATAGGTGAAAGATTACTGTAGTTTGAGTAGAATTTTCTTGCGAATTCATGCCTTTTTTTATATTTATGGCAACATTATTGCTAAAATAACTATTTTTATGGCATACTTTGTCTCTGTCACCTGACTGAGCGCAAAACATGACCCTCGACCGCTATGATCGCCAGATTCTCGAGATACTGCAGCAGGACGGCCGCATCAGCAACCAGGACCTCGCCGACAAGATTGGCCTGTCGGCCTCCCCCTGCCTGCGTCGCGTCCGGAGCCTGGAAGACAGTGGCCTGATCATCGGCTACCGCGCCCACCTCGACGCGAAAAAACTCGGCCTGTCGCTCATGGCCCTGATCCATATATCTATGGATCGTCATACCCCTGAACGCTTTGCCCATTTCGAACAAATTGTCAGCGAACTCCCGGAAGTCCTCGAATGCCTGCTCATCACCGGCCAGGCTGCTGACTACCAGATAAAAATTGTCGTCAATGACATGGATGCTTTTCAAATATTGCTGTTAAACAAAATCACCCGCATCGAAGGTGTCAGCGGCGTGCAGTCAAGCTTTGTAATGCGACGGGTAGTGGACAAGACAGCGCTGCCAATAGCCTGATGCATGCTGAAAAATATCCAGGGAAACTTTAATCAAATCATGATTATTTTTAGACTGGCAAACTTCAAATTTAAATTGAACTTTATTGAGCTCATGTAGACAATAATGATCACTACTTTACGACTCGTGTACACTGCCCAGCCTGAACCACGATCTGTTAAGGAACCTCTGACAATATAATATTTAAAGATATTAAGAAATGTGATATACCCAGCCATGCCAGATCTGTCCCTGGCAATTTATGTTAATTTAACAAATACTCATAATTAATTGAGTAAATAAAAATCAAACTTAATGAGTAGTCTTCCCTTAATGATTAAACACGACATCCAGGTAGATCATGATCTGAAAGCTATTTTCGTTGATGTTTCCGGTGTAATTACAGAAGATGATTACAAAGGGGTATCTGGAAAGGTCTGGGCGCTCTCAGCTGAATTAAACTATCACGCTTTTTATGATCTGGTGGATACCGAGTTTACATTTGACGTTGAGGTGAGCGCCCGTCTGCCCCGCGAAATCAGCCAGAAAAGTGCACCCAATGCCAAAAACATCCGCGTTGCTCTACTGGTAAATGCCAGAGATTACTCAAAGTGGAAGTTTATCGAAGTTATCAATTATGGTATCGGCTACAAAACCTGTCCATTTCTGAACAAAAAAGAAGCGCTTGACTGGTTACTTTCATGATTAGCCTGCTCAGCAACCAGTTGAGAATATATTGAGGCTGGCCATTATTTCAGTCCTTTTGCCGATCACATTAAACAAAAATATTCAGGGAACCTCTGATCAAGTCGTGATTGCTATGTATAATGACTAAAAGCCTACAGACTTAACCAGAGCATGCCTGTATTCAATATTGCTATAATTAACTATAAATAAGCTGCTCTCCCCCTGCGAAAATCATACTTACTATATTAAGCATTTATTTGTAAACTAATTACAAACTAAAAAAAGAGCATTAAATATGCCATTTAAAAAAACTCTTTATGTAATATTTTCTTTTTTTCTGGCATTCAAGATTCACGCAGATAATTCGAATTTATATATTGGAACAGCAATAGCTGGTGCATTTATTCAGGAAAGCGGCTATGAAAATGACACATCTCGATTTCTTCCTAATTTGGGATACCAGTTCAGGCAAGTTTATGTTGAAACGGGTTTAGCGAATATTGGCAAATTCAAACTTCAGGGGTACGCAGACACCAGTATTGATGTAAATGGCCTGACGATGGTGATAGGCAAGAAAATCAAGCTTGTGAATGGCCTTAACGTTAATATCCATGGTGGCGCAATTTTATGGGAGTCTGAAGCAACACTTTTAGGCAATATTGTAGGTGATGACAAAGACACCAGTGCTATTATTGGTTTTGGTTTCTCTCGAAATTTCCTTAAATCGAAAATCAGCATTAGAACACAAATACAGCAATTACTTGATATTTCCGGGACTGATATTTCGTTATTATCAGTTGGAATTAATTTTTATCTATAATTTTACAACAGGAATTTAATATGAGCTACTTGCAACTGGTTACAGTACTGTTCGCATGTATTTCAATAACTGCATGTCATGATGACGATATTAATTCGGATCAATTATCAACCGATAGTTTTGTTGCGAATTTTCATGTTACCAATGGAGGTACAGGAACTACGGCAGTAGAAGCTCAATTACATGACACCACCACCTCCTCATTTATTGATTTGAAAAATGGTGACAAATTATTATCTTCAACCATAGGCCCTGCTGAGAACATTAATATTAATGACGACCTGTTTGCAAACCTGGCTCAGAGTGCAGATCAAATCAGATTGATGACAGGCTCATTTTCCAATGCAAATTTCCCATCTGCTTTATTAAATTTTACAGATGAAGTTTCTGGATCTTTGTATGAAGATAATAATACTGAAAATACGGTTTATACGATTTCCCTTAAGCGACCGATAGGTGCAAGTGCTCCTGACTCCAGCGTAACATTACCGTTAAATTTTTCAATTACGGCCCCACAGAGTGATCTAAGTTTTTCGCGTAGCATGGATGATATTGTTGTTAGCTGGGATGAAATTGATGACACTGCATCAACAAATGTAAGGGTATCACTAAATTGTACAGATAGCTTTATAACAGAATTTAATGAAATTCTAACTGTAGACACTGGTACCATAACCATCCCTGCCGACACATTCACAACGCCTCCTGATGGTAATTGTACACTCAGAATAATTATAGATCGTTACCAGACCGGAACCATAGATCCACATTATGCACCAGGCAGTAAGATCACGAGTCATCAAAAACGCTATATTGATGTTTCGTCAGTTCCCTGACCCTGAGGTACAGTTAATCAGCTTACCTCCTTCATTTCTTAACCATTTTCCCCTTGAACAAGCTATGCTGGGTGAAGATGGGGATAAAAAAATGAATCTGTGTTAAAGTAATCGCTAAATCTGATCATTTTCTACCTTCAGTGTGTATTCGTCCTTTGTTTACGGCTTATACGAGCAGCTAGCTTATGAGACAGTCTTCTCAAGGAGAAGATGATAAACAGAATTTCTTCATACTCAGTACATTTTATAAAATTCATCTAATACCGTACATCCGATCTGTTAGATAGAATATGAAATCGAGCGAATAGGAACTATACTCTATCAACCCGGTCTGAATGACTTCAAGGTCATGCTAACGATTCAGGAGTTGATAGCCTGAGAATACAGCGATATGACTCCAGCAGCTTATCAACAGTCTTGAAGCTGTCATCCTTTTCAGATTTGATATACCTTTATAGATCAATGACTAATGTAGTTTTTAAAACCAGCTCAGGCCTTAATCAATCAACTCTGGGCCAGAAAGTCCTGGAATACTCGCGATTAGACATAAGAATATTAAACACAATCCCGATGCTATTGAAAAAGACTGCGGTACAGAAACAGCCTGTTTATATCACAGATAATCATCTGGAATCTGAATCAGGGAAAATCCGGACGCTTTAAGTCAGTATTAAACAAACACGTCCTGATCTGAGGCTCCTTAGTACTTTGTGACTTCAATTCATCGTCCCGTAAATTAAACATATAGAACATTTAAAGGTAACATTATGCAAACAGTAGTAAAAAAATGGTTTCGTGAAAAAGATTATGGATTTCTGGATAACGGATCTGGACCTGACATAAAAGTAAACAAAACAGACCTCGTCAACTGCCAGTATTTGAAAACGGGTTCAACGGTCGAGTTCGAATGCCACACTGATAACCAGGGTTTAATTGCCAGAAAGGTCAGCCTTTCTCGCGACCGCAATCAAAAAAATCAACATAATGGAAATAAAAGCGCCAAGCCATTCCGTTTTGGCGTTATGACATGAATTGAAGGAAATTGTAAGAATACAGCATCAGAGAGAACATTATCAAAAAAACAATCATACTAAACTAATCCACTGTACGATTCCATACACAGGAATCCCCCAGCTTCTCAAGAATTTCATCATGGGCCGACATTTCATCTGCCGTCGCCCGTAATACTGTTAGTTCTACTCGACTGGAATCCACCCGACGTATCGGACTGGCCATATTGGAGGAATTAGGGCCATCTCCAGTACCCAGCAATAAACTTTCCTGGCCCCCGGTCATCCTTAGATAGACTTCAGCCAGTAATTCCGCGTCCAGTAACGCACCGTGTAATTCGCGCTTTGAGTTATTTACTTCATAGCGTTTACATAGTGCGTCCAGATTGTTTTTCTGTCCTGGATGATTCCTGCGGGCCATGACCAGGCTATCGGTGATGCTGCAGTGATCACTCACCTTACCCCAGACCGGTTCGAGCATAGCCAGCTCATGGTTCAGGAACCCAACATCAAAGGGGGCGTTATGAATTATCAGTTCTGCGCCATTCACGAAGCTCATGAAATCCTCAACTATATCCTTGAACCGGGGTTTATCGGCCAAAAATTCGTTGCTTATGCCATGCACTTCATAGGCACCTTCATCGATCTCACGATCCGGTTGAATATACTGGTGGTAGGTGTTTTCAGTGATACGGCGGTTGATAATTTCTACACAGCCAATTTCGATGATTCGGTGGCCACGACTGGGCTCAAGCCCTGTAGTTTCGGTATCTAGGACAATTTTTCGCATGCTGATTCTTGGACGGTTTGAATCAACTCAGTCTACCTCGCCACTGAATTATTGCAACTCGTCAATGCCCCTGTTGGCCAGCTGATCGGCCCGTTCATTTTCTTCATGACCGGAATGCCCCTTTACCCAATGCCATTCCACCTGATGCTGCTCCCTCGCCCGATCCAGTCGTTGCCATAAATCGGCATTCTTCACCGGTTTCTTACTGGCAGTTTTCCAGCCCTTGATTTTCCAGTTATGAATCCATTCGGTAATACCCTGCATCACATATTTGGAATCGGTGTATACCCTTACCTGGCAATCCCGGTTCAGGCTTTCCAGGCCAATAATGGCCGCCATTAACTCCATACGATTATTAGTAGTGTCTTTCTCACCACCGTGCAGCTCTTTTTCATTGCCGTCAAAACGCATCAACACACCCCAGCCTCCGGGGCCTGGATTGCCCCTGCAGGCGCCATCGGTAAATATTTCAACTGCTGAATTCTTATTACTTGCCATATTTCCCAGATCCGGTTAAAAGTTGTTTATTTTGTGGTAAATTACACACATTACTGATTTAAATGCTTTACACTCAGTAACATTGTACATATATCTAACAACAAATCTAAAAAAAGTTGTCAACATATTGTTTTTACTAAACTTCCAAATCAAAATACTAAAAGCACTCCAGGCTACCAGCATCAGCTTATTACTGCTGTCTGTCAGTGGATGTTTGCAACTAACCACCCTGTCAGAAGAAGAAGAACAGCTACGCATCGAGCAGGAACAGGCTGAAGAAGATGCCCTGTTTGCCATTAACCCGGATGATTACGCTTACTGGTACGAACAGAATATCTGGAACCGGGTTCGCTCCGGGTTTTCACTACCGAGCCAGGAAGACCATCCTCGATTGCTGACTCAACTAAGCTGGTACAGCCGTAATAATGATTACCTCGATCGTGTAGTAGAACGGGCTGAACCCTTCCTGCACCTGATCATTGAAGAAGTGGAAGCCCGCGGCCTGCCTGCCGAACTGGCTCTGTTACCCATTGTGGAAAGCGCCTTTCAGCCCTTTGCATATTCCCATGGTCGGGCCGCCGGTATCTGGCAGTTTATCCCTTCTACCGGCCGCATCTATGGCCTGAAACAAAACTGGTGGTACGATGGTCGACGCGATGTTTATGCTTCCACAATGGCTGCATTAAAGTATCTGGAAAACCTTCATCGCGAATTTGATGGTGACTGGCTGCTGGCTCTGGCTGCCTACAATTCGGGTTCCGGCACTGTGCGACGTGCGGTCCGTAAAAACCAGCGCAAAAATCGTCCCATAGATTTCTGGAACCTGGAACTGCCCAAAGAAACCCAGGCCTATGTACCCAAATTACTCGCACTAAAGCGCCTGGTCGCCGACCCCAGAGCTCATAACATAAGCCTGCGATGCATTGAAGATGCACCTTATCTGGAACGCGTAGAAACCGGCTCGCAAATCGATCTGGCCATGGCGGCAGAAATGTCTGAGCTGGATCTCGAAACCCTGTACCGACTCAATCCCGGTTTTAATCGCTGGGCCACCGATCCTCATG